>JBGCDP010000149.1:0-58542 GCA_045105475.1 Anaerolineae bacterium
CGGGCAATTCAAATATTACGTCTCTTTAATGATGAAAAACCGGACTGGATGTTGCCAGAGCTAATTGAAGCGACTGGGTTAAAAAAGACAACCGTTTTTCGAATGCTAACAACTTTGAAGCATGAAGGTTTTTTAGAGCAAACTGATAGTGGTACTTGGTGCTTAGGTTCGGAACTTATCGCGCTAGGCGGCCGATCGATGAGACGCCATCGTTTCAGAGCAATAGCCAATGATGAAATGCGCCATGTGGCACGCCAAACGGGTGAATCAGTCACAATCGATGTTCTTTGGATTGGTGAAAATGATGCCCCATTTAGCATGGTCATCGATGAATGCCTAGGTCACCATTTATTAGGCATGACGCAATACATAGGTGCTCGTTTGCCTGCCCACGCAACCTCTACTGGAAAAGTGTTGCTCGCCTTCCAATCTCAGGATTTGATTGGCACATTTAATCTTAAAAGTTTGCCAGCCCTCACCCCACATACAGTTGTCACACCACAAGCACTTATACAAGGTCTATCGAAAATACGGGAAGCCGGTGTCGGTTATACCCTGAATGAGTTAGAGATCGGAATCGTTGGCGTCGCGGTCCCAATTTTCGATCATCACGGCAAAGCTATTGCAGCATTGAGTGTGGCAGGACCTGCTTCAAGAATTTCAGATGAAAAACTAGAAACATTTTCCCCAATTTTATCAAAAGCGGCCGCGTCAATTTCCCACAAGATCGGCTATCGTGGTCCAAACCCCCTCTAAACCCATAGGTTCCCATGAAAAAACGCAAACGTATATCTAGGCAAAATAAAAGTGATGCCAAAAAGCCGATTGAATTTCTTCAACCGGTTTTTAACAACGTTCCCTTTCTAGAGCTGGTTAATCAAGAGAATATCGACAAAATCCATGATGCTTCAATGAGACTGCTCAAAGATTTCGGGACTCTGATTATCGACTATCCTCAAGCGGTTGAAGTTTTTCGAGAAAATGGTGCAACAATCGTTGATGGAAACAAAGTGAAAATTGATGAAGACACATTGATGCACTTTGTCAACAAAGCACCTTCAACCTGGACTCAACTGGCTCGAAATCCAGCAAGAGATCTGCCGATAGGCGGCCGGCATACCGTTTTCGCTCCTATTTACGGCCCCCCGTTCACGGCCGACATCGACAACGGCCGACGGCAATCTACCTTGACTGACTTTCATAATTTCGCAAAGCTCGCCTACATGGCGCCTGAAATGCACATTGGGGGCGGGGTTTTAGTTGAGCCAAACGATCTGCCGTTGGGCACGCGCCATCTCGATATGTTGCACGCCCTTGCCACCTTAAGCGACAAATCGTTCATGGGAAGCGTCGTGTTTCCCGACAACGCCCGCGACAGTGTTGACATCGCGCGAATCGTAATTGGCAAAGATCGCATGGCTGATAATCCAGCGCTAAGCTCAACGGTCAACGCATCTAGCCCGATGCGCTGGGACGACCGAATGCTAAGTGCTATCACAGTTTACGCTGAAACAAAACAAGCGGTCATGTTTACGCCGTTTATTATCGCAGGAGCGATGTCACCCAGCACAACGGCCGCGACTGTGGCACAGCTCAACGCAGAAGCGCTTTTTGGAATTTGTTATGCTCAAATGGTAAATGCTGGCGCACCCTGCTTGTATGGATCGTTTTTAGCCAATATCGATATGAAGAGTGGTGCCCCTTGCTTTGGCACGGCCGAAAATAATTTAGCCATGTTTGCGGGTGGTCAGATGGCACGTCGCTACCGCTTACCCTATCGCTCCGGCGGGAACTTTACCGCCTCACGCATCCCAGATGCCCAGTCCGGATACGAATCAGCAAGCACCATGTGGGCGACAGTACAATCAGGTGCAAACTATATTCTGCATTCGGCCGGGTGGCTCGAAGGAGGCTTGATTGCCGGATACGAAAAGTTTGTCCTCGACCTCGAAATCTGTGGGATGATCGCTCGATACAGCAAAGGGTTCGATTTTACCGACGATGATTTTGCTTGGGACGCCTATGAAGAAACCCCAACTGGCCAGCACTTTTTAGGCTCGGCTCACACCATGCGCCACTACAAGACCGCTTTCCACCAGCATCAGGTATTTAGCATGGACAATTATGAGAAATGGGAAGAGGAAGGGAGCGAAGACAGCTATAAACGTGCGAACAAAGTCTGGAAAAAGATGCTGCGCGACTACGAACAGCCGCCGATGGACCCAGCCGTTCGTGATGAATTAGATGCGTTTATCGCTATCCGTCGAGAAGAAATCGAGGGCGGAAAGAGCCGATCAGCTTGGTCTGGCTAATCGGGTTAACTTTGTCAATCCTAGACAGTTTCCGTCACTTTATGAATGTTCCGTGGGGAGTCTACGTCGAAATCACGTGCATGGGCTAAATACATGGCTAGAAGCTGGCCAGGAATAATCGCGGTAAACGGTGAAAGCCATTCAGGCAAAGCCATCTGGAGTCGCAACGGAATTCGAGCCAGTTCAAGCGATTCGGCATCATCGCTAATCATAATCGTTTCAGCACCTCGTTCGTTTAGCTGCTTCACAAAATCTTGAAAATCGGCCGTTAGTTTGCCAGATGGCGCCACAAGAATGACAGGAAACCCGTTCTGAATAAGTGCCAGCGGGCCATGCAAAAAGTCAGCACTACTATAAGGCTCAACAATGGTGTAAGTCAGCTCTTTCATCTTTAAAGCGATTTCAAACGCGGTCCCATAATTAAACCCCCGGCCGATGACGACACAATGCTCCATATAGCGATAGCGGGGTGCGGCGGTCTCAACAGCTTTGGCAATACCCAGCGTTGATTCCATCGCGTCGGGCAAGGTTTTAAGTAGCGCCAAACGCTCGTTATCTTTTGCTAGATGGCAACTGAGCAAAGCGATTGCCGCAAGTTGAGCCGTATATGTTTTTGTCGCAGCTACAGCAAGCTCGTCACCAGCACTTAAGTCAATCACAAAATCAGCTTCGGCCGCCAGTGGCGAATCAGGCTCATTCGTAATGGCGGCCGTCAATTTACCTTGACGCCGCGCCTCAGCTAAAACAGCCACAATATCGGGACTTTGTCCGCTTTGACTAATACCCAAAACAAGCGCATCGCCAAAGTTCGGTGGTTGCCCATAAATGGTGAACAAGCTCGGCGTTGCCAACGACACAACTAATCGGTTGTAAGCGCCAAATAAATACTTCGCGTATCTGCCTGCGTTATCACTTGTGCCTCGTGCTGCGATAACAACGTGCCATAATTTTCTTTCGTTAATCACACTGGCCAACTGTCGAGCCGTGCTATCAGCTTTGCTCAAGAACAAGCTGATGACGGCCGGTTGCTCATGAATCTCTTTAAAGAGATAGCTATTTTCGATCATAAATTATTTCTCCCCCAATAATAGTTTTTTCAAGATTAAATTCCTCATCAAATAAAATGAGATCTGCATCGCACCCTTTTTCTATACGTCCTTTTTGACCACCGATCCCTAAAAGGTCAGCCGGGATGGCTGTCATCGAACGTACCGCATCAACCACACCGCACTTGGTGAATTGTGCTAGATTTTTTACTACCTGCATCGGCTGCACAATGCTGCCTGCCAACGTGCCCGAGGAAAGTCGAGCATCTACGTCTGAAACTTGAACGGTGTAATCGCCAAGTGCGTATTCACCCGGTGGCATCCCCATCGCCCCCATCGCGTCTGTAACCCCATTGATTCGATTGGAAGCAAGTTGCCAAACCAAGCTGATAAGATCAGGGTGTACGTGCACTCCGTCAGGAATTAGTCCGATAGTGATCGAATCATCAGCCAACGCGGCCGCCACCAAACCTGGTTCACGGTGATGTAGCGGTGGCATGGCGTTAAACAGATGGGTCACATAGCGAATTCCGGCCGCAAATCCGGCCTGAGCCTCAGCAAGTGTCGCCATTGAATGCCCTGCACTCACAATAACCCCTTGCCCGGCTAATGCTTCGATTAGTGGCAACGCCCCCGCCATTTCAGGGGCGAGTGTGACCAACCTAACCCCACTGTCTGGGGTCCAACTTTGAAGTGAGCTCAATAAAATTGAGTCTGCCGACAAAATATGATTGGGATTGTGCGCCCCTTTTTTGACCGAGTTCAAAAATGGCCCTTCAACATGCAAACCAAATGGTTCCGCCCCAACATATTCTGACGGTCGATTCTTGAGGACCCGCTGAGCTGCTGCCGTCGTCGCCAACGGAGAGGTAATAATTGTCGGCAAAAAGCCGGTGACGCCGTATTTTGGCAAATCGGCCGCGACTGTCCAAATCGACCCCGGCCGATGGGTAAAGTCGTGCCCAAATGCCCCATTTAACTGAAGATCCATTAAACCTGGAGCAAGATATTTTCCGGCCGCATCGATAATAGGATCGTTGGAAGCAACCAACTTGCTAAGATCACCAACCATTTCAATCCGGCCGTTCTTGATTAAGCAATCATCCAAGATGCAGTTGTCGTGGGTGATGATTTTAGCGTTTCGAATGATCATAAAATCTTGTCTTCTTGAGAGCTTTCAAACAACTCAGGAATATAATCTGATTCAATAAAAGGGCGATGCTCTTCATCGATATTCTTTAGAGACCGGGAACCTCTCCATTCAAAACGGAAAGTCATTCCAGCATCATCCCCTTCCCCATGCACCTGATTTTCCCATGCGTCGGGCACATCTAAATCTGCATGGACCAGAAAATCATGTCGCTCAACATGAGCATTGATATAAGGTTTAAAATAAGATTGGACGCCTAATTTACGCCCTGTTTTCCACTCAGAAAACCCGGTCTCTTCATGCAATTCACGCTGGATCGCTTGCTCAACAGATTCACCCGGATCGACACCACCTCCTGGCAGCCGATGAGGCAAGTCGGGATCAGAAACAAAGGAATGCAAAAGAATTTCTGGCTGTCCAGAGGGGGCGATTCGCAAAACAAATGCAACCACTTTTCTTCTAATTACATCTTGTGAATGCATACGTTGAAGCTAAAGGTTTACCGGCATTCCGGTCCGAACCGATTCATACGCAGCGAGCGTAATGTCGAGCCCGATCTGACCATCACGGGCGGTAACCGCCGGTGCTCTGTGCTCTTTTATCGCCGCCACAAATTCTTCAATCATCGCCTGATTCGCGTCAGAGCCCCAATAGGCCCAACTATTTCCTACCGGGTTTTCAGTAAAGATATTTAAGTTCTGCTTGAATGCATCGACAGTGGTTAAGCCCCGTTCGCTGATTATTTCGAGCGACAAGCCACCCCAGGTCGGATAATTTAGCGGTTTATTCCAACTACAATCGATCGATGCGAATATCCCATTCTCGAAAGTAAGCATCACGAGTCCGGCCGTTTCTACCGCAACTTTGTCAGCATAAACGATAGAAAGCCCGGCCGCGTCTGTCGAGACCTCTTCTGGGTACATAATTTGATTGGCTTGCGCATAAACAGAGGTGACTTCACAACCGAAAAACCATCGCATCACATCGGCTAAATGTACAATATGATCGATGAGAGCACCGCCGCCAGATAATTCAGGAATGACAAACCATGGCCGATAATCTAATGGAACCTGACCCTGATTAATGGTGCTAAGGCAATAAATTTGCCCTAAGTTACCTTGGTCGATTTGAGCCTTTAATTGTTGCAGTGGAGCGCTAAAGCGCATCGGGAAAGCGGTCATCAGCAGGACACCCGCTTTTTCACAAGCGTCAATCATCGCTTGACCGTCTTCGGCCGTGGTTGCAAGCGGTTTCTCGCACAACACATGGACCCCGGCCGCGGCCGCCATTTCAACCAATGGCCGATGTCGTGTATTTTCAGAGCAGACGAGTACGGCATCTGGCTTAGTCTCCAACATCGCCTCATAACTCGGGAAAAGTAAGGCGCCAAACATATGCGCGTATTTATGCCCACGCTCCATATCTTCATCTGCGATACCAATCATTTCGACCCCAGGAATCGCTCTCAAGTTGCCGATATACGCCTCAGCATGCAAATGGGCAAAACTCATAATTCCGATTTTCATGACGTGACCTCCATCTCTTGAATATGTACAGGTAAGCCTGTTTGAGCCGATTGCAGTGCCGCAAGTCCGATTTTCAGAGCGGCCAATCCATCAGCGGCCGAAACACGCAACGGCTCATCAAACTGCAGATGTCTGTAAAACGCCTTAAGCTGAGTTGTGTACGGGTCTTCATGCAGCGGGCTGGTTGGTAACGGGACATCAGGGGCGTCAGCAACAGCTTTCTGATGGAAATAAACTCCGCTCACGGCCGTTTTATCAGAGTCATGCTGAATCAGCCCATTGCTGCCAGCGACCTCGATTTGAGTCCGAAACAACGGTGGCGGGTATGCCCAAGAACCCTCTACATGGGAAATTGTTCCACTTTCGTGAGTCAGGATGACCAAGGCGTGATCAACAGGAGCACCTTTGTTTTCTTGAGCCACACTTTTCGCAAAGACGGTTTTAACCTCTCCTCCGATCCAACGAGCATAATCAAAATCATGAATCATGAGATCTAAGATCATCCCACCAGATTGTTCTAGATCTTTGAACCAGCTATCACTGCCGGTCGGTTGAGACGAGCCACGTTTGAGTCGAATGACGGCCGGGTCGCCGATTTCTCCGGCCGCGATTTTTTGTTGAGCCAAAGCATACTCTGGAAAAAATCGAACAACCTGTGCCACCAGCAATTTAACACCAGCCGCCTCACAAGCATCGATCATATCTTGAGCCTGAGCCACAGTACGAGCCAACGGTTTTTCACAAATAACGTGGACACCAGCCGCGGCCGCAGCAAGGGCCATTTCTCGATGCAGATGGGTCGGGGTGCAAATGTCTAGCACATCGATATTCGGGAGCATCGCGTCTAAAGAATCATAAACTGGAGCGTTATGCTTTTCGGCCAAGGAAGTGGCCGAGCTAATAGATTTTGAAACAATCCCGCAAAGAGTTGCAGGGGTTTGGCGCCAAGCACGAGCATGGGTTTGCCCCATCGCACCTGTTCCAATAATGCCCACACGCAATTGTTTAGTCATATTATTTCACCGCACCAGCTGTAATTCCTCGAATCAATTGACGAGAAAAAAGAAGGTAAAGGGCCAAGACAGGAATCATGGCCAAGGTCAACGAAGAGAGCACCGCATTCCAGTCACTTACAAATTGACCCAGAAACTGCTGAGCACCTAAAGTTACTGTCTTTGTGTCCTCACCGGGAGCGAGAATCAACGGGAACCACAAGTCATTCCAGATAGGAATCATGACAAAGACGGCGACTGTCGCCACGGCCGGCCGTACCAAGGGCAATATGAGTGCAAATATGCGATATTCACTCGCTCCATCTACCCGTGCCGCTTCCTTGAGCTCTCGGGGAATCTGGCTCATAAAGCTTTGCAAAACAAAGATTGCCAGCGGCAACCCTTGGGCCGTATACACTAAAATCAAAGCTGTAAGGGTATTGGTTAACCCCAACGCAACGACCAAGCGTAAAATACCAATCGTTCCCAAGCGGATTGGGATCATAATGCCCAAAGCCATATAAAGCCCGATAAGCGTGTTCCCACGAAAATCATATTCTGAAAGGGCAAAAGCGGCCATCGACCCTGTAAATAAGATCAGAGCAATCGATACAACCGTAATGGTGATGCTATTGCCAAAATACAGGTCAAAGTTAGCCCGTTCCCAAACGGTGCTGTAACCGATCAGGCTAAAGGTTTCCCTAGATGGAAACGAAAGTGGTGAACTAAATATCGCTTTCCGTGCTTTAAACGAATTAATAACCACGAGCACAATCGGAAAAAGGGCGATTGCCCCGTACACAATAAGCACTAAATGGGCTGCGAAATGATCCGTTAGTTGTTGTCGTATTCTTGTCATCATCTTATTTGTTTAAACCCCAGATCAAATCTCGTATGATGTGATGCGCCGTTGCCATCCCACCAAATACAAAACAACACCACCCAAAATGATGAGTAACATCATAGCGGCAACAGTTGCTCCCATTTCAGGGTTACCTAACTGCAATTGTTGACCAAAAAATGTTCGGAAAAACAACGTTCCCATTATGTCGGTTGAATAGTTTGGCCCAGCTAAGGCTCCTTTTACCGTGTAGATGAGATCGAATGCATTGAAATTGCCGACAAAGGTCAAAATGCTCACAATGCCAACGGTGGGCAGAATCAAAGGAAATTTAATTCTCCAGAAAACGTTCCAAGCAGTTGCACCATCAACGTGAGCCGCTTCAATTAAATCTTCAGGGATACCCAGCAATGCGGCATAAAACAACATCATCGGGATGCCGATAAATTGCCATACTGAGATAAGGGCCAATGTGTTCAGGGCTGTACTCTCAAGTCCCAACCACGGTTGGAAGAAAGAGCCTAATCCAACAACATCTAGCATCGATTCAGAGATGCCCCACAGCGGGCTGAGAATCAGTTGCCAAATAAAACCGATGATGACAACTGATAGCATCGTCGGCATAAACAGCAGGGTGCGGTAAATGTTGGCACCCTTTAAATTGCGCCTACTAAGCATGGCGGCCAGTAGTAGGCCGACCGGGTTTTGCACGACCATGTTGATGGCAAAGAACCATAAGTTGTTTTTAACCGCTCCCCAAAAACGCACAGACCAAAGATCGGCCGTCAACAACGTTTTATAGTTGTCGAACAAGACAAATGCACCTGTTTCATTTGAATAAAAGCTCAACCGAAGGGAGTCAACCAACGGAATGATCATAAACAGGGTGTAGATAATAAATGCTGGCAATAAAAAAACGACGATGTGTGTGGGAAAGCGCTTTGTACTCATGCTGTGCCTATTGCTTAGACCAGACTGGTTTCAAGAACCAGTCTGGTCTTTTACTTGCTACTAGCCTAAATGCTTAGTTGTTGTACCAAGCGTCGAGTCCTTCTTGCAGTTGAGCAGCCCCTTCTTCGGCCGTAATGTCGCCGTTGATGACCTGCGCACTTACCCGCCATAGCTCATTCTCTAGGTTCGGCTCACCACGAGACAAAATCTGGTAAGAGTTACGGATAGTTGACTGACATTCACTGCGCCATTCAACAAACTCAGCCGCCAATGGGTCTTCAATTTCAAGATCAACATTCGCCAATGAGTAGAAGCCTGGTAGAGCATTACTGAACAAGTTGGCAAACTCTGCAGATGCGACCCAGTTCAAGAACACTTTCGCCGCTTCAGGATCGGCCGCATTTGCGTTTAACCCGATCGCGATGTCAGTATGGTCACTGATGTAACATTCGTCACCAGCATTTTGAACAGGTGGTTTGAATGCGCCCATCGCGAAGTCAGCCTGACTGTTAAAGAGTGAAATGTCCCAAGATCCGGCCGGGTAGATGGCCGCTTGTCCTAACGTAAACAGGTTCTGTGAGTCAGGGTAAGTTTGAGCCTGGAAACCAGATGGCATGTACTCGCCCCATCGTGCCAATTGAGCCAACGTATCAACATACGCTTGATCTGTTAGCTTGCCTTCACCACTGATGAGAGCCAGACGTCCAGCTTCACCACCCCAATAGTTAGGACCGATGTTTTGGAAGCCCATTGTGGCTGATTCCCATTGGTCGGCCGTTCCCATATCAAGTGGTGTAATTCCAGCCGCTTGCAGCGTATCGAGTGCTGCGAAGAAATCGTCTACCGTTTCAGGAGCTTCAACACCAGCTTCTGCAAACAGATCAGCGTTGTAGATAAACCCGTGAATCACAGATGCCATCGGCACACAGAATACGTCTGAACCGTCATCGGTAATCCATGCACTGGTCGCAGCGCCGCCGAAGTTAGCCATCCCTTCGAGGTCATTAAGAGATGCTAGATGGCCTGCATCGTATAGAGCCAACGAGCGATCAAACGGCCGACAGGTAATCAAATCACCGGCCGTTCCACCTTCAAGTTTGGTGTTAAGTGCACCGTCATATTCAGTTGGAGCAGATGGGGCGAAGTTAACTTCGATATTTGGGAAGTGAGTGTTAAACGCTGGGATGATCATATCTTGCCAGATGGCAATATCATCGTTTCGCCAGCTTTCAATCGTGACAGAACCGGCCATGTCGCCGCCCATCATCATATCGCCGTCGTCTTCTGCCATTGCTTCTTCACCAGACGCCATGGCAGCCGCTTCCATACTTGGCGCATACCATTTGTCTAAACCGTCTTGAGTCTGTTGTCCAGCTTCTTCAGGTGTAATGTCCCCGTTGATAACCTGTGCGCTCACACGCCATAGTTCGTTCTCAAGGTTTGGTTCACCGCGTGACAAAATCTGGTATGAGTTACGAATGGTTGAGTCACACTCGCTACGCCAGTTTACAAATTCGGCCGCCAATGGATCTTCAATTTCTAGGTCAACGTCCGCCAAAGAGTAGAAGCCTGGCAAAGCATTGCTAAATAAGTTGGCGAATTCGGCCGAAGCTACCCAGTTCAAGAAGGTTTTTACCGCTTCTGGATGTGGGGTATTGGCGTTCATACCGATTGCGATGTCAGTATGGTCACTGATATAGCAACTGTCGCCAGCGTTTTGAACGGGTGGCTTGAATGCGCCCATTGCAAAGTCAGCTTGTTCATTGAACAATGAAATGTCCCAAGAACCGGCCGGATAAATAGCCGCTTGACCCAGTGTGAACAAGTTCTGTGAGTCTGGATAAGTTTGTGCTTCAAAACCATTTGGCATGTACTGGCCCCAGCGTGATAGCTGTTCCCAAACTGCAACATGCTCTGGGTCAGTTAAGCGAGCTTCCCCGCTTAATAGTGCCAAACGCCCTTCTTCACCCTTCCAGTAATTTGGGCCGATATTTTGATAGCCCATAGTGGCAGCTTCCCATTGGTCAGCTGTACCCATATCAAGCGGGGTAATTCCGGCCGCTTGCAGGGTGTCCATCACAGCAAAGAAGTCATCAACCGTTTCAGGAGCTTCAACGCCAGCTTCTGCGAATAGATCAGCGTTGTAAATAAATCCGTGAATGACAGACGCCATCGGCACACAGAAGGTGTCAGAGCCGTCATCAGTGATCCATGCGCTACGTGCCGCACCACCAAAGTTAGCCATCCCTTCAAGGTCGTTGAGCGAAGCTAAGTGGCCCGCATCAAACAAGGCCAACGAACGATCAAACGGCCGACAGGTAATCAAGTCACCAGCGGTACCACCTTCAAGTTTGGTGTTTAGTGCGCCATCGTATTCGGTTGGGGCCGATGGTGCGAAAATAACCTCGATATTTGGATGCTGTTTATTAAAAGCAGGAATAATGCTGTCCTGCCAAATAGCGAGGTCGTCGTTACGCCAGCTCTCGATGGTGATGGTCACATTCTCCATCTCTTCAGCCATCTCAGCTTCTTCCATTTCTTCTTCAGCTTCTGGCTCCTCTGCCATTTCCTCTTCAACCGCAGCTTCTTCTTCAACTGGCGTGTCTGCAGGTGGGGTAGCCTCACTGCCACAAGCAACAAGTGACAGAATCAGGAAAGTTCCTAGTAGGGTTATTAAAAGTCTTTTCATGCGAAACATGTCTTCTTCTCCTTCTATCCTCTATGTGTAGAGGGGGTCTGATGCAGTGTTTGCGATTAAACAAAGCATTAAAAATATTTTATGCACGAGCTACGTTTCAATTAACTAAATAATAAGTTTGATTGAGATCGATTCACCTCTCTTTAAACAGAACTAAATATTCTATTTCAAACCGGTCATGTTTTTGACCAGATGGGTTGCTCCCCACAATCCAGGATTATGGGATTTGGGCAACACGATCAACTTGTCATCGGTCAGCAGCAGCTGCGCCACTTTTGACTGTTCACGTAATATGGCAACAGACTGCCGCAGATTACACTCAAATGATTCTCCGATTTGGGTAATACCGCCCCCTAAAACAACCTTATTAATATCAAAGGTCAAGGCGATCCATTGGATGGCCCGCGCCAAATGATGAAACATATTTTGTAAAATCACTTTTGCTTTTTCTGACCCAGAATCAGCCATAGAAAAAAGTTCGGCCGGGGTTGAGGCATTGCAGCCCGCTTCAAGTGCTTGCCGCATTAACCCAGGCCCAGAAATAGTATTTTCAAGAATACGAGGAACACCATCGAAGGTTTCAACAATATGGCCAATCTCCCCTGCCAATCCATTTTTTCCTCGAAACAATTTCCCATCTAAAATGAATCCAGCGGCTAGCCCGGTACCAATGCTGATATAAGCAAAATCATCTAACTCAAATGAATGCTGCACCCCAACGGCTGCCAATCGAACGTCATTTTCAATATAAACCGGCACACCGTATCGTTCGCTTAATTTTGGGCCGATAGGAATCGGTGTCTCGATATCTAAATTGGTTGCTAAATGGATTTCGCCTAACTCAGGTACAACTTTACCTGGAATGCCCATTCCGATTCCGGCCAACGTGTCATTGGCCTGATCGATAGATTGTAGGGCCAAGTCAACAACTTCAATCACGGCCGGAATTAAGGTTGTACCCTTCGCCGTTGGTCGCTGCATATGCCAGTGGACCCCGTTTGATTCATTAACCAAATGGGCAGCGATCTTTGTTCCACCGATGTCAAAGCCAAGCCAATATCGCAACTTAAATGACCCCCAATTCATGGTGCAAAATAATCGAAGCGGCACCCTGCATTACAATGTCTTGACCCAAGTTTGACAATTTAAGCTCAGTTTCGGCCACCATATTGCGCAGCGCACGTTGTTCCATTTCACCTTGTATTGCATTGAGCAATGTGTCTCCAAAGCGAGACAAACTTCCAGCGATAACAATTTGTGGAATATTGAGGATGCCAACTAAATTTGCCACAATGGTTCCGATATGTCGGCCAGCTTGTTCAATGATTTTCGTGATTTCAACGTTACCAGCGTTAAACGCCTGTAATACATGATCTGTCGTAATATCGTTTAATGAGTCAACGTAGGCATGCAAAACGAAATCTGACCGGTTCTCAGCAAGCATTCTGGCTTTACGCACAATCGCCCGGCTGCTCGCGACCGTTTCTAAACAGCCATAATGACCACAACTACAAGGTTCTCCATCATCAACAATTTGAAGATGACCTATTTCACTAGCCCCAAAGCTGCTACCAGAATAGATCTTTCCATCTAAAATAATGCCTGCGCTTATACCCCGGCCGACTTTGATTACGATTAGGTTTGAAACACCAGCCTGATTATCAAATGTAAATTGCCCAAGGGCGGCCGCTTGACTGTCATTAAAGACATGGACGGGAGCTTTATAGCGTGACTCAATGAGCTGCCGCAGTGGAAAATTTTCCCAGCCCAAGTTAATAGCAACTCGCACAGAGCCATCCTGCATATTAAGCAGTCCAGGTGTCCCAATGCCAATCCCCAAAAGTGGAATGCCAGACTGATGCACTTTTGCAATCAGCTCATCGATTAAATTGGTTAGGGCTGGGAATATTGACTCTGGATCACTGTAATCGACGAGAGATTTCTGTGATTCGAGCGGCCGGCCGCGCATATCAAATATCGCTCCCTGCAATTCTCGGTTACTGATATCGACCCCAATTATGCTACATGCATGATCGATAACTTTTATGACGGTTGCCGGTTTGCCTCGCCCGTTTGTAACCTGCCCCAGTTCTTCAACAAGCCCTTCGTGAATAAATTTGGCCACAACGGTTGAAACAGTCGGCCGGGTCAAACCAGTCGCTCGGGCTACATCTGCTCGACTCATCCCAGCAGAGTCATAAATAGTCTTTATGATTAGACGCTCTGTTTCACTATTTATTTTTTGTCGGAGCAGAATTTCATTGAAAAGCATGGTGTTTGTAAATCGAAAAAACTAAAAGCACATATTTTGACCATTTTTCGAAGTAAATTTCAATTCAAAAAGACAAATGGTCTGTATTTAGTTAAACAATTTTACAAAATAGTATCCGTATCTCCCATTTTGTCAAATGCCTGAAGCCAACAATTGCCAGTGCCATGTCAGAAATCAGGCACAAAAAAAGACCTGGAAATTCAGGTCCTTTTGGTTTAGAACACTCTCTTGGCAGCTATCTCAGCGCTAAGCACTACACATTAATCTTATAGTTAAGCTTGATTTCGTCCCCATGCATTCCGCGAAATCCCCAATTACAAGCAGCGCTTTCATAAATGCAAATCTCTAAATCCATAAATTCGATCCCCAGCTGGTCTTGTATCCGATCAAATAATAATCGAATCAGCAATTTCTTGGTTTCAACTGTCCGCCCTTCAATCATGGATATTTCGATAATTGTATAGGCATCAGTTCTACCAGCAGGCATGAAAAAATCAGCTTTCTTGATAGGGAAAAACCTGTGTGCTCGTTTATCCTCAGGCATTCCTAACGCATCCATGACACACGAATGAATCACCGTCGACAGCTTGCCCCGTAACGGTATTAAATTTTTGTCTACACCATAGATCTTTATTTGAGCCATATGCTTGTCTCCAGAGAATAGTAATGTCAATACCGGCCGCTACAACAATTAATTAAAAAACAATGTTGAAGCTCTTATCCCCTATTTGAAGCTCAATATCTTTGCTGGGACCGGCCGTGACAACGGTATTAGGAATAAAGTGAATTGGATCACAGTCACCAACCTGCGAGGCTGGCAGCTGAAGCTGAGTCTGTAGCTGAGTCAATTGTGAAACTCCTTTACTCTCGAATAGCTCAATGAGAAATGGAATTCCCGGCCGACACATCCAAACAACTCGCTTTGGATAAGTTTTGAGCGAGATGGGATGGAGTAACAACCCTTGGCCTGCAAAGTGCGAAACCGCATCATCGATTGAGTCAGTTGAACAAGCGAGATGGTGCAGGCCCGAGCCACGCTTTTTAAGGGCGGTTGCATAGGGGCCGTCTTGGATCGGCTGAAGTAAAAGCAGGGACGGGTCACTCTCAGAAGGTGAAGTGACATATTGTTCCAAGGTTCCCTCAGCTGAGTGTTTTTCCAACTCATGGCATGTCAGCCAAGCAGGAAGCGTTGATGCAACTCCTTTGATATCAGTTGCAAGTATAGCGATGTGATCAAAATTTAGGATCATTGTTAAATTACTCAAAGGTAAAAATTAAACAGGTCGGTTATGACGCTGGCCATAATGCCAACCTTTAAATATCAACTCGCATCACAATAAACTTTGATGCGTTCGGATCAAATTGGTGCGTACCCAAAACATCGGTGATTCGTGACGAAAGATCAGGATATAAGCAGCTGACAGATGGAATGCCAGAGGTAACGGCACGGCCGAGAGCAAAACGAATGCATGCTTCGTGATCACCCCAGAATTGACCGATGTGTAGCGCCTGCTGAGGCATAAACCTAGCCCCCAAGACAACACCACTTCCACTCTCAGCATCTTCAAACACGAGCCCCTTCTGAGCAAGATCGATACACAAACTTGGCGTAAGCCGATAAAAAGTTCGATTCATCACGAGAAAATCATTCCACAGATCATTTCCGGCCATCATGATTTTTGCCGCTTTCTCAGGGTCAGACACAAGCTCAAATGAAGATTCACCCCTTTCGATAACATGAGCATCGGCAGACAGATCTACTTTGCGCGAAGCTCCTAAAAAAGTGCTCTCTAATTTAAAACCAAAATGCTCGGCCAGCCCTTTGCTTACCGCATTGTTGATGCCGGTGTACATCCGCATCGTTGAAATATTTTCTTCTTGAGCAATCTCAAAGAATCTCTCGTACAGCCGCTTGCCAATCCCGAGCCCTTGGCGTTCAGGTACAACCCGGAGGGTTTCGACCCAAGCTGTCTCATTTGGAGTAACAGTAAACTTAGCACAGCCGACAACCTCCCCATCTACTTCAGCGATACAAAATTCCCCTCTTGGATCGCTGGCAAACATATCGAATACGTGTGGTACATACTGTAGGTTCGGGGTCGATTTACGCTCAACTTCGATGAGTGCATTCCGATCATTTTCGTTATTTTCGGTTTTTCTAAGATTAATATCGATCATTTTACATTGGCCCATTTTGACTATGCGCATTTTTTGAATATTACGTATATTTACGCATATATTTTCAAACTCTCAAAAAGTACCATTGAAGGATTATTTGAACAACCCACTCAGACAATACGCTTAGCCCGTTACCCCTAAAAAGGTAGGAAAATTCCCATGCCAAATAAACATTTAATTTCCAATCTGCTAGTAGATTGGAACGGGTACGCTCAAATTAATGCACATCAAATCATTGAAACAGCTGATCCGGTTGCGCAGCGATTATCAGCAACGCCAGATGTCAATATCGTTTCGCAAAAAGCCTGCGATGCATTTTTAGAGCTAATGGGGTGTGAAAGCGCCCTGGCTGAAATACTTTCAGGAGAATTGCCCTACCTAGAGTTTGTGCAAATCAATCGGTCAAAAATAACTGATACACCGAATTTCTTTGATTTCAAGATTATTCCTGTTGATTCGAATACCCCTGCATTAGGAGCTTTCCTACTAATCCGGAAATCAACAATCGAGGGTTAACGTGGTCTCAACTTAACTACACGTACCTACTATTTGCTTGCTTATATTCGCGCCAATTAAGATTATACAAAACACCTTTGCCTTCCTGTATCTATCTCCCGTTTTGATTAAGGAAAAAGCAAGTCTCTTTTGCCTTGATCGTAGCTAGCCAGTGGTAGTTAGATCATCTAATTTCTCACCAGTGCAGATGAAATTGAGCCATGAGCCGCTTTCGATCAGCTTCCTCAAAAAAGCATTTCCTTTAAATTTTTGCCTTACGACAAACTTATTCACTTTTATTTGATCAAAGTTTGGCCAACTTGCTCCAGCGAGGGTCCTGTCGTGTCTGGGCGGTACGGCTGGGTGCAGCTCACAGTATCGGCCTGACCAATTTCTTATACGACTACGTTACTAAATCCACTTCTATGACAAAAGCACTATAGAGCCAGCAATACGGGTATGCAAAAATTTTAGAGCGTTATTTATTCGGCCAAACCACCGGCCGTTTTCTACTCGGCCAAACCACCGGCCGTTTTCTATTCGGCCAAACCACCGGCCTATTTTCTATGCGACCAAACCACCCGCCGTTTTTCTAAGCGGCCATAAAAATTTAACCTGAATTTCGGCAAATTGTAAGCAACGTTGTTTTACATCGTTTCTATCGTGCCTGTTCAAGACGAATAATCAAATGAGAACTTGAATATTCATCCACAAAAGATCAATACATTCAGCTTGCCGCTACCAGCCGCGAGCATTGATCTTTGAATTAGAGATTTCATGTTTTCTGTTACATCAAACCTAAAAAAAAGAAACGAATATTATGAATATTAAGAATTTTCCCAATTTTAAACATCGCCGACATGTAAGTTCTAAAAATTCTCGTGTCTTAGGCATAACAACCATTTGCAGCTTTATTCTTTTTGGTAGTCTCGCTCCCTTTCTGAGCGGTCATAGACTCTCGAACATATCAACCGGCTATGCCGCCCCATCAGCAATTACAGGTACTGTTTTCAAAGACATAAATGTAAACGGAATAAATGACAGTGAGCCGGGAGTTGCAGGAGTAACTGTTACCGCCTATGACAGTTCTGGTACTACTGTGGGGACGACGACAACAGCTTCCAATGGTTCTTATTCGTTAAACATCGCAACCGCCGGCCCTTATAGGCTTGAATTTACCGGCTACCCCAGCCATTTATCTTCAACTATCGCGGGTGCTGGGTCGGGTACTTTGGTGCAATTTTTACCAGATGGCAATGCATCTGGCGTGGATGCAGGTCTGCATAACCCGGCCGAATATTGTGAATCAAACCCTGTTTACGGTGTTCCATGTTATACCAACGGTGATCCGGCTCACAGCAGCAACTTAGGTGAACCAGCTGTGGCTCAATTGGAGTATTTAGATCGTAGTGGATTAACTGCGATTTCGAAAAACTCCAACCTTAGCATGGAAAAAATCGGTTCTGTCTATGGGATGGCTTATGATCGAAACTATGGAAACTTGTATATGGCCACTTTACTTAAACGCCATGTTGGATTAGGGCCAAATGGGATCGGGGCGATCTATGTGCAAACAGACACTCTCAACTCAACTGCAGTTGAATTATTTTATGATTTTGGGGCAGATGCTGGAACTGTAGATGACAATGCGACCCGTTTTCCAGGGTCAGGCAGTGGGTTTGGTGAAGTGGGTGCTTGTAAGCTGTGTGACAATGTCGATGCGGACACATTCCCTCAAATCGGTGCGGCCGGTTTTGGCGACATGGAAGTCTCAGAAGATGGCAGCGCGCTGCATGTCGTTAACTTGGCTGATCGCAAAGTGTATTCAGTTGATTTGCCCGATGGAACAGCTCATACAGAACTACCTAATGCTCCTTGGATTATCGGTGATATTTGTGGAGGCACGGGTGTTGCACGACCATGGGCATTAAAGAATTACAATGGTAGCACTTATGTTGGGTTGATTTGTGACGGGACCAGCAGCAGTTGTACGGCCGCAGGTGGTGCTTGTGCCGACTTAACCGCCCATGTCTATGCTTTCGATGGAGCGGCTTGGACCAGTCAAATTTCTTTCCCACTCGACTATGAACGCTCTTTTTATAACGCAACCGCTTCAAATTACTGGCACAGATGGGCACTTGATTATTCAACAATAAAACCATATATCGACAATCAAGTAGACGCACAATATCCTCAACCGATTTTAGCCGATATCGAATTTGATGATGATGGCTCAATGGTTCTTGGATTTCTTGATCGGAGCAGCTTGCAATTTGGATATGCCGCACCTGACCCTTCAGATACGGCCGATCAAATCTCTGAACGATATTTTTCAGGCGGAGATGTTTTACGAGTTGGCTTCACTCCAGGTGGTACACCAACAAATCATTCAACTACCTATCAGCTAGAAAATAACGGGACGGCTTACAAAGCTGACGGGACCCTGCTCACCGGATCAAGCAGTAAAACGCCAGCGGGACCAGGTGGTCGTGAGTTTTATGAGGATCAATGGACCGGTATAGGTGCAGGCAACAAGTCCGATTCAACCATTGGTGGTTTGGCACTTAAACCAGGCTCAAACGAATTAATGATCGTTGCATCAGATGCCTTTAAATATTATGGGGCCGGTGTCATGGTCCATAGCAATACAGACGGTTCCTTTCTTGGCGGTGTTCAAGTCTACTCATCAGACTCGAATGCGTCTGACGGAACGCCTGCAAAATCGGGTGGCTTGGGCGATCTTGAATTTTTCTGTTCGGCCGCAACTCTCGAAATCGGAAATCGTGTTTGGGAAGATACAAACGCGAACGGCATCCAAGATCCCGGTGAACCAGGAATCGAAGGGATGACGCTTGAGCTGTACGACAGTGGTGACAACCTAGTTGGCACAGCTGAAACCGATATCAATGGAAACTATTATTTTAGTGATTCCAATGTAGCCGGCGGACTACTAGCAAACTCAGATTATGAAATTCGGATGAGCACCACACAGCCGACTGCATTGGCTTACTCGGGTGTCTCTCCTGCGAATATCGGTGGTGCGGCAGACATCAACGACCCTAGCGAATTTACCAACCTGCGTGACTCAAATGGGTCATTAAGCGGCACAACGATCGTTGTCGAAATCACGACCGGCCGTGCCGGGCAAAACAATCATACTTACGACATCGGCCTCACCACTACGCCGCTTAGCTTGGGTGACCTTGTGTGGGCTGATACCAATAACAATGGGAATTTAGACGGGGCCGAAGCCGGAATTCCAAACGTCATAGTCGAACTATATCGCCGTGGAAATACAGCTGGAACAAGCACCCCAGTTCTAACCACAACGACAACTGCAACCGGCCGCTACTTATTCACCGGCATTTCAGCTGGACAATATTTTGTCCATATCCCAAGCAGTAATTTTGGAGGCGGGCAACCCTTAAATGGCCTATTCAGCAGCACCCCTACTCAAACTGATCCAAATGTAGAAATCAACGAAGACAACGTTTTAGGTGGCAGCGGAGATGACAACGGTTTGAACGAAGCGTTGCCAACCGCTTATGGGACCTCTTCAGGCATTGTTACGTTGAGCGAGGCTGGTGAGCCAACTGGAGAGGATGTCGACACAATCGATGCTGGCACACCTGACGGAGACTCTAACCTTAGCGTTGACTTCGGTTTTAGCAACGTCTCCCCACCCGTCGTCGAGTTAGGCGACCTTATTTGGCACGACGCCAACAATGATGGCATTTTGAACGGTGGCGAGCTGGGTATTCCTAGCGTTGAGGTTGAGCTTTACTTAGATGGCCAAGTCCCCGGAACTGATAGTCCGCTGCGGACGACGACGACAGATGGTGACGGTTACTATGCCTTTTCATACTTAAATCCAGGCAGTTACTTTGTCTATATTCCTGCTTCTGAATTTGGAGCAAGTGAACCGCTGGAAAATAGGCTGTCTACAATTCCAACAGAAACCAATCCAAATAATGATGAGAATGAAGAAGGCTCTGGAACCGGTGGTGGTACTGGTGATGACAATGGTCTGAATGACCCTGCTCCTGCTACCAACGGTATTTATTCCGGCGTGATTGTGCTTGATGAGGCAACTGAACCAACCGGAGACAATGTCAACGGTGAGCAAGTTATCACGGCCGACAATAGCTCAAACTTAACCCTTGACCTTGGCTTCTTTTCACCGGTATCTATCGGTAACTTTGTTTGGCAAGATTTTAATGCCAATGGACTGCAAGATGAAGTCGGTGGCGCACCTATTTCAGGCCGAACTGTTGACCTCTTCTTGGCCGATGGCTTTACCCCCGCAACCGATATCGATGGGAACCCGGTTCCGGCCGATGTCACAGACGGCAGCGGTGAGTATGGTTTCAGCAACTTGCCACCGGGCGACTACGTCGTACGGGTAAGCTTGCCTGAAGGATTTACCCCATCACCCGGTGGTGACGATCCTGATGTGAATCCCGCCAATAACGACTCAAACGGTATCGCCAGTGGCACAGACTACGCCGTTAGCACCATTGTGACCCTTACTTCCGGTGGTGAGCCAACCAATGACGGGGACACCGATCCAAATTCAAACCTCAGTGTTGACTTTGGTTTGGTTCCAACCCCTGACTTGGAGCTAAACAAAACAGTTGACCCAGCTGATCCTGTGACCGGGAATGAGACTGTTACTTACACCGTTTCAATTTTGAACACAGGCTATGTGACCTTAACTGGTGTGACAGTAACAGATACCTTGCCAGCAGGTTTAACCCATGTGAGCGGAACAACTTTTGTTACCTATTGGGACGGCGCCGGTAATGGCGGTGGAGGCAGTGGTGGCGGAAGCACCAGTTATTTTGTCCAAGACAATTTTGATACAGTTGCCTTTAATAATAATACAGGTGGTGCTACTGGAAATTGGACTGGGCCGTGGGTTGAAACAAATGACGATGGCAATCCTGATGGGCCAACCAATGGTGATACAGGCGGTGCAAACCCAACGATTTATATCTCAGAGCCTGGTACTTGGGCCCGAAGTGTCTGCCCGTTAGGTTCTACCAATGATTGTTTAGATTTTGAGCTGTCAACTACTGGTGCATCATCTAATCCATATATCGCACGTGGGATTGATTTGAGCAGTGCAACGGTCGCCACAATTACTTATGCTTACAATAATACGGGTGGCACAGGCGATGTGATTTTTGAAGTTACTCCCCACTCAAACGGGACTTCAGCATGGGAGACTTTGGCGACCCACCCAGCTGGAAATGGTACAGAGTCAATCGTCATTACGGATCCTGATCAGCTTGCCGCAAATACGCAAGTAAGATTTTTTGCAGTCGTGAATAGTGGCGATGATACGGCTATTGACAACTTTCAAATTGAATGGGAAGAGGGAGCACCGGCTCCTCCACCAGCTCCAGCCGGATATGCGACAGAAGCAGGTGGCGATGCACCTGTTTTAACAGCATCGTCAACCTACACTATTCCACTTGGAAAATATATTACTATTACTTACCAAGTTACAGTTGATAGCCCGATTGGTGGTGGCATTCTGCAATTTTTAAATGAGGCAGAAGTGGGGACAACCCAAATGCCACCGGTTACAGATACAGCTGTTTTGCCTGTTAATGGGGCCGGAGATTGGGGCGATTTGCCGGACGTTTATGGGACAACTTCTGGTGCATCCGGTGCCAACCATCCCTTGGACGGTGTGACATTCTTAGGGAGCTCTGTCGATGCGGAAACAACTGGAGTTCCAACCGATGATGCGTTTGGTGATGACAATGCTTTAAGCCCAGACGATGAAAACGGCATCCGCTTCATCACCCCGATTATTGCGGGTGAGCCTTTCACCATCGAAGTGACGGCCGGTGGCCCGGGCTTCCTCAACGCTTGGATCGATTATGATGCAAACGGCTCATTTGCTGGCGAACAAATCACTAATAACCAAAGCTTAGCAGCCGGTGTTCACACTCTAAGCTTTACCGCTCCAGCAGGCACAACCGATGATTCAACCATTTATAGCCGTTTCCGCTTCTCGAATGCGGCCGAAGGGTCCCCTTCACCAACCGGTACAGGCAATCCGGGTGAAGTTGAAGACTACGCACTCGTCGCCATAGGTGACACCGTCTGGTTCGATATCAATGCAGATGCCAGCCAAGATGGTGGTGCAGAAATCGGTATTCCTGGCGTTGTTGTCAACTTGCTAGATCGTTTTGGCAATGCTGTGACTGATGCAAACGGTGACCCGATTCAAGATACAACTGATGGGACTGGTAACTATGGTTTTGCAGGCCTTAACGAAGGGGAGTACATCGTAGAGCTTGACGCCAGCAACTGGACCGGCGGTGGCGTATTCGCGACCGGCACCTATGCGGGTGCAGTAGGAACCCCAACCCAAGGTAGCGACGATGCAGATAATACCGATGACAATGGGAACAACGATTTAGGCGGTTTAGCTACAGGCATACGCAGTGGTGTGATCGATTTGGCATTAGGTGCTGAAACGAGCAACAACAGTAATGCAGACCTCTCCGTTGACTTTGGTGTCTTCGTCCCCAACGAATATGGTGACTTGCCTGATATTTATAAAACAACCTTAGCCAGTGGCGGCGCTGCCCATGTAGATGATGGCTCTACCCGTTTGGGTGCAACGATTGATCAAGACAGCGACGGTGTCCCAACCGATGATGCTGAAGGTGATGACGACGCAACGGGTGACGATGAAGATGGAATCACATTCCTGACCCCGCTTGTGCCGGGTGAACGTGCCATCATCGAAGTAATAGCGGGCAGCAACGGCTTCTTGCACAGCTGGATCGACTTTGATGCCGACGGCACGCTTGATTCAGTTAACCTAGCGGCCGTCAACGGGACACCAACTGGTGGCTCAATTAACGATCTTAACTTAACCGCTGGCACCTACACGATGACAATTCTCGTCCCAGCGACAACAACTTTGACCGACACAATTTACAGCCGCTTCCGCTTCACGGCCGATGACACGAATGGTGCCCTTGGCACCGCTGGCATCTGGCCAAATGGTGAAGTTGAAGATTATGCACTGGGCACCATTGGTGACGTCGTTTGGTTCGATGTGGATCATGCGGGTGACCAAGATCCGGCCGAAGAGAAGCTGAGCAATGTTGTCGTCAACTTGCTTGATGGTGCAGGCAATCCTGTACTCAATGGAGACAGTGACCCGGTCCAAACGACAACCGATAGCAACGGCAACTACTACTTTAGTGGTTTGCCAGAAGGCAACTACATCGTTGAGCTTGATTACAGCAACTGGGAAGCAGGTAGCCAGTTTGGCCCCGGCGCACAGTACGAAGGTGCGGTCAGCACAACCGGTAGCGGTAGCGATGATAACAACAACGCCGACGACAACGGTGCTGGGGCAGATACCCCTGTTTTAATTACAGATACGATCCGTAGTACCGTCATTAACCTCGACTTGGGTGCTGAACTGGCCGTAGACGGAGACAGCAATTCCAACAGCGACTTAACCATCGACTTTGGCCTGTTTGTTCAACAATATGACTACGGTGACCTGCCCAACAACTATCAAACAACCGATAGTCAAGGTGGCCCACGCCATCTGCAGTCAAGCGTGACCTATTTGGGCGCTGGTGTTGATACAGAGCTTGATGGGATTCCGACAATCGATGCAACTGGTGATGACACGTACACCACTACCGCGTCAATTGGAGATGATGAAGATGGGATTCAATTTAGCCCACTCTCTCCAGGCCAGACAGCCATTATCACGGTGACGGCCGGAACCAGCGGCTTCCTGAACGGATGGTTTGACTTTGATGCAGATGGCACACTTGACTCAGTTGATGTTGTGAGCGGCCCAGGTGCAGGCGGGACCTTGAATGAGGTGAGCCTGACGGCCGGTACTTATGCTATCGAGATCAGCGTTCCAATCACAACCACATCGGTTGACACGATTTACAGTCGCTTCCGCTTTACCGATGGCACTGGCCAAGCAAACAGTCCGATAGGCACAGCGCCAAGTGGTGAAATCGAAGATTATGCGCTGGCTGCTATCGGAGATACCGTTTGGTATGACCGTGATGCAGATGGCTTCCAAGATGCTGGTGAAGTTGGCATCGAAAACGTTCTGATTAACTTACTAGACGGCAGTGGAAACCCTATACTCGATGCAGATGGTGATCCGATCCAAACAACAACCAATATGACCGGCACCTATGGGTTCGCTGGTTTACCAGATGGCGACTACATCATTCAAATTGACCAAAGTAACTGGACCGGAAGCAATGTATTTGGCTCGACGGGTAGCTACGCCAATGCTTATAACGTGGCCGGTGCAGGCGGTGGTGATGGTGCAGATGACCAAGACAACACTGATGACAACGGTGACAATGATACAGTTGTCAATCCGGCCGGGGGTGTTCGCAGTGGAGTCATCGACATCTCGCTTGGCAATGAGCCAACCGACGATGGTGACGGCAACGAAAACACAGACCGAACCATTGACTTTGGATTCTTCTATAACTCATACGACCGTGGTGACTTACCGGATGGCCCATATGACACGAGCAATGCATCTACCGGACCAAGCCACCTTATTGTTGGCGATGTCCATTTAGGGCTAAGCGTTGACGCTGAAGAGGATGGTCAGCCTGGAGCGGCCGCCACTGGTGATGATACAGACGGCTCTGATGATGAAGATGGCGTGCTTTTCTTCACGCCTCTTGCTCCGGGACGTCCGGCCGAAGTGCGGGTTTACGCCAATAGCGATGGATACCTAAGCAGCTTCATCGACTATGATGCAGACGGCACACTTGATGCGGTTAATTACAGCTCGCTCAATTCGGTGGCTAGTGCGCCAACCGCTTTAAACAATGTGTCTCTGACCAAAGGATGGCACACCTTCTTTATCGATGTGCCTTCAACTGCCGTGATCAGCGACACGATTTACAGCCGCTTCCGCTTCACCAGTGTGAGCAGTGGCGCAACGACGGCCGATGGTGCTGCACCAGATGGTGAGGTTGAAGATTATCCATTAGGTAGTATTGGTAACCGTGTTTGGGAAGATGTAAACGGCAATGGCACCCAAGATGGTGTTAGCGAAATCGGTATTCCAGGGGTCATTGTTGAGCTTTGGGGTGTGCGTGACGCGGCCGGGAATTACATTACGACGACGACGAGTGCAAGCGGTGAATATTACTTTGCTGGTTTGCCCGAAGATACCTACTCAGTCCAGATCCATGAAGACAATTGGCTCCCTGGAAACGTGTTTGGCCTTGGTGGTTCACACGAAGGTTGGACCGGCTCAGTCGGCCGAGGTGGCGATGACCAAGTCGATACCGATGATAATGGGGACAACGATGAAGGCGTCAATCTAAACAATGACCCAAGCGTCTTAAGCAGCCCGATTACCCTGACGTTAGGCACTGAAATCGATAGCTACAAAGGGGTTGCTCCCACAATCGACGTCGATTTTAAAGACTTCACCATTGACTTTGGCTTCCACCTGATCCAATTCTTTGATTATGGTGACTTACCAGATGATGACGATACGGCTGGCTCACCAAACTCCCCCGGCTACAACACAAACATTACAACAACTTTAGGCGCCCGCCATGTGATCTCGGCTGGGCTATACCTTGGCTCATTGGTTGACAATGAGCTTGATGGCCAGCCGTCTATCGACGCGACGGGTGACAATACGATTACCGGTACTGAAGGCTCTGGCGTGGGCGTTGGCACAGCTAATGATGAAGATGGGATCAGCTTCCCATCTGTAATTGTCAGCGGTAGTCCGATGACTCAAACCTTTATCGCAGGTGAGACGGCCGTGGTAACAGCCACTGTTGTCCATACTGGAACCGGCAACGCATACGTTTATGGTTTTATCGACTGGAACGGAGATGGCAATTTTACCGGCACAGGTGAGGCGATTAGCCAGACGGTTAGCAGCTCTGCGTCAGCCCAAGATATCGCTTTAACATTTAATGTTCCGGCATCGGCCGATGCGTCTCAACTGTTGGGTGGACGGTTCCGGTTGAGTACCGATACCAATCTAGGGGCCGATGGGTCTGCGAGTAACGGTGAAGTTGAAGACTACCTTGTTCATGTGATCAACACTGATTACGGTGACTTGCCTGACGCTGATTCAGTCAGCGGGTTCGCTACCAACTCGCCAAATTACAACACCAATATCACCAGCACCACAGGTGCGGCCCATTTGATTGTGCCTAGCCTAATGATCGGAGCGGCCGTTGATGGCGAGGCTGATGGCCAACCCACAGCCACCGCAAACGGTGACGACACAACCGGTGCACCTGATGATGAAGACGGAATCACATTCCCAATTACAATAACGCAAAACAATACTGGCGTTATTACGGCAACCGTCTTGAATACAACCGGACTAACAGCCACCCTGTACAGTTTTATCGACTGGAATGGGAATGGCAGCTTCGGCGATGCAGGTGAAGTAGTCACTGTTACCGTTCCTACAGGAACAAATGGTAATGTCCTAATTAACTTCACCGCACCAGATGATGCAGAAATTAACGAAGAGCTTGGCGCTCGCTTCCGCCTGAGCACAGACAGCGGCTTGACAGCCGATGGCTTCGCCACAGATGGTGAAGTTGAGGACTACCTTATTCAAGTTGAATTGCTGACCGTGGAGATCGGTAACCGGGTCTGGACTGAAAACGACGGAAACGGACACCTTGGTGATACAGGTGACAGCTCAACCGGTGTCGGAAGTACGGTGGTGACCGCCACCAGTTCAAGCGGTGTTGTGTTTACCGATACAACTGACGCCAATGGCTATTACACGATTACCGTCCCAGCCAACGACACCTACACGGTGACCGTTGACGCCCCGGCCGGATATGATCCATCAACAGTAATCAAGGGTGACACAGATAACAATCCTAGCACCAATGATAATGACAACCATGACCATACCGGTGCCGTTGTTGCTGTAACAACAGTCGACAACTACACCATCGACTTTGGCTTCTACCAATCTGTTGAGATCGGAAATCGGGTCTGGACTGAAAATGACGGAAACGGACACCTTGGTGATGCAGGCGACAACTCAACTGGCGTAGGAAGTACTGTGGTGACCGCCACCAGTTCAAGCGGCGTTGTCTATACCGCCACCACCAATGCAGGTGGCTATTACACAATCACCGTCCCAGCCAACGACACTTACACGGTGACGGTTGACGCTCCGGCCGGATATGATCCATCAACAGTAATCAAGGGGGACACCGATAATAATCCGGGCACCAATGATGGTGACAACCATGATCACACCGGCGCATTAGTGTCTGTTGGCACAGCCAATAACTACACCATTGACTTTGGCTTCTACCAATCTGTCCTAATCGGAGATCAAGTTTGGATTGAAGATGATAATAACGGCTTGGTTGCTGGGAGTGTTATTACCCCGGTAGTTAATAGCATCGTCACAGCGACGAGCTCAAGCGGCGTGGTGTATACCGACACAACCGATGCGGGCGGCTTCTATACAATTACCGTCCCAGCGAACGACGTTTATACGGTCACAGTCGCAACACCAGCAGGGACAGTTGCAGCCGTTCCAAGCGGCGGACTTGTGAGCGTAGATAATAATCCGGGGACCAATGATGAGACTTCACATGATGGATCAGGCACAGTGGTAACCGTCACGACGGTCGACAACCTGACAATTGACTTCGGCTTCTTTGATCCGAAACCGAATATTGTGGTTGAAAAAGCGACCAATGGTGACGACGCTGACGCTACGGCCGGGCCGATTCTCACACTAGGCGACCCGGTAACGTGGACGTATCAAATAACAAACACCGGTAACGTGACCCTGACCACGATCAGCCTTGTAGACGATGTAGAAGGGGTGATCAGTTGTAGCTTTACAGAACTAGCTCCATTTGGAGGATCAGGCACTTGTACAGAAACCGGGTTAGCCCAGACAGGGCAATACACCAATACGGCAACAGTCACCGGCACCCCCGAAATTGGTTCGTCTACACCGATCACTGACAGCGATCCTAGCCACTATGTAGTCCCATCTGCCCCAGCGATTGAAGTACAAAAGCTGACCAATGGTATTGATGCAGACGCAACGACAGGGCCGGAACTCCGCTTAGGCGACACGGTCACATGGACCTATCAAATCCGTAACATCGGCAACATCACATTGACCAACATCACCCTTGATGACGATATTGAAGGGGCAATCACCTGCCCATCTGGCGATCTTACTGTAGGGGCAACTCGCACTTGTATTTTGACCGACACAGTCACAGCATTAGGCGTATATACCAATACGGCAATCGTGACCGGAACCTCAGTTATCAGCTCTACCGAAGTGGTAACTGCCACCGACCCAAGTCACTATCATGTACCAACGGTTGAAATTGGGAACCAAGTTTGGATTGAAGGTGATCATGACGGGTTGTCAGCAACCAATCTGATTACCCCTGTGGTGGGCACAACGGTTACGGCCGTCGCATCTGACGGCACCGTTTACACCGGAATCACTGACTCAAGTGGCTTTTATACGATTACGGTTCAAGCAAACGATGATTACACTGTTACGGTTGGGACCCCCACAAACACAGTGCCATCCGTGCCAATTACCGGCACACTTAGCACGGACAATGATCCAAACAGTAATAATGGGGTTTCACACAATCCAGCAGGCACAGTTGTCACCGTTGTAACGGATGACAATTACACCATTGACTTTGGCTTCCATGAGCAGGTTGAGATCGGAAACCAAGTTTGGATCGAAAATGATTCAGACGGGGTGATAGGCACGAACGGCGGCCGACCGGTGACCAGCACTGTTGTAACCGCGGTAGGGTCAGATGGCTTGGTTTACACCGCAACGACCAATGCGACCGGGTATTACACCATTTCAGTACCGGCAAATTCAACTTATACCGTTACTGTGGGCACCCCGGTCGGAACAGTTGTTTCACCAGCAAGTGGAACTCCGATCGGATCAGACAATGATCCAGACAACAATGATGAAGAGGCCCATAATCCGGCCGGAACTGTTGTGACAGTTGATACAGAAGATAATTACACCATCGACTTTGTCTTCCATGAGGAAGTTGAGATAGGTAACCAAGTTTGGTTCGAAAGTGATCATGACGGAATCGCGACAACGGGCGTTATTAGCCCCATTGTTGGCACCGAAGTAACCGCCATCAGTTCAAATGGAACGGTTTATACAACCACCACCGATGCAACTGGCTTCTACACCATCACTGTTCCGGCGAATGACAGCTACACAGTAACGGTTGATATTCCAACGGGTGTTGTTGTATCTGTTCCGGCCGGTGGATTAGTCAATACAGACAATGATCCAAATAGTGACAACCAGATTAGCCATGATCCAACAGGAACGGTTGTGATAGTTGGTACGGACGATAACCATTCGATTGACTTTGGTTTTCATGAAGAAGTTGAGATTGGGAATCAGGTTTGGATCGAAAGCGACCAAGATGGTGATGCGACAACCGGCACGATTACACCGGTCAACAGCACCGTAGTGACAGCCATTGGATCAGATGGGGCGGTTTACACCGCGACAACGGACGCGACCGGCTTCTACACGATAACGGTCCCAGCCAATGATACGTTTACGGTAACAGTAGACACTCCGGCCGATACGGCCGTTTCTATTCCGGCCGGTGGTTTAGTTGGTTCCGACAATGATCCGAACAGTGACAACCAGATTAGCCATGATCCAACAGGCACCATTGTGGCAGTTGGTACAATCGACAATTACACGATTGACTTCGGCTTCCATGAGCTAGTCAAAATCGGCAATCGGGTTTGGGTTGAAGATGACGGTGACGGCATTGCAACAACCGGCACGATTACCCCTGTTGTCGGCACAACAGTAACCGCCATCAGCTCAAATGGAACAATTTATACTGCGACAACCGACAGTAGCGGTTTTTATACCATAACCGTTCCAGCCAATGAAACATACACATTAACTGTCCCGATCCCACCGGGCGCAATTGTCTCACCGCCACCAGGAGGCCTAATCGATATCGATACAGACCCATCGACCGGTGACAACAATGGTCATCATCCGACTGGAACGACTGTTATCGTGACCGATGAAGACAACGAGACGATTGACTTTGGATTCCACTATCCACCGCTCCGCTTAGGCAATCTTGTCTGGTACGATGTGAATAACAATGGCCAAGTTGATCCGGGTGAACCACCGCTACAGGGGGTTGTAATTAACCTGCTCGACGAGAATGGTGACCCGTACCTCGATCCGTTAACCGGTATTGCGATGACCACCACAACGAATATCTCGGGCACTTATCTGTTCGAAGGGTTGTTGCCACGCACCTATATCGTTGAAATAGCGGTTGAGAATTTTGATGAGCCGGACAATGTCCTGTTCGGATTCATTAGCAGCTTAACCAACGTTACCCCTGATCCAACAACTGATCCAGACGTTGATGACAGTGACAATGATGACAATGGTTTGAATGGTCCTGATCCACGGATTGGCGGCGTGCGGAGTGAACCGATTACGCTTGAAGTGGGTGGAGAACCAAGTACAGATATTGGGGATGAAGATGGCAGTTATGGTGATAGTGAAAGTAATCTCACCGTTGACTTTGGCTTCTTCGAGCTGCTGTCATTGGGCAACCAGATTTGGTTTGACAGCGATGACAATGGAAACTTTGATCTGGGTGAGTCACCTGTCCCGGCTGGAGTTATTCTGTACTTGCTAGATGGGGATGGCAATCCTGTAATTGACCCATTAACAAATCAGCCAATTTCGACGACAACGGACATCGATGGGCTTTATATATTTACCCATTTGATCCCCGGTGACTATCGTGTCCAAATAGGCCAAGAGAACTTTGAAAGCGGTGGTCCGCTTGAGGGTTACACAAGTAGTACTGGAAATGTAGATCCCGATGATGACTCTGACCGTGATGACAATGGTGGTGACACAGATGATGTATTGGCAAACGGAATTGTTAGTGACCCGATTTCATTGTCATATAACGGAGAAACAGTTGGCGATGAAGATGGTGATGGTAGTGTGAACACCAATCTGACAGTTGATTTTGGTCTGATCTTGATTCCAACGGCCGTTGAGCTAATCAGCTTCACAGCAAACCGATCAGGTAGCAACAGCATCGAAATCCGCTGGGCGACTGGTACAGAAATCGATAACTTTGGTTTCCGCTTGCTAAGAAGCAGTGACAGCAATCTTGCTAATGCTGAGCAGATTCACTTTGAGGCTTCAGATGTGACAACCGGCCCAGGTGCAAGCTACAGCTATACCGACAGCGATCTTGAACCTGGAACATACACTTACTGGTTGATCGATGTTGAGACAGATGGAGACGAGACACTAAATGGTCCTGTGACCTTTACCCTTACTCGTGAGTTCAATATTTACCTCCCAATGGCTGGCACAGGAAAATAAGTGATTAGCAAAATGGGTCAAGGTGCAATAAAAAGTCACTTTGGCCCACTTTGTTGTTTTACAAGTTATTTCCGGGAAAAGCGCAGAGCAGGTTGTTTACCTGCCTTCCTTGACTCAAACAAATCGCTTTCGCATTAGGCTTGTGAAGCATCAATGGTCAAATAGCAGGCATTTTGCCGTTAGCAGGTTAACCAAGCGGTCTAAGATTTTTGTAGGCAAGGTTTCTAGTGATCAGTTCGATGTAGACATGCGGCGTAGGCAACAGCTTAGTTCGAAGAAATCAAAGATTCATCAAACTTGAACCAGCGGAAATCCGGCCGCGACTGGCTGGCCGGAAAAGCGACTGCGCTTAAGTACTCTGAAGTAGACCAGAATGACTCCAGGCCCCACTCTGGTATTGAAATATCAGGGCTTGCATTGCTATTTTTCAACTCAACAGAGAATCCCTTCAGGGGTAAAGCCAACCCCTTTCCAACGCCTTTTAAATAAGCTTCTTTACGTGTCCAACCCGACAAAAAGGGGATAAGCCGCTGGTCGGCCGGATATTCAGCCAATTCAGCTTGCTCTTGATCTGTAAATACAGATGAAGCTAAATTATCAACGTCCCAAATATGTCGATCCCGATACTCAATATCAACCCCGATCTTAGCCAGCCGAGAGACGCCAATCAAAGCCATTTCATGACTATTCGAAAGATTAAATTGGATTTCAGATAGGCCATGAGATGCTGACGAAGCTAAAAAGGGTTTGCCGTATTCCCCATATCGAAATTGAATATCTGCAGGATTTGTTTGAGCATAAGCTCCCAATATATGCCTAAGTTGCTGACGGCCGACTAAATATTGGCGGCGATGACGATCAAAGCGAAATCGGGCAGCACGTTCAAGCTCATCGGTTGAAAACACCGATCCAACCGCTGCAGGAAATTCATAACCGGCCGGATTTAAATCAACCAGCCAAAGATCAATAGTATTCTCAAGCAGGATCGGCGGCTGATCTACGGTTTTCCACTCAGGGGTTTTAATTGAGTTCAAATCAGTAACAAAGCACGGCTCAAGGCTTAAGAAAACTTCTCAACACCGGTTTTAAGCTGTTTAATCAACTCAGCGACAGAAGGTTCTTCAATTAGGCTGAAGTGATCACCCGGGACTTCCCGAACCTCTAAATCAGTCAAAACACCTTTCCAGCCTCGCTCATACCCTGCATGTGAAAACATTTGCCAAATCTCTTCTGCACACAGAAGTAACACTTTGCCTGCGTAAGGTACCGGATCGTCATACAACTCTAGCAGTTTCGCAAACTGATCAGTCATATAGTCGTCACGCAGTTCAATTGGCAATGGTGTTCCATCGGCCATCATTTCATCTAGTTCTTCGCGAGAATATTCCTTCACAAGACTGGAAACAATCCGTTTTTTGGCAACACTTTTAACGTAGTCAACCGGATTTGTTGTTAGCAAGTGAACACGGTCACGCATCGTATAATTTCGTGCGCGTACTCCTGGATGAAATGTGTCAATCATAACAATGGGCGGGGCCTCATATCCTATTGCTTGAAGCTGAATCGCCATTTCTAGTGCTACGACACCGCCACCTGAGTAACCGCCTAAAATCCAGGGTCCTTCTGGTTCCACTCGCAACATTTCTTGAATATAGGCAGATGCCATTTCCACAATCGACTCATGTGGTGCTGCAATGCCATCAATGCCCCGCGCTTGAAAAGACCAAAATGGCAGGTCGCCTAAATATTTTTTCCACTTTTGAAAGAATAAAACATTGCCACCAGCACCATGCACACAAAAAATAGGCCGTTTGTGCCGTTGGCCTTCATTTATTTTCACGAGGTGCTCAAAATACAGTTCATCGTCTGATATATTCTCACGAGAGATTGTAGGAATCGACGGGTGTGTTTCGTAATGAGTAGGAGAACTTTGTTTCTGCTTGCGAATAATATCTGCCAGCTCAGCAATCGTTGAGGTTTGAAAAAGCTGTGACAAGTTAAGATCAACATGGAAATGATCTCGAATTCGGCCGAACATCTGTACCGCTAGAATCGATTGCCCTCCGAGTTCAAAAAAGTCGTCAAAGATACTGATTTTATGCAGGACAAGGACCTGCTTCCAAATCGTAACTAATTCTTCTTCAACGTCGTCACGGGGTGGTGTATATGGAAGTTCAGTCCGATAAATATCAAGTGTTGGGGCAGGAAGCCTATTTCGATCAATTTTTCCATTAGGCGTCAATGGAAACTCAGGCAAATTCACGAAACGGCTGGGCACCATGTAGGTTGGCAGTCGCTGACTCAAAAATGCACGAAGTTCTGAAATTTCAGGGGAAACGGTAACACCTCGGTCTAATTTAAACCATGCAACCAATTCAGGCTGGCCTTTACTAGCTGACCAACTCCCAACAATAACCTCACGAATTTGTAGGTGCGAAATCAATGTATGCTCAATTTCACCTGGCTCAATCCGGACACCGCGAATTTTAAGCTGAAAGTCAGAACGCCCCAAGAATTCAATCTGGCCATCTCCATTAAAGCGGCCGATATCACCCGTCTTAAACATTGTACCAATTCCAGTAATTGGGTCAGGAATAAATCGCTCCGCAGTTAACTGAGGTTGATTATGATATCCATGCGCCACTCCCGGGCCAGCCACACAAATTTCGCCTGGAATACCCACTGGCACCGGCTCTAAGCGCTCATCAAGCAGATAAACACGCATATTGTCAATTGGCTTGCCGATATACATGCGGTCCGAAGTAGGATACTGAGTTGTGTCAATGTAGGTTACATCAGCAGCCACTTCAGATGATCCATAAATATTCAGGAGCACTGCGTCAGGATTAACCCGTGAAAATCGATTGTACAAATCAACACTCAGCGATTCGCCACTAGTTGTCCATATTTTTAGATCAGGCAACAGCTCACTCAAGTTCTTAAATCGTGCCAATATCACTTCTAGTAAAGATGGGACTAAAACTAGGCGAGAAACCATATGCTTAGCGAGGAATGGAATGAAATGCTCAGGGTCCGCCACAATTTTTTCAGGAACAATGACAAGTGGTACACCCTTTAATAAAGGCCCAAATATTTCCCAGACAGAATCAACAAAGTTCAGGGTTGTTTTCTGAGCAGCAACCTCATTAGGCTCAAATGGATATTTATTCCACATCCAGCTAAATCGATTAATTGCTCCCCGATGATGCCCCACAACACCTTTTGCCTTCCCTGTCGAGCCAGACGTATAAAGAATATACATTCGGTTCTCTGAATCACCGATGGCAGGCAAATTGGAAGCAGGCTGAACTTCAATTTCGTTTTGAACAATATTTAAAGGGATGAGTCGGCCGTAATACTTATCTAGCCAGTCTGGCTCAGCAGATTCCACAACAATCGCTTCAGGCTTTGCATCTTCAACCATATATTGCAAACGATCGGCCGGATATTCAACATCTAGTGGAAGCCAGCCAGCCCCAGCTTTTAGTATCCCAAAAAGTGTCACAATCATTTCAGCCGATCGAGGCATAGAGATACCAACGATCGAATTCTGTTTGATTCCAATACTTTGCAGGTAATGAGCCAGTCGATTCGCTTTTTGATTTAGCTCTGCCCAAGTCAGGCTAACATTATTTTCAACGTCAATCAGAGCAGTTTGATCACCAGTTCTCCGAACTTGGAGCTCAAACAATTCATGAACCATCGCCTCATCTGGAAATGGAAAATCTGTTTTATTCCAATCCAACACAATCTGATTGCGTTCATCCGGCAACATAAGAGGCAAATCACTTAAGGCTGTTCCGGGAGCCCGCACTACGCCGTTTAAAAGGGTGACATAGTGAGAAACCATACGGCGAATTGAGGTGACTTCAAACAGATGGTCGTTGTACTCAACCTGCCCAACCAGCTGATCACCATCTTCCCACATCTCGAAAAACAGATCGAGGCGTGAGTTCTCCATCGCAAAGTGATTCAAAAAACGAGTTTTTAGATCTGATACCTCTGGCCATTCCATCTGGTTATTCTGTAAAGCAAACATAACCTGATAAAGCGGATTCCATGAGTTGCTGCGATCTGGCTGAAGATGGTCAACTACCATTTCAAATGGAATTTCTTGATGATCAAACCCCTCAAGTGCAATTTGACGAATCCGCTTTAGATACTCAGAAAAGGAGAGTTCTGGATCGATCTCGCTACGCAAAGCGATTGTATTTGCAAAGAATCCGACGATGCCTTCAAGGTCTTCGTACGGCCGATTCGCTACCGGTGTACCAACAATAATGTCAGTTTGGCGGCTATACCGATACAGCAGCACATAAAACGCACCGATCAGAACCATAAAGGGAGTGACATGCTCACGTTTTGCCAACTGGTGAATCCCGGCCGCAATTTCACTATTAACTCGAAAATTAATAATACCGCCAGATACATTGGCATCCTTCAGTCTAGGCCGATCTGTTGGCAGATTAATAATCTGGGGCGCTCCAGACAAATGATCTTTCCAATAGTCCAGAGCGGGCTTCTGAGCCCCTTTCATACCAAACCGAGTTTTTTGCCAAGCCGCATAATCAACAAATTGATATCGTAATGGCGGGTTGTCAGGCATAAATCCTGACAAAAATGCATCGTAAGCCTCACCTAGCTCCTCCATTAAAATTCCCAAAGACCATCCATCGGCGATCATATGGTGCAAATTTAGAATGAGCTGGCTACGTTGAGGCTCCAGCTTGATTAAAATAGCTCGAAAAAGAGGTGGTGCCGCAAGGTCAAAAGGATCATGCAGAAAATGGCGTAATATCTTTCCCCAATCTAACTCCCGATCTCCCTGTTCTAATTTAGTTAAATCAACTTCACTAAAGGGGACTTTGACATTTGTTTCTACAACTGGATAAGGAAGGTTTTCGCTCTCGTGAAAAGCTGTCCGCAAGGATTCATGGCGCTTCATCAGCCAGCGAATTGATTCGATCAAAATCTCCGGCCGCACATCTCCCAGAAACTCAACCCCCATTGGAATGTGATATGTTGCTTCACCTGGATTAAGTTTCTCTAGAAACCACAGCCCTTCTTGGGAATAGGACAAAGGAACAACAGACCAATCCGACCGGTCGACAGGTCGGATAGATTCCTCATGGTTAGCAGGCAAAACAGGACCTTGATAAAAGTCGATTAATTCTTCTTTGCGTGTAACTAGCTCGTCTCGTAACCGTGGAGTAATCGCCCCTTTCGGAGCGCTAACCCGCAAGTTTCCATCCTGTACCCCAATCTTTATACTAAGATCAGAAAGTTCACGAATAAGATCTAGCAGATTTCTCTTAGCCTTTTGCATAGAAAAAGTAAATTCCTAAATGATCACTACGATGTTTGGTTAAGTAAAATTCCAATGTGCCAGCCTGCTATGGATTAACAGGTATAGATTTGATATCTCATGAGTTTATCAAAAGTTTTAGTTTAATCGACTTATGTTCAACAAAAGTGAGGTGAAAAATCAAATTACAAATTCTTCTCGATCACTATCCTCTTCAGAAGATGAATCGACATCCAAAACCGCTTGGGCAATAGAGCCATGTCCATTCTTACCGCTCGTTAGATGTCCTACTTTTTCGGCTAAGGCCGCAACGGTTGCACCTTCGAAAAAGGTCAATAGAGATAGGCTAGCGCCTAATTGTTGTCGAACCCGGGAAATAACTCTAGTTGCCAATAAAGAATGGCCACCTAATTCAAAGAAATCATCCTGAGTTCCAATTGTTTCAGGGTTTATTTTAAGCACTTCACCCCAAATCTGGGTTAATCGTTTTTCTGTTTCAGTTTCAGGAGCTGTGTAGCGGGTTGCAACCACTTCACGCCCTTGCTCAGGAGCAGAAAATGCCAGACGATCAATCTTGCCATTTGGAGTCAATGGGAACGTGTCCATTGTCATCCAGGCTGAGGGAACCATGTAATAAGGCAGTTTGGCCGCGGCACTATCCCGCAAGTCGGCAACAGGAACTGTTTTCGATTGAATTGTGTAAGCCACAATCCGTTTATCGCCAGGCTCGTCTTCACGTACCATCACGACTGCATCAGAAACCGATGCATGGTCCATAAGCACTGATTCAATTTCACCCAGTTCAATCCGAAATCCGCGAATTTTCACTTGATTATCCGCACGGCCGAGGCAAATAATAGAACCATCCGAATCAAACTTTGCGATATCACCCGTTTTATACAACTTACCGCTGCCAAGTGGGTTTGCGACGAAACGTTCTGCTGTTAATTCCGGCCGTTTATAGTAACCAAGTGCAAGTCCATGGCCACCAATATACAAATCACCTTCAACTCCAACTGGCACAGGGCGCATTTGCGGGTTGAGAATATAGATCTGAGTATTTGCAATCGGCCGGCCGATAGAAATAGCACCAGAGTCGTCCGTAATTTGTGCAATCGAGGACCAAATCGTTGTTTCGGTTGGCCCATACATATTCCACAACTCGCCACCTTTCTTTAATAACTCATCCGCCAACTGACGAGATAGAGGTTCACCCCCGCACATCATTTTTAAACCAGCATGGCCGGTCCAGCCAGAGTCGAGAAGAAGTTTCCACGTTGCCGGTGTAGCTTGCATCATCGTTGCCTCAACATCAGTCAACAGTCTTGCCAACCGCAAACCATCGGTAGAAACCTCTGGTCGGGCAATAGCTAGACGTGCGCCAGTCATCAACGGCAAGTAAAGCTCTAAAGCCGCAATATCAAATGATAATGTCGTAACGCTAACTAAGATATCTTCAGCTGACATTCCAGGTTGAGACTGCATTGAGTACAAGAAGTTAACCAATGCTTTATGTGGAACCAACACCCCTTTCGGCCGCCCAGATGAACCAGATGTATAAATCATATACGCCGCTTCGCTTGGCCGAGCCAAACTGGCTAATGGTGCATTTGACTCACCTGAAATGCTAGGCTCTTCTTCATCTAAAATGATTAGTCGGGCAGAGTTTGGTAACCGATCAACAACGGCAGAATGCGTCACAATAAACGGCATCCCTGAATCTTCAATCATATAAATCAGACGATCTATTGGATAGTCAGGGTCCATCGGCACATAAGCTGCACCAGCCCGCATAATAGCGAGTGCTGCTACTACCATATCGGCAGAACGCTCTAAGCATAGCCCTACCAGCATACCAGGGGAAACACCTATCGTTTGAAAATAACGTGACAGGAGATTCGCACGCTGATCAACCTCACGATAGGTCAGCGTCTTATCATCGTCGAGAATAGCTGGTTTAAATGGGATTTGTCCTGCCTGGCGGCTAACAATCTCTGGCAAAGTTAAATCAGCTGGATAAATACGTTCAGTCTGATTCCATCCCAACATCTCGGCCGATAGCCCACTATCTGGAAAGAAAGCAAGATCAGATAAACGCTCTTTCGAATTGGCAACGATACTGTCGAGCAAAATTGACAGACTGTCGAGCCAACCTAAAACCGTTGTACTTCCAAAAAGATCCGCATTGAAATCACAGTCGGCTTTGAGTGTCCCTTCTTCCTCATAAAGATTCAGAAACAAATCCCAGTTGGTTGCTTGTTTTGATATTTCGCGGATCGATTGAGTCAATCCAAAGAACTCTTCTTCAGGAACCTTTTTGTCTAAATTGAAAACAACTTCAACTAAAGGTGACCGTGAAGAGTCCCGCGGAATATTTAAATTTTGTAGTAATTGACCAAAGGTAAATGGTTGATGATCCTGCGCATCCAAAAAGCTGTTCTTGACTTGAGTTACAAACTCATCAAATGGAGTGTGCTCGTTTGGCTCTGACCGAATGGGTAAGATGCTAACTGCGTGCCCAACCAAATTATCGAGCCCAGCCTGAGCCTGCCCTGCCGTATGAATCCCTACAACAAGGTCTTCATTTCCAGAGAGTCGGTACAACATCGCTTTATAAGCGGCAAGCATGACAACAAAGGTGCTGGTTCTCCACGTTTTAGCCAGATTGCTAATTTGATTAATCAGGTCCCCCTGAAATTCATAATGCACAGAAGATGCGCTATACGAACGGACAGGTGGGCGTGGCTGATCTCCAGGCAGATCAAGAACAGGTGGCAGATTTGCGAATCGCCCTTTCCAATATTCAAGAATCTCTTTGCCTTCTTCACCTGCAGCCGTTTCTTGCTCCCATGCGACATAGTCACGGAAACTGTCTGGCGGCTCAAGCTCAGCGACAAAGCCGGCCGATGCGCCATTATAGAGTGCGCGAACCTCGCTGATTACGATCACGGCCGACCAGCCATCATAAACAACATGGTCTGCAACCCAGAGCAAGACATGCTCTTTAGCTGAAAGCTTAACCAATGACGGCCGAACAAGTGGACCCTCATTTAAATCAAAGGGTTGTGACATTAGAGAGTCAATATGCTTGCCTATCGATTTTTGAGCATCTTCGGCCGATTGATCGGAAAAGTCTAATACCACAACCTCAACATTTTTATCATCCGCTAACCGCTGCGTCTCACCATCCAAGTCAAAACGTGAATGGAGTGCACCATGTCGACAAATCACCTTCTGCACAGCATGCACAAGATGTTCTTGATTCAGATCGCCTTTAAGCGTAATGCTAAACCCCTCGTTATAAGAGGTTGCCGCTTTTTGGCTAATCTGGGAGGCGAGCCAAATTTCTTTTTGCGCCTCCGTTAGTGGAAAAGGGACAGGGCTGTTTCCTCCTGTCGGAAGGAAGCCACCCTTTTGTAAATCAACAACGGTGTCTTTAAATGCTTGTTTAATAAATTCGATATCTTCATCGGTATGAGCAATCGAGAAGAAGCAATTTTGAGCAAAGGTAAAGACATAGACCCCTTTTTCTAGCAAACTGTAGAAAATCAAATCAGGGTAAGCATAATCGGTTGGAACTTCAACCCGGAACCACGAACTGTAATGATTGATTTTGATTGGGACCCCTTGATCCTCAAAAAATCCATTCATATCCTCAGCAAATCGAGTCGTACGTTCATTCATCCACTCTTGGAGACTTGGACCGCGCTCCATCAAGAAAGTAAGCACAGCTTTGGCAGCTGCTAGTGCCATTGGATGACGAACAAACGTCCCGGCAAAGAAGGTTAGATCAACTTCTGGAATTGAGTCATCACCATATTGCCACTGACCACCATCGATGGTATCCATAAAGCGAGGGTCACCAGCTACAACACCGATTGGAATACCACCACCGATAATTTTGCCGTAGCAAGCGAGATCAGGTTTCACATCGTAAATCTTCTGCATCCCACCTTGGTGGACTCGGAATCCTGTAATGACTTCGTCAAAGACGAGAGCAGCACCACTTTCGGCCGTGATTTTGCGTAATTCTTTAACAAATTCAACAGGGCGATTTTCTGGATGGCGGCTTTGGACCGTTTCAATAATCACGGCAGCAATATCGTCTTTGTGTTCACGAATAAACGCCAGTGATGCATCAGTGCCATAATCTAAAATGATCGCATTTGCAACTGCATCCTGAGTCACACCGGGTGCGGCTGGCACGGTCATCAAGTCACCACGGATCACCTGTGGGCGAGCTAATACTTCGTCAAATACACCGTGATAGTCACCTGAGAAGTAAACCACTTTGTCGCGGCCGGTTATTGTTCGAGCCATCCGCATTGACGCCATCAAAGCTTCAGAGCCTGTATTACAGAACGAAACGCGTTCCATACCAGTGACTTCGCGGAACATACGGGCCACTTCACCTGCTAATTGGCCTTGTGGTCCAATCTCAATGCCCTTATCAAGCTGAGCTTTAACTGCTTTGGTGACAAAATCAGGAGAGTGACCTAAGAAGCTCACTCCAAAACCCATCGTAATATCAACGTACTCATTATCGTCTACGTCCCAGACACGAGATCCCTTAGACTTTTGAGTCACAATCTGATAGACAATCTCTTTCCATGTTTGACGGAAGCCAGCTACCGTTCGAGGGTCAGCTTGTACATCTCGATTCTCTTGTGCGATCTTTTTCGAAGTTGACGTTTTGGCTTGCAGACGAATCATAAAATCATCTAGCCATGCCTGCTGCTGCGCGGTCAGCTTGCCTTTTTCCCCTTTTTTGATCGGTTTATAAGGGCCAAAAGTAACTTTATTGACCGTATCATCACCATCTTTTTCAGGGGCTTTAGGCCACCTTCGACCTACCTCAACAACCTTTTCAACCGTTTGTACCGGGCCTGACTGAGCCACAGGATTTTGCCCCATTCCCATCATCGCCATCTGCTGCTGCATGAACATCATCATCTGTTGCATTTGCATCATCTGCATTTGCATCGGATTAGCCATCATTGCGTTTGGATCAGGCATGTTAAACATCTGAGGCATTTGTGGCATTTGGTACATGCCAGCTTGAGGAACACCATGCTGCGCAGGCTGTTGTGCTGGTGCTTGAGGCGCAGGTGCAGCCGGAGCCGCTTTTGGTGCATATGCATCGGCCGGAAGTGTTTCGGCACAAAAGGCAGTTAAGTCATTAATTGTGGCCACATCTTCTAAAAGCTTTCGGAAGCGGATTGAAACGCTCATTTGCTTACGTAATGCGGTACTGACCTGTGTCAGTGTCAAACTGTCAAATCCAAGTTCAGGGAAAGATGTGTCATGATCTGACACACCAATCTCAATCCCAGACAAGTCGTATAGCAGCTCGACAAGGGCTTGTTTTATATTTTCATTTCGTCCCATAGAGGACTCCTTTTGGGAAGGTATAGGGTCTGCTATTGGCTGATTAATCGGCGCAGCAGACATTGTTTGTTCAGGGGTTGAAGCTGACATTGTTATCGCCTCTGGGGCAACAGCTTCCGGTATAGCCGCTGATGAAGCAGCTTCATTCGTTTTATTTTGTGTGACCGCTGGTGGGTCAATCCAAAAGCGCTTACGCTCAAATGGATAAGTTGGCAGTGCGACTCGCTGTCGCTGTTCAGCCGCATAGTATTGATCAAAATTTGGTTCAGCACCAGACATCCAAAGCTTGCCAAGCCCTTCAAGGGTGGCTTGCAAAGCGGGAAGTTGCTTACTTGCATGCCCGAGTGAGTCAATTACAAAATATAATTGAAGACCTGAATTCGATTTTGGCAGATGCTGGCGTACTGAAGTAGATAAGTTTGTACCGGGACCTACTTCGAGAAATATTCGATTAGGTGTTTCGATCAGCTTTTGTACAGCTGGGCTAAATAGCACCGCTTGGCGCAATTGGCTAGTCCAGTAAGTGCTACTTGTTGCTTCAGCATCACTCATCTCTTCACCCGTCAAGGTTGAAATCAAGGTGATAGCTGGCGCATTTTTATCAACGCTATCAACCAATTCATCAAAGGGGGCTAATATTTCATCCATCATAGATGAATGAAATGCATGCGATGTATGCAGTTCAATTGTTTCAAATTCGGCCGCTTCAAGAGCGTGATCAAAACGATCAATGGTATCAGTTGGGCCAGAAACAATACAGACAGCAGGCGCATTAACGGCCGCCAAAGATACATCCTCAAACATATCAAGCCATGGCTCAAGCTCTTCCTCTGTCATGCGGATGGCGCGCATGCTACCACCGGGTAGATCTTGCATCAATCGAGCCCGGCCGGCAATGAGTTTAAGTGCATCTGGTAGAGAATACACGCCTGAAAGGGTCGCAGCTACAAATTCCCCCACACTATGGCCTACCATCAGGTCAGGGGTAATTCCCCAACTTTGCCACAGCATCGCTTGAGCATATGAAACCATGAAAATTGCAGGTTGAGCCAAGCCGGTTTGTTTTAGCTGATGGGCAGCATCACCATCACTCTCATCTGCTGGATACAAAATATCGCGCATGTCCAGATTGAGATGCCCTTCTAAAATTTCTGCACAGTGATCAATTGCATCTTTATAAACTGGCTCGCCAGCATAAAGCTCACGCCCCATCCCCACAAATTGGGCACCCTGCCCAGGGAACATAAAGACGATTTCTGGCTCGGCAGTTCTGAGCTCAGCTTTTGCACCGCATTTTTTATTGCGCAAATTCTTAATTGCTTCGTCAACATCTGCCGCGGCAACGACACGCCGATGAATATGTTGCGCCCGGCCGACAGTAAGTGTGTACGCTACATCAGCTAAATCTGCATCAGTGTTTTGCTCTAACCAATTAGCTAAATTTTCCGCTTGTTTTTCCAAAGCGGTCGCTGACTTGGCGGAAAGCAGCAGCAATTGACGTGGGCGTGACCCAGATGTCGGCCGTAATGCTGGTGCTTCCTCTAAAATCAAATGCGCATTGGTTCCACCCACCCCAAATGAGCTTAAGCCAGCACGGCGTGGTTGGTCTAAATTTTTAGGCCAAGCTATCGCCTTATCTGCCACATAAAACGGGCTATTTTCAAAATCAATTTCACTATTGGCTTGTGTGTAATGTAAAGTTGGAGCGATCGTTTCGTTTTGCAAACTTAAAATCGTTTTAAGCAATCCTGCGATTCCGGCCGCTGCATCTAAATGCCCGATATTACTTTTGACCGCACCTAGTGCAATTTTGTCGGCCGATGCTGATCGGTCATCAAAAGCTCGGCTTAAGCCTGCAATTTCAATTGGGTCACCTAGCGGGGTAGCCGTCCCATGCGCTTCGATATAGCTAATAGAATCAGCACTTACGCCCGCATTGACCCGAGCTTGGCGAATCACATCTGCCTGTCCAGCAATGCTGGGTGCGGTATAGCTTGCTTTAAATGAACCATCGTTATTCAAAGCGCTGCCTTTAATTACAGCAACAACGTTATCGCCATCTGCAATTGCCTGATCAAGCTTCTTAAGCAAAACACAACCTAAACCGCTGGCAAAGACTGTACCTGACGCTTGAGCATCAAACGGCCGGCAATGGCCATCGGCTGAACGCATCCCACCTTCTTGATAGAAATATCCACGCTCCTGAGGCAGGAAGATCGCAACCCCACCCGCAAGTGCCATGTCCGACTCACCAGACAAAATGCTACGGCATGCAAGGTTAACGGCAACAAGTGAAGTCGAACAAGCGGTCTGAACATTAATTGCTGGCCCCTTCAAATCAAAAAGATAGGAAGTTCGGGTTGGCATGTAGTCCCGCTCGTTGTTGATCATGTGCATGAACGCTTCGGGAGCCTGCAAGCGGACAAAATCTTCAATAGTGTCACGGTCTGGCAGCAAGTTGTAGAAAACGTAGCTGTTCATAAAGCTACCTGCAAACACGCCTATCTTGCCTTGATAACGGCCGGGGTCGTAACCCCCATTTTCAAGCGTCTCCCAAGCGGTTTCAAACCACAAACGCTGTTGCGGATCTAATGTGCGAGCTTCAACCGGCTTAATGCCAAAGAATGCTGCATCAAACATATCGACATCTTCTAACAGGCCCGTCGCCGCCACATATTCTGGATCGTTCTTATATTCATCGTAATGAATCTCAACCCCACGTAGCTCGTCTTCAGTCAGATGGCGTAAGCCTTCAACTCCGTTAACTAAATTGTTCCAAAACTCATCTAGATTGTTTGCGCCAGGAAAACGGCCGGACATTCCAATAACGGCAATATCGTTGTTGGATGAATCGGCTTTTGAAGGTGCTTCATTAGCGGAACCTGACTGAGCAAGCTCTTCCAGAATACCAAGGTCGTCTGTAACTGCTGGAGCAGAGTCAACTTCTAAAATTGTTGATTCTTCAATTAGAGTTTCATCTTTGACAATTTGATCATCTGCAAGCTCAGGCTCATTAGTGCTTTCATCTAAGTTAACTGGAATCGCTAAGGCTGGCTCGCTTTGCAAAAGATTAACAGATTCATTTGATGCCTCATCTTCATGCTCGTCTGGGAGATTAAGAACAAACATCGGAGAGTCATCAACTGGTACATCGATTTCTGGAGCTTCACCATCTGACTCTACCTCATCACTATGTGATGCAACCGCTTCTCCGACATCAGGAGGTGCAGGGCTATCAGAGTCGGCCGGTTTAACCTCTTCTACATTTGCTTCAGGCTGTTCTTGATCAGTAGATTCAATCGAAAGATCATCAAGACTAAATGTTTCAGGCAGAATCGGTGCACCCTCATCTTTCCCGGACAGCCCAATGTTCTCAATAGAACGGCTTTCACCAGATTCAAAACCATTAAAGTCTAAATCAAAGACCTCTCCTAAAGTTGATTCAACCTCAGTTTGCGATGCTACGACGCGAGTTGACTCTAAAGCAATTGGGAGTTCCCGTTCAGCTTCAGACTCATCCAACAGGGCTTGATCAATCTCTAAGTCTTCAAGATTAAATGTCTCGGGCAAAACAGATGGTTTCTCTTCTTTCTGTTCAGCATTGGCATCTGATTCAGACAAATTACTGTTTTCAAGTGGGTTATCCTTTTCGAAATCAAGTTTGAAAAAGTCACCGAGAACTGCATCTTCAGAATCATCCTCATCAGATTCTTGATTTAAACGTGCAGATGAAAAGTTGATGTCAAACAAACGGCCGGAACCGGTTTCTCTATCATCATCTTCCTCTTCGTCCTCAACCATTTCATCTAGGATTTTAGAGTCAGCAACTCCATCTAACTGATTTTCAGTATCTGCTTGATTTTTTTCTGCATCATCGACCAATGAAGCGTCGACTAGCACTGTTTCCTGCACAGGAGATTCAACTGGAGCGGTCCAATCATCTTGCCAATCTTCAAAGTTAACCAGCTGATTAAAATCTTGGCTGGCTGCATCAGCATCTTCTTTTTTAATCGGTTCCACAACCTCTTCATTTAGAGACGCCGGAGTTTCAGCTGATTCAGCTACCTCAGGGTCCCCTTGCATGAAGAGGTCAAAGCCATCATCGTCAATTTCTTCAGTGCTTGATTCTAACTTTTGTTTGTGCGACTCAACCTCAAGCTCATCCCTATCCTCAACTACTGGCTCTGGCACAATCTCTGGCTGAACAGAGGCCATTACTGTTGGTGCAGAATGCGAAGCATCATCTAATTCTTGTTTCTTAGGTTGCGCAGGTGATTCAATTGGCTTGGTTACTGCACCTTGAAGTTCTTCAATGCGCTCACTTAATGTACGAATCGTACGAGAAGAATATAGGTCGTGGACGGCCAAGCCAGATCCAAATTGATTTCGTAATTTAGTTAAGACACGCACAACCAATAACGAGTCTCCACCTAAATCAAAGAAGTTATCGTGCACACCGGGAGTCTTTACATTTAGAATGTTTTGCCAAATCGATGCGATTTGCTTCTCAATGTCAGATTTTGGTGCAACATATGGGTTTTCTAAAGCTGGGCGCTCGCCACTTGGCTCAGGCAATGCATTCCGATTAATTTTGCCGTTATCAGTCAGTGGAAAGGCATCTAAAAATACCCAGACAGACGGCACCATATAATCGGGTAAACGTGTGCTGCTATATTTACGTAGCTCACTCACTGTCGTAGGGCTGTCTTCATCTAAAATAACATAAGCGGCAAGCTGGGTATTTCCGGTTGATGTCGGCCGCCCTACTACGATAGCTTGACTAACCGATGCCTGGGTTAACAAAACAGACTCAACTTCACCTGGTTCGATACGGAAGCCCCGAACCTTCAATTGATTATCTCGGCGTCCTAAGCAAATGACTTCTTTATTTGGTAAATATCGAGCCATATCACCCGTGCGGTAAAGCAACCCGTCACCAAATTTGTTTTCAACAAATTTTTCAGCTGTCAATTCAGCACGATTGAGATATCCGCTTGTGACACCTTGTCCTCCGATACACAATTCCCCCATGGCCCCCATTGGAACAAGCTGCATTTGCTCATCTAAAATAAAGATTGAGGTATTCGCAATAGGCCGGCCGATGGGTAGTGGATTCTGAGATTGAACAAGATCATCTGTAATATTTGCCACTAGTGACCAAATGGTTGTTTCTGTAGGGCCATACATATTCCACAAAGAGTCGCCACGTTTAAGAAGTTCTTTGGCTAAGTCATTGGTTAGCTTCTCACCACCGCATAAGATTTTCAACCCTTCGACACCGTCCCAGCCAGAGTCAATTAGCAAACGCCATGTTGCAGGGGTAGCTTGCATAACAGTTGTGCCGCTATCTGCGATGATCTGGGCTAAAGCTCGGCCGTCAGTAGTCGCCTCTTGCGGTGCAATGATTAGCTTCCCACCAACAAAAAGTGGCAACATAATTTCAAGTACTGAAATATCGAAGCTAATCGTGGTTACGGCCGTCAAAATATCATCTTCTGTTAAACCAGGAGTCGCCTGCATCGTCAGCATAAAGTTGGTGACGGCACGGTGTGGAACTTGAACCCCCTTTGGTTTACCAGTCGAACCAGAGGTGTAAATGATGTAAGCCGTATCATCAAAACGGCTTGAGGTTTTTGGAGCAGTAACCGGCTGGCGAAATATATCTTCGCGATCACGATTTGGAACAATCAATCGCCCTTGAAAAATAGGTAGCGCGTTGAGCAAGTCGCCTTCACTGATCAAAATCTTCATATTTGAATCTTCAAGCATGTGTGCTAAACGATCTCGTGGGAAGGTTGGGTCCAACGGTACAAATGCGCCACCGGAAGCCATAACGGCCAGCATGCTAATCACCATATCAACAGAGCGATTCATGCATATACCAACCGGCTCATTGGGCTTCACACCCAAATTAATCAAATAGTGGCCCAATTGGTTGGCTCGGTCGGCTAGCTCCCGATATGACAAACTACGGTTGGCATCCGAAACAGCATCTTTCGCAGGAATCTTTTTTGCTAGCTGGACAAACGTTTCGAAAACTGTCTCCTCTAAACCTGAAGGGGATATTCTTGGGTTGATTTTGTTGGCTAGAAAATCGATTTCATCTTCTGTCAAATAAGGCAGCGAATGAGCTGGAACATAAGGGCGTTCCGCCATACTTTGCAACATCGTTTTAAGGTGATTAAGGATTTTATTGACAACTTGCTGGGTATAAACCTCAGGGTCGTATTCGATTCTAAATGTGATCTGACTATCGCTATACGCCATTAGGGTCAAAGGAAAGCTTGTTTGCCCTTGATAGCTAAATTTCCGTTTAAGCCATTTGCCACCATTCCGGCGCAATGCGCTGTTTAGATCGTAGTTCTCAAAAACAACTAACGTATGGAAAAGTGGATCACTACCATCAATCTCGGTCCATTTCTGAATTTGAGAGAGTGGGGTCGATTCATGCTCACGAACTGCAATTTGCTGTGCCCGCAATCCACGCAGATATTCAACTAGCGTTTGCTCAGGGGTAATCGTCAGGCGAACCGGTGTTGTATTAATGAAGAGGCCAACAGAATCACGAGCAGGCTCGTATAAATTCCGGCCGGAACGCGTATTGCCAAAAACAATTTCTCTTTCACCTGTGTAATGAGCAAGCAATAGCCCCCAGGCTCCCTGCACTAATGTATTAAGCGTCACACCGATATCACGAGCAAATATATTTAGCTTTTGCGCCACATGCTCAGACAAGAAAGAGACTTCATTGGCTGTGGCTGATGCAACTGGCCCATTCATCCGGCCGGAATTTAGGCCCAAAGGTGTTGGAGCCGAAATATTATCTAAAAGAGCGCGCCAGTAATTTTCCGAGCCTGAATGGTCATGATTTTCAAGAATATTAACAAAGTCGGCAAAAGGAAAAGGCTCTGGCAAAGATATATCAGCCCCTTCAATTAAGGCATCATAAATCTGAAAAACTTCTTGAAGAACAACCGGAAAAGACCGGCCGTCGAGAATAATGTGATGAAACGACCAGAGGCATCGTGAGATTGACCCATTCAAACGCACAATCGTCATGCGCATAAGAGGAGGATTGCTCAAATCAAACCCTTGCAGACGATCTATCTCTAACAGTGATTCAAACTGCTCTTCACTATCAGCTTCAGCAAGCTGGCTCCAATCTATCTCAGTAATTGGCAAAGTGACGGCCGGATAGATAAGTTGAGTTGGCTCTTCAATATCTTCCCACTGAAACGCTGATCTTAAGGCGGAATGACGTTGAACTACCTGATTCCACGCGGCGCGAAACTTATTGATGTCTAAGACTTCATGCAAGGTCATCGAGATATGCTGAACATCCACACCTGATCCAGGTGCCGAAATCGCATGGAACAACATCCCTTTTTGCATAGGGATTAGGGGTAACTCTTCGATATTGTTTTTTTCCGGGTCCATAATAATTGATTGTTGAGGAAGAGAGGCTAACTGCGCCAGAAAGGTTAAAGGAGATTTTCCTTTTAAGCTCTCAGTTTATGAAAAAGCAAAGTGTGAAGCAATCATACTATTGTCCACAGGTATTAGAATGACTTTGCCTGATAGCTACCCGAAAACCCATCAATGCTGCGTGAAGGGAGAATAATTTCCGGTTAATATTTTATACAAACTCAAAATATAAAAAATAAGAGTCGCAATGATATTTACCCAAGAAAAATCCTCGGATGTTTAAATCCCATCGAGTTTTAAATTTAAGACATTTATTGTAAACCTAAATTCTTTACTTTCACCTTACTAGCCAACACTCTTTTGTAGTCAAAAACGGCTAGTTTCTCTCAAGTAATAAGCCTACTCTTTCCCTTGCCAATAGGCTTGCGCCAAAGCATAAGATTGAACACCAATCTCCCGCCCCATTTTTCGGCCGCTTAAGTCCCCCTCTGCAAAATGAATGCCCCCATATAAGCGGGAATAACCAGCTTCGTCAGCTGCTTGAGAAAAAGTATCCCACTGTAGCACGATAACCTCTGAAGGACTTCTCTCAAACTTGTTGCCATTAACTGGAACAATATGCTGCCCAAGCAAATCAGGGACACCGTCTTCATTAAAGTCGGTATGATACAAGACAGTTTCGCCGTCATAGTAGCGATCTGAGCCTGTAAAAGTAGCAAACACTTCAGCAGCAGCAGCGCTAAATGTTGAATGGCCTGAGACATATTCAGCAAATGGAGGTGTTACAAAGTCGGCTTGCTGATACGGGCGCCAAGCTTCTGCAGGGATCAGCTGTGTACCTTCATTCGGACCAGCCCAAGCTTCAATCATTTGCCCTGAGTACAAATGCTGGATGGCAGAAATGGGGCGAACATAATCAAAAGCACGCTTCGCTTCCCATGCCGATATTCCTGCATCAAACAGGGCACAATTGAGTGCAAAGTAAAATTTAATATCATCATCAAGCGAATGCTGATCCCTTTCCGAAATACCGTGTGCCAATGCATTCCAGTGCCCTGGAGGTGTTTCAGAGCGTGGCCCATCTGCCCAATATTCTGCAATGACTTTGTGTTCATCAGTTAAATTAGCACTCATCTCAATGACTTCGGCAACTTGAATTTCAAAGATTTCATTGTTAGTCCCAACATTCCCTTGGCTGTCTTGATAAGGCTCATCAGATCCCGGCATAGGAGGTGCTATCGGCCGGAACTGATCACCTGAAGACAATGCAAATGGCTTAACCGCCCCCCAATGTGGCGTCAAGAAAGCCTGATCTTCATAGCTCAGTGGATTTGACAAATCAATTTGGGGTTGCCCGGCTGCATCAATCTTCTTCCCTGTTGGCACACGCAATGGTTGCCAATATCGAACATCAAAATCAGGTGCTCCTGGTAAGATACTTATATCTGAATTCAGAGGGGTATAAAGCTCTGGAAACGTACGTGACGTCGTATCAACAAAATCATTGATATGATTAGAGCCATCATTCTCACGAGCTTGAATAGCAGCTTTAGACGCCATATACCCGATATTGTCTGGAGACAGTGGTGCACCCTCTGGCTGTCCTGAAACCGAAAACGGCTCGAAACCCTGAAGTGTCAGCAAAGATGAAAAAGCTTGGGTATCACGTTCGTATTCCGGATAGAGATAAACAAGTGTTTGATAAGCCGCTTGTGCTACAGCAGCTTCTTTATTGACGGCCGTACGCTCTTCAGGAAAACGGCGCAAGCCTGCAGACAAAGCAACTGGCTCTGCAACATCGTCATAAACAGACCATGCATCAAACATTGCGGTATGCAACATAAACATTGAGCGTGTAATCACAGTCGGTCGAGATGGGCCATTACGCACAGCGGCAAGAGCAGCCTCGTTCCACAAAACAACGACACTAGGTGTGTACCCTGCTGATATAACCTCAGGTTGGAGCACAGGAACAGCCACTGTTGAAACAGGATCTAAATCTAATTCAGATCCCGAATTGCAGGCGGAAAGAGCAATTAAAAAAACAAAGCCGATGATAATACGAATGGATAAATAAAATGATTTGATAGTCATATAGCGCCTCAAAGTAAGGTTCTTAAGTTTAACACCGTCTATATTATCCTTTTTTTTTAACTGGTGAAGCTCGATATGACATTTGTATAAAATTCATTCATTCAATCATAAGAATTCGTCAATGTTTTAACGCTAACTCAGGCTGCAAAAAACAAGCTTAACCCCCTTGATTTAGCACAGACAAATGTGCTAAAAAACCAACTAACTGATACCATTTACTCTTGTAATTTCATAATGAACCTTGAAGGTTCTTGGAAGGAGAAAAGTGGAAACAACTTCTGAGTTTTCCAGACTACATGAGCTTCTTGCGCTAAAAAATCGCATTATCGATTTAATCATGGCTATCGATGCTATTAGAGATAATTGTCCTAATCCATCAATTATGGTTCAGAAGATCGTAGCACTGGTTGCTGACAATTTTCAGACCGACCTATGTCTGATGGCATTGCTTAATAGGGAAACTGAGCAAATCGAAATACAAACGATTCAACAGCGGCCGAACCTTAGCGCCGACCTCATTGAATCAATGACAAAAACGGAGCTGCTTACTCATGCGATGGATCTACAGGGAGTTACGATTTGGAAAGGAGTTGAACGGCCCAAACAGATAATCGAAAATCAAGATAGCCCAAACATCGAAATTGCAGTTGTCCCCATCATTCTAAAAAAACACGAGCCGCTAGGTGTCATGCTACTCGCCTGCCGAGAGCATTCATTTTCGCACGATGATGTTGAATGCCTAGAATACATCGAAGACCATATCGATTCAGCCGTTATTCAGGGGCAAAACTATTATGAGATGGAGCACCGCAATCAGCAGCTTGAACTCATTTATAAAATTGATCGTGTCCGTGACGAGCATCTACCTATCGATCAAATGCTTGATACCGTTGTAAAAATACTGATTAATGAAGTCCCATCAGAGCAAGGCTTTGCCATGACGTACGACTATGGCAATAACCAACTAATTTTACGCGCTTCAACTGATGATGATCATTTCACATCTCGTGATTTTATCGGCCGTATTACGATTTTAGCTGAGCGAACCTTACGCGAAGGTAGATTGATCATGCGCAACGGCTTGCCTCACGAAGGCATGAATTCAATTATGTGTCTGCCGCTCATTTTGAATGAAAAAATAATCGGTGTACTTGGTCTAATTAATCGGAAAGTACCTGACGGATTTTCAAATAAAGATATGCAATTATTAACGATTGCAGGCAGCCAGATTGATACTGCATTGTATGAAACGATGGAAAAACGCCATCTACGCATGGTCCTAGGGCGGGCAGTTGGACCGCGTATTATGGATCGCATTCTGCAAGCCAAGGAAGATGTACTCAAATCAGAACGGATGGTGCTGACCGTTTTATATGCTGATATTCGTGGCTCAACTCAACTGGCTGAGGAAACAGAGCCTGAAACTTTGGTCGCGTTTATCAATGATTACTTGCGCTCAATGACTGAGATCATTTTGAATCATGAGGGGACACTCGACAAATTTATTGGGGATGAAGTCATGGCACTTTTTGGTGCCCCTATTTCTCAAAGCGATCATGCATACCGAGCGGTTAAAGTCGCTCAAGAAATGCAGCAGGCACATGCCGAGCTAGTTGACCGTTGGAACGATGAAGGAATTAATGCTCGGCCAATTGGGGTTGGGATTGCGACAGGCGAACTGATTGCAGGTGAAATGGGATCAAGCCGAAGAATGTCATATACGGTAATGGGGCAAGCGGCCAATTTAGGGTCGCGCATTTGCGGTATGGCGGCCGGAGGTGAGATTCTCATGTGCCCCGAAACATATCGCTTAACTCAAAGCAAAATCACGGCTAACAATCTAGGTGCAATGGAGTTTAAAGGGATTCAAGAAGCAACAGAAGTCTATAAGTTGGTGTAGGCAATATGAAAAAGCTGAGTCCAAAAGGTGTCATCAATACGTTATTCGCAGCAAATGCGATCTCGATGACCGGCAACCAGCTCGCATTTTTAGCCATCCCATGGTTTGTTCTGGCCACGACTGGGAGTGCGGTCCAAACCGGTGTCACGGCCTTCTTCTCTCTACTACCGGTTGTCATTGCCACTTTTTTGGGAGGGACGTTAATCGATCGCATCGGCTTTAAAAAAGCCAGCGTTGTTGCTGATATCGCCAGCGGGCTCAGCGTTTTGTTGATTCCGCTCTTGTTTTCGGCCGGCCTTCTCCCCTTTTGGATGCTGCAAGTCCTTGTTTTTCTTGGGGCACTTTTAGATGCTCCCGGCGTGACGGCTCGTGATGCTCTTTTACCAGAGTTAGCAGAAGCGGCTGAAATGCCCCTTGAAAGGATTGCATCTTTAAACCAGATCGTCGAAAGGGGCTCGCGACTACTGGGGGCACCTGCGGCCGGATTTTTAATCGCATTTATCAGCGCAGAAAATGTCCTTTATCTAAATGCCATAACCTTTGCCGTATCCGCTCTCCTCGTTTGGTTTATGATCCCAGACATAAAAATTGAGAAAGAAGCTAAAATCGAAAGCGATTTTTTTGCAGAGCTAAAAGAAGGGCTAGTCTACGTTCGTCAAGAACCGCTGATGCTAACAGTTGCATCCATTGTTTTGATCACAAATTTTCTAGACGGAGCACTTGGGTCAGTTATTTACCCTGTTTTTGTCAATGAAATTTATGGGTCAGCCGTGGGGTTAGGGCTTATTTTTGGCTTTTCAGGCGCAGGCGCTGTAACCGGGGCGCTTATTTATAGCCGATACGGCCACACAGTGTCACGCAGAAAAGTATACGTTTGGGGATTCATTTTTATCGCCTTGGGCAGACTTGTGCTTGTATTTTTACCTCCACTTTGGATTTTGCTGATAACCTCAATTGGTGTTGGGCTAGCTTCTGGGCCACTGAATCCGGTCATGAGTACAGTTAGCTATGAACGGATCCCTTTAGCCATGCGCGGCCGAGTATTGGGTCTTTTACGTTCCGGGGCGTTTATGGCTGTGCCATTGGGTGTTTTGCTCGCAGGGTATGCATTGGAAGGAATAGGGTTACAACCAACATTAATCATCGTAGCAACCCTCTATTTGGTGACAGCAACCAGCCTATTAATCAACCGGAATCTGTATCAGCTAGACATTAAAACAGCTTCAAACTAATTCCTATTTGCATCTAAGCCTACGACTCTAAGTCATACGAAACAGAGTCCTGTTTTGTGTGTGTTAAAAGTGTTGACAAGCCTGCAATTCAAGCTAAAATGTTCATATATTGAATATACTGTTCACAATATGAACAAATTTAGTTTCAAATCTCTTTAACCATGATTAACTCCCCAGAAACCACCCCACTCCAAGAAAAGAACGTCGTCGATGGACCACCACCGGCTAATTTAGATCCAAAAGTTTTGGCTGAAAAAGCGATTAAGCTCGCAGCCGACCTGCACACGGTCGCAAAATCGAATCAAAACCGATCTGAAAAAGCGCAAGCCACCCAACTATCCGGCATGATGGCTGACCCAGTTGGAAAAACGATGACAATGAATTTGTCAGATCAAGCGTTTCGCAGCCACATTCCACGCCGGGTTAATGATCAAATTCGTCATTTGATCGATGGATACGGTGTACCCAGCTACCTGTCATGGTGGGAGCAAGTTGCAATGGAACTGGGCACACAGGTCGGCCGCGTTGTTCCTGGCATGGTCGTGCCGATGATCGTAGCAAAATTACGGGCTGAAACCTCAAACGTCATCATCCCGGCCGAAAATCGACCGTTGCGTAAATACCTGCAATCACGTAAAGAGATGGGAACCCGGCTCAATTTAAACTATTTGGGCGAAGCGATTGTGGGTGAAAGGGAAGCCAAGAAGCGGCTAAATCAATATATGGAGCTGATTTCATGGCCGGACATTGAATACATCTCGGTCAAAATTTCGGCCGTCTTTAGCCAAATCAACTTGATCGGTTATGACAAAACCATCGAAAAAATAAAGGACCGCTTGCGGCCGCTTTATCGTGAAGCGAATAAGCACAGCTACACGCGGCAAGATGGCTCCGTAGCGCCTAAATTTATCAATTTGGATATGGAAGAGTATCGTGACCTGCATCTAACAATCGCTGTATTTGAGCAGCTTCTCGAAGAGCCAGAATTCCACCAAACTCAGGCGGGGATTGTACTACAGGCATACCTGCCTGACTCACACGCGGCTCAAATCGGACTAACTGATTGGGCCATAGATCGTGTTGCAAAAGGCAATGCACCGATTAAAGTGCGCATCGTCAAGGGTGCTAACTTAGCAATGGAAAAGGTTGAAGCGGATATGCATGGCTGGGAGCAGGCACCCTATTACACCAAGGCTGACGTGGATGCGAACTACAAACGAATGGTTTTATACGGCTGCCAGCCAGAAAATGCTCAGGCGGTCAGACTCGGCATTGCTAGCCATAATCTGTTTGATATCGCCTTTGCTTTAACGGTTCGGGCTGAAACCGGTGTGGAAGAGTACGTTGAATTTGAAATGCTAGAAGGGATGGCCAATCATCAAGCGCGAGCGGTTCAAAAAGAAGCGGATGGATTGCTTTTATATGCCCCAGCCGTGGCCAAAGAAGATTTTCATAGCGCAATCTCTTATCTCGTACGTCGACTAGATGAAAATACAGCCCCAGAAAATTTCCTCCACGACCTATTTGATCTTGAAATTGACAATGAGGTTTGGGAACGGCAAAAGCAATTCTTTTTAAGTGCGGTTGAACGGTTCAATGAAGTGTCTATGGTGCCAAATCGGACTCAAAATCGTCTGACAGAAAATATCATCTATGATGCAGAAGATCATTTTGAGAACGAAGCAGATACCGACTTCTCACTTCCTGAGAATCGAGACTGGATTAATCAGGTTGTGGCCAAATGGCGCGTTTTTGAGCCTGAACCTATCCCTCTGCAAATTGGTGGATACGAGCGGTCACCGAATTTTGACGGCCGCGGAACTGATCCTAGCCGTCCAGAGCTTAAACCGGCCTACACCTATGCTCTAGCCCGGCCAGAACAAGTCGAAGCCGCACTCACCATTGCAGTTGACTCACAAGATGGATGGGTCAATGCTGGCATCGAAAAACGCAAAACGCTTCTCATTAAAGCGGCCGAGTCCTTAGCAAAAAGACGCGGTGACTTGATTGGTGCCGCTATTTTTGACGGCGGCAAAGCGGTTGATCAAGCTGATGTTGAAGTCACTGAAGCGATAGACTTCGCCAATTATTACTCACGCTCGTTTGATCCATTAGCAGATCAACTAAACACGCACGAGTTCAAACCGTTTGGCACAGTCCTCGTCGCGCCCCCGTGGAATTTCCCGATTGCAATCCCATGCGGCGGAATATTGTCAGCCTTGATGGCAGGAAACACGGTGATTTTCAAACCTGCACCAGAGGCGGTTCTAGTTGGATGGGAGCTGGCAAAAGCGCTATGGGCTGCCGGAATTCCTAAAAATGTTCTCCAGTTTGTCCCCACAACCGATGACGAAGTCGGCCGATCCCTAGTCACTGACAAGCGAGTGAATGCGGTCATTCTGACTGGTGGTTACGAAACGGCGCAGATGTTCTTGGGCTGGAAGCCGGACATGCGCCTATTGGCTGAAACAAGCGGCAAAAACAGCTTGATTATTTCCGGTATGGCTGACCATGATCTGGCGATCAAAGATTTGGTGTTTTCAGCATTTGGTCACAATGGGCAAAAATGTTCGGCTGCAAGTCTAGCTATTTTAGAAGATGAGGTGTATGACAACCCTGCATTTATGCGCCAGCTTAAAGATGCGGCCGCAAGTTTAACCGTCGGTTCAGCATGGAACTTGTCAAACAAAGTAACCCCACAAGTACAAGAGCCAAGCCCCGCTTTGCATCGTGCCCTCACCCGGCTAGATGAGGGTGAAAGCTGGCTGCTTGAACCTAAAATGGTCGATGGCAATCCACGTCTATGGTCGCCTGGCATCAAAATCGGTGTCAAACCAGGTTCGTTTTATCACAAAACTGAATGCTTTGGGCCGGTGCTAGGCATTATGCGGGCTGAGTCGGTTGAAGAAGCCGTTAAGATCGTCAATCAATCAGAGTTTGGCCTGACAACAGGGTTTCATTCGCTCGATGATCGTGAAATCGCCTATTGGCGCGAACATATTCAAGCTGGAAATGCGTATATCAACCGAGGCACTACCGGAGCAATCGTAGAACGCCAGCCCTTTGGCGGTTGGAAAAAGTCTGTCTTTGGCAACGGGGCCAAAGCAGGTGGACCCAACTATGTAGCCGGATTAGGTAGCTGGTGGCCTAAATCGAATAGCCTTGATGTAAATTCTGCCAAAGCCAGCTACAAAAAGTGGTGGGACACATATTTTAGCCAAGAGCATGACCCATCTGGCTTAATTGGAGAGAGCAACCATTCTCGATATGTTCC
>JBGCDP010000150.1:0-10383 GCA_045105475.1 Anaerolineae bacterium
CATCGATTCGCCACCCCATCCTCCTGGAATGTAGAACTTACCGTTGATTTCAACCCCTCGATTTTCTGAGCGAGCGTTCGGCATGATGCCGATTTGCTCCCACTGACCCACTTGACTATGCGACGAGGGCAATCCTTCCCATCCTTCATACACCACGCCACAGTCTGGGCATTGTACGTTTTTGACGTCAGCACCAGCCGCTAAATCAGCGACCCAATCTCGAAAAAGCACCCCATCAACTTCACGATTGTAGAATCCTTGCCCAGGCATAATACAGTGCACATCTCCATCTGCCATATATGATCGAAAGTTGAGTGAAAACACATGGATATTAGAAATTGCTCCAGCAAGCGCGGCCGCAAACGTCTCTTCGGGATCACCTCCGGCTAGGTGATAGCGTAGTTGAACCCGATCACGTTCCGTGTTGAACTGTGCAAATCGATTATCCGGATAATAGTTCGTTACCACATTGTAGAAATCAGCCATGCGGAAGGCCTCCGGATCAAAATCTGCAAAAGCCGGAATCCAATCTGGGAACGACTGATGGGAGCCGTAAATTTGGTCAACCCGATCAGGTTGATTGAACAAAAAACCAAGAGAATCACCCAATTGAGTCACTTCAGCATTTGGATAATTGTGAATTAGATGCGGTGCTGCCCGAATCGAACCGATACTCCCTGCGCTGCAACCAGTGACAAAAATCGATTCAGGATCTAAAACATTTTCGTAAGCCCACTGCAGGGCTGAATTTAGATTGACATACCCACGATGGTAGACATCATATGGCTCTTGCCCTTCTTGTTCGTAGGTTTCGACATTATCGCCCAAATAAATATCGCCGGTACATGACGGCACATAAACGACGTTGTATTCTGAAAAAGGATTGGCCTCTTTGGAAAAATCTAAAATCCCGCCGCGCGGTGCAGGAGAGTCTCGTTCAGTCACCGTTTGGTCGTAGAGACCGCTGCCTGGCTGGCACGTTTCCCAATTCCAACAGCCACCACCTCCTTGGAAATAAACCAAGAGCTTATTCGTGGTTCCAGGGCGTACCCAAAATGAGAATTCTGTGTCATGGGCGCAACGGGTTTCGCCGCCGGGATCAATTTTTGTCCACCCCACATCTAAATCATAAATCGGATCAAGCAGTGCAGATTCGGCCACCGATGCTTCTGGGGCAACGGTCTCAGACCTAAGCTCAGGCTCATCTGTTACCACTTTCGTTGCAACCGGTAGAGGGGTTGGTTCGAGCTGGGGGACAGATGTAGGTTCGGCCGCATTTGAGCAGCCTATAAAAAAGAGGGTCCCGGTCAAAGCGATAATCGAAAATATTTTTCTCATTCTTAATCTCCTATCTTCATTTAGAAAAATAGTTGCCAAGTTTTCGGTTGCGGCCGAATCTCCAAATTTGCTACGGTGTCGGCATGAATTTCAATGAATTACACAATCAAAGCGAGCCATTATTTATCGGCAATGTTTGGGACGTTGCCAGTGCAAAAGCGGCTGAAAACGCCATGTTTTTAGCACTTGGGACTTCAAGTGCAGCAATGGCTGCGATGCTGGGTTACGATGATGGGGAAAAGATGAGTTTCGCAGAAGTGCACTATGTTGTGAAACGAATCATAGCGAACACCAATCTTCCACTCTCTGTTGATTTAGAAGCTGGCTACAGCCGAAATGTTTCAGAGATTGTTGATCACATCCAGCAACTATTTGACCTCGGCGTTGTCGGTATCAATATCGAAGACAGCCTGATTGGGCCAAAAGGCCGAGAATTGGTTCCGGCCGATCAGTTTTCAACCAGCTTAAAATTGATCACAAAAGCGCTGAAGCAAAAATCGATCAACATCTTTTTAAACGTTAGAACAGATACATTTTTACTCAATCACCCAAATGCGATCAAAGAAGCAGAAAGGCGAATCGAACTTTATGAACAAGCCGGAGTCGATGGGGTATTTGTTCCGGGTATCACGGCCGAAAATGATATTAAAGCCATCGTAGCAATGACACAGTTACCGATCAACGTGATGTGTATGCCTGAGTTGCCTAACTTTAAAAAGCTTGCAAAATTAGGCGTTAAGCGCATCAGCATGGGAAACTTTGCATTCGACAATCTCTACAAAGCCCATCAACAAACGCTCGGTCAAATTGTGATCGACCAATCTTTTGACTCTATTTTTAAATGCTAATTACCGAACAAGAAACAATCAACAGCTACTATCAAGCATTACTCAATCGAGAATCGAGCTTTGTCGGCATTTTTTATGTCGGTGTCAAAACAACAGATGTGTTTTGCATCGCCACCTGCCGCGCCCGCAAACCGAAGCTTAAAAATGTTGAGTTTTACACCACGGTCAAAGATGCGCTTGATAACGGCTACCGGCCGTGCAAAATCTGCAAACCGACTGAAAATGCTAATCAAGCTCCAGCACAGGTTGAAAAAGCGATTGAGCTGGTTAAAGATAATCTCAAAGAAAAAATCACCGATGATCAATTGCGTGAGAATCAAATCAGCCCTGATCTGGTCCGTCGCTGGTTCAAAGAGAATTACGGGATGACGTTCCACGCTTACCAACGCATGTTCAGAATCAATAATGCGGTGCAAGAGTTAAAAAAAGGGAAGAAAACAATCGATACCGCGTTGGACAGCGGGTATGAGTCATTGAGCGGGTTTGGCTACACGTATAAAAAGTTGATCGGCCAATCGCCACAAAATAGCGACGGTAAGACAATTATTTTGATTGATCGCTTTACAACTCCGCTAGGACCGATATTTATATGTGCCACAGATATAGGTGTTTGCCTGCTTGAGTTCACAGATCGAGCCATTCTTGAAAAAGAGTTTCGTGATTTGCAAAGACTGTTGACGGGTCAAATCATGGCGGGCGAGAACAAACACATCAAACAGGCAAAAGTTGAAATCAGCGAATACTTTGCTGGCAACAGACAGGTTTTCGAAGTGCCGGTTCATATGCCGGGCACGCCGTTTCAAGTTTCGGTTTGGAAAGAGCTGCTCAAACTAGCCTACGGTGAAACCGCTTCTTATTCTCAACAAGCTCAAAAGATTGGAAAGCTAAAAGCGGTTCGGGCGGTGGGTACGGCCAATGGCGCAAACAGAATTTCGATTATCGTCCCTTGCCATCGGGTGCTGGGTTCAAATGGGTCACTAACCGGCTTTGGCGGTGGCCTTGAACGCAAACGGTGGCTGCTTGAGCACGAAAAAAGCCATCGGTCAATTGGCGTTTAACTCAGCCAAGATCGGCCAGTCATAAAGCCCAATCCGGCCGACGTAGTCAAAGCCGCCGTCACCAACCGGCCGGTAAACGAGCGAATCCCCTTCCTCAAAAGTGTCATCCAAACCGATGGCGTTCCGTATGGTGCCGATGTGCGCCACGATCATCACATTGGTTCCAGCTTCAGGTTCGGCCGCCAAATAATCAGGGAGCGAATCGCTTAAATCTGACCGCAGAACCAGTTCAGGTACCCCGAAAGCTAATACGGCCGTCTCTAAAGTCCGGCAATATTGCGTACTAATCAACCGGCTGACAGGCAGATTAAGCTGTTTATATGCGTTCCGAATAAACAGGGCTTCATTCCGGCCGCGGTCGCTCAAAATCCGCTGTTGATCACACTGTCCAAAACTCACATCGTCATCCCCACGAGATCGGTCAGTATGAGTGTGACGCACATAGATCACATATCCACCATCTTGCAGCTTGATCAGCAAATCAGCCAGCTGTTCGGGATCTGTCGTTTCTGTGACAGATGGGTTGCACGCCACAGCAAGGTCGGCCGACACATCGCTGAGCCAGTCGGTGAGTTCCGCTACCGATTCAGCCCCATCAGCCCGATTGGCCTGATATGCAACAAACGCCTCGTCGATAAACTGCTGCTGCCAGCTTGTGCTACATTCTTCCCCAACCGGGATTTCTGTGGCAGGTGGCAATGGAGTATTAGTTGGTTCAAGTGCAACTGTTTCTATAGAGTCAGAAGCAGTCGCAGGGGGAGAAGTGGGAGTAGGAGTTAGATCAGGCGGTGCACTACAGGCTGCCAATCCAACTAGAATAATTATAAAACTGAACAAGGATAACCGTCTCATCTTTTTTCCTTCATGATTGATAATCGGCTATCCCCTCAACTTATTCAGAAATCGGGTCACCATATACCTTCTGACGCACAACCTCGCTGTTTTCTAACCACTCATCAATCGATTCTGGGTTTTGCCAAAATCGGCCGATGGTCTCTAAGAACAGAGAAGCGACCTCTGGGTCGGTGTTATAACCAATCAGCTGAGTAAGCACAACCCCTTCCTCAACTGTTTCTAACCCTTTTTCATATACCGGCAACAATGCGCTGCGATCAACATTCTGATTGCTGGGCAGCCGCTTAAGGTCGGCCAAAAATGATGCCTGGGACTCTTCGCTTGCGGCAAATATCAAAAAGTCACGCGCTGCTTCTGGAAATTCTGTATCAGCCAGCATAAACGCACCATACATCGGCACAAGCTCACCCAATGGCATATTTTCATCAATAATTGGAAAGCGAATAAAATCGGTCACAGCTTTGGTTTCGTCAGCAATAAATTCGTACAGCCATTCACCGTGGGCATACATGGCAGCATCACCTGAATCAAAGACGGTAATCGCATTGCGATAGTTAAGTCGCGGACCATTTTCATCAAAGCAGTTGTGTTCAAATAGTTGAGCATAGTATTCAAAAACATTTTGAACCCGTGGATCTGTGTAGGCGATCTCGCCATCCATCAGTTTTTCATGAAACTCAGGGCCATTTAAACGCTGGTTGATGTGGGTGAACCAAAAAGCCATTGGCGGCGGCCATGAGGTCTGGGCCGTAATCGCAAACGGGATGATGCCTGCTTCGCGCAAAGCACCGCATGAGGCCAAAAGCTCGTCCCAAGTGGTAGGTGGTTCAACTCCGGCCGCTTCCATCACATCTGTTCGGAAGAAAATGCCGTTCCACTGAATCGCTTGAGGCACAAAGTATTGTCGGCCGTCAACGCTTGCCATTTCTTTGATACTGGCCGGGAAAACATCATCCCATCCCTGCTCGTCCCATAGGTCAGTGATGTCAGCGATGATACCTTGCTCCGCATAGCTGTATAAGTCCCCGCCTACAGCTGCATGAAACACATCGGGCGGCGTCTCGCTCGCAAGTTGCTGGGTGATTTTTCGGTTGATGAACGAGCTGTAGTAGTTGGTTGGCAAATATTTCGTATTATCTAATTCAGGATGTTGAGCCAAGAAGTTGTCCCAATTGGCTTTGTCCCAAGCCCCGGCCGGTGGTCCTCCATAATGTGATGCAAACTCAAACTTTGGTGCATCGGGGTCGATGGTTGGCTTGATGGTCGGCTCCGGTGTCTCCGTCGGTGGTTGGGGAGTTGCAGTTGCCGGCACTGCCGTCTCAGTTGGCGGCAACTCTGTGGCCGTTGGAGCCGGACTGGTAGCTGTCGGCGGCAAGGTCGGCACGGCCGTGGGAGCAAGCGCCGCCGGTTGGGAACAGGCAGCCAGAAATAATGCACACAGAATTAAAGGTACTTTTTTCATCTTTTTTTCCTTTTAGTTGTTGATTGATTAGGGTGAAGGTCGTTAATCGCTTAGTATTGAGCCTTCGATTGTGTATAAGAAAATATCGGTCCCAACAACACCATTACCAGCCTCAATCAAATAGAAATATGTATCATCTTGATGGAAAAATGCCCCTTGAAAAAAGGGAAACCGGCTCACCATATTTTTTGTCGTTAAGAATGGATTGTTGGCATAACGCTTAAAGTTGATCCCATCAGAACTGATCGCAAAGCCAGACTTTCCCCCACCGCTCCCTTCGTACATCATGACCCAGCCATCGGCCGTTTTGACAACTTCTGGTCGGCCCAAAGCGATCCCTTCCCACTCGGCCTGCGGAGCCATAATCGGATCACTCTCTGCGAATGGGGCCTCAGTAGTCGTCGGATCGTCATACTTTTCCCACACAATGCCATCGGCCGAAGTCGCCATCCCGATTGCTGAATGACGGCCCTTTGTGGTCCCTGCGTAATACATCACATACCCTTCACCATTCTCTTGAGGCAAAACGTTGACACGCATAACGTGTAAATCATCCCACTCCCCTTCACTCCCTGGTGACAAGACCGACTCTTCATCAAACGTCCATGGGCCCGTGGGTTCAGGTGCTGTAGCCCGGCCGATCCATCCCTGCTGGCTGCCAGATGAAAATGTGTGGTAGTACAACACCCAAGTACCGTCTGGCTGAACCAATCCACTAAGGGCGAGAGCCCCTGTCCCTTCAAGTGGAACATCATCCACGGTAAACAATGGCTCTTCGATTTGGCGTGTCCACTCACGGCCGTCTGGCGAGGTGTAGTAATAACTGGTCGTTGCACCTGGCCAAGAATTGAAAAAGTTTGAAAACATATGAAATTGATCATCGTGAAAAATGATTGCGCCACCATTTAGATATCGATTGCCGTTTTCGCGACTGATCACTGGTTCTTCTGAATAAAGGGTTAGCTGAGCCTGAATATCAACATTTGTTTCAAACGTTTCCAGCGGGATGGCAGTTGGCTCAGGCAAATCGGTAGGCTCTAGTGTTACAGTCGGCGGAGCAGACGTTGGGGTTTCAGTTGGCGAATCAGTTGGTTCTAATGTCTGAGTTGGCTCTGGCTCAGCTGTATTCGTCACAACGATAATTTCTTCCGTTTCCGTGACTGGAACTGCTGGAGGTTGGGGTGCATTCGGCTGGGCACAGGCAGCCAAAAAGATGCCAAATAGGGCGATGCCTAAGGTTTGCTTCTTCATTCTTTTCCTCTTATTTTGTTTTACTTTTTGTTTGGATTTATGGTGCAGCTCAGCTTAATTGAGCAGGAATAGCTGGACAAGACCCATTTCATGCTGAGTGTATGAGCCCAATTAGACAGTCTAAATAATTGCCGCCAATCGGCCGATATATTCCTCGATCTTTTCAGGCTCCACATTCGAAAAACCAAATACCAGCCCATGCCGACCATTCCCGTGCAGATACTCTTGCGACAATGGCAAAGGCAACATCCCCAAAGATTGCGCCTTGCCTAACACATCAGCTTCATCAAGATGCTCGGCCATAAACGCGACTGCGTGCAGACCGCAGTCAGTTGCGCCCAGCGTCATCGCACCCGACATGTGCCGATCTATCGCTTCAGCAAATGCATCTCGCCGAGCTTTGTAATGCTGGCGCATACGGCGGATGTGGCGGACAAAATGCCCTTCAAGCATAAACTCAGCAACCGCCTCTTGGATCAGTGTTGGGCTAGACAAATAAATAGGCAGCTTTACCCCTGTATAAACATCAACCAAATCAGGTGGTAAAACAACGTAACCCAAGCGCAGGTCTGGAAACATAACCTTGCTAAAGGTTCCAAAATAGATCACCCGCTGATTCGCATCGAGCCCTTGCAATGCGGTTAACGGGGGGCCATCATAGCGAAATGCGCTGTCGTAATCATCTTCAAAAATCCAGCTGTTATTTCGCGCCGCCCAGTCGAGTAGCTGCTGCCGCCGCGACAGGCTCAATGTGACACCCAATGGATACTGGTGTGATGGGGTGACATAGGCGAGGCGAGCGTCCGGTGCGATTTTAATCCCAGCCTGCACATCTAATCCCTGATCATCAACGGGAACTGGAACAAGATCAGCCCCACAATATCGCAACAGGCCAGACGCATTGATATAGCCAGGCTCTTCCATCCAAACACGATCACCCTGATTTATTAGAGAAAGTGCTGCTACATACATGCCACTCACAGAGCCTGGCACAATGTCGATTTGTTCGGCCGTGCAGTGTAGCCCTCTCGCAGAGACTAAATAGCTGGCAATCGCTTCACGCAGCCGCATCACCCCATTTGGCCCATGTATAACACGTTTGTCACGTGGTGCTCGCCGCTGACACTGATTTAGAATTCGCCCCCAAGTTTCGTGAGGAAAAGCCGCATGATCAGGCACGCCTACAGCAAATGCTGTGCCTGAAATAGTCGATTGTTTGACACTTTGCCCAAATGGCTCTAAAAAACGGCCGATGGTTGAAATCGGCCGGATACGTTCAGATACCACTTTTAACAGGCTCTTTTCCGGTGTCACCAGACGCGTCTCAAGTTCGACCACAAACGTCCCATGGCCAACGACCGCCTCTAAATATCCCTCTGCAATAAGCTGATCAAATGCGTTACGCAGCGTATTCCGGGAAACGCTCCAAATTTTCGCCAAATCACGTGTTGATGGTAGCCGCGTTTTGGCAGACAATCGGCCGTCTAAGATCCCATCCCGCAACCCTGAATAGATTTGCCGATACAACGGGACCAATGATTTAGAGTCTACCGTTACCAATGACAAATAAAAGGTGTTGGGCAGCTGGTTTTGTCTTTTGGGCATACGGTTAATTTTACCCGAGTTAAAAGTGAACCGGCACTATACTCAGCCGCTATTGCTAGCCAATCCAGCCTTTTGAGTAAGATTACCTCAACTCAAAGCGTTTATTTTGCAACAGCAGCACTCAGCTACTCAAATCAAAACGGTAGCTCAGCAAAGGAGAAAAGGGATGAAAAAATATTTTGCACTAATCTTGTTCTCAATAACATTAATCGGATGCACCACCCCACCAGAGTTTTCAGAACCGGCCGCATCTGTTGAACAGTCAACGCCGAGTACACCCCCAACGGAGGTTCCATTGCTAGAAGAATACCCAAACTTATCATGGGAGTTTTCAACCATTTCAGTAAATGACTCTGATATTGACTATGCGACGCTTCTTCCGCCTGATTATGACCCTTCCAAAACGTACCCTCTATTGATTGCGCTGCCTCCCGGTGGTCAAGATAGACGCATGGTTGACGCTGGGCTAGACGGCTTTTGGAAAGTAGGCGCGCTTTACGATTTCATCATCGTAAGCCCTGCTAAACCGGCCGACAGCAACTACATGAGCGAAGGTTCTCTACTACTTCCTGCTTTTGTTGACCATCTGCACAACACGTTTAACATCGACGGCAAGCCCCACTTGGGCGGTGTCAGCAACGGTGGAATTAGTACATTCAAAGCAGGGCTTGAACGGCCGGACCTTTATCAGTCACTTACCGTTTTACCCGGCTACGCCCGCACATCTAGTGGTGATCCAAAGACGCTTGCAGATCTAAAAATCACCATTTATGTTGGCGCCAATGACGGCCAATGGGTAACAAACAGCCGAGCAACTAATGACTGGCTGGTCAATGCAGGACACACGGACACTCAACTCGAAATCTTTGCAGATGAAGGGCATATCATTCAGCCGCTAAATGGAGATGGTGCCGGCAAAATCTTTTTAAGATTACTCGACCAAAGTTAAACACTATGAATCAAACAATCAATACTAGGCTCAAAAACAAAGAAACGCTGATCGGTCAATGGGTATCACTCAGTGACCCGGCCGTCGTCGAAGCGTTGGCTCACACCGGTCATGACTTCCTTTTGCTCGATGGAGAACATGCCCCTATCGGTGAATCAGAACTCCCAAATTTATTACGTGCAGCCAAAGGGGGAAGTGCAAAATGCATCTACCGTGTACGGGAAAATAGTGAAAACCGGATCAAAATGGGGCTCGATTTGGGGGTAGATGGGATTATGGTCCCCAGAGTTAGCAACGCGGCCGAAGCACAACAGGCGGTCAACGCGGCTAAATATCCCCCATTAGGTAAGCGGGGCATCGGACCGTTACGAGCCTCAAACTACTATCAAAACTTTGCTGAATACGTCGCCACCGCCAATGAAACGACTACTCTGATTCTGCAAATTGAAGATGTTGCTGCAATCGATCATCTGGACGATGTTTTGGCGGTTAAAGGAGTCGATGCTTTGTACATTGGCCCGGCTGACCTCAGTGCATCGATGGGACTTTTTGGGCAGCAGGGGCATCCTGATTTCGTAGCGGCCGTGGAGACAATAAGGGCTAAGTGCGCCGCGTCCGATATGCCTTTAGGGTTTGACACGCGGGATGTGAACCATTTGGCAGAGCTCTCAGGCCAAGGATTTCAAGTTTTGACCTTAGGATCCGATATCGCTTACTTGATTAGTGGAGCCAAGTCATTGGCGGCCGATATTCGCGAGGCTTTGGGCAGTCTTTAAATAGAGAGGGTACAGGCAGAATATTTAAACGGCTTTTACAGATGTCTTTATCAGCTAATTTTTACGCGTGGTTAGTTGGCAAGCAAAGATAAAAAGTTGACCCCTTTGCCTGTTCAGACTCTACAAATAGGCGTCCTTGGAGTGCGCTGGCAAGGTTTTGGCTAATCGCTAAGCCAAGCCCTAACCCATCAAATCTTCGATTGTATTCGTTTTCAACTTGTTGAAATGGGTTGAAAATCTG
>JBGCDP010000151.1:0-43629 GCA_045105475.1 Anaerolineae bacterium
ACCTAGTCGCCGTCGCATTGCATGAGTATAGCTATGAAACCGAATCGATTTCGAGGATTTACCCATACTTAGTCGGCCGTTTTCAACTGCTCTTTGAAGTCGTCGATAAGCATGGGATTGACCGGCCGACGATTTTGATAACTGAGTGGGGTTGGGAATATCAGAATGTGCCAGAAGTCAATGCGGCTCTTGAAGATATTGAGTGGGCCAGCCGCCTGTATGCAGCTTACCCAGAAGTAAAAGGTGCCGCTATATGGTATTTAGGCGGTGGTTACGGTGGTATCACTTACGCAACGCACGACCTGATGGAGCCATTAGGGGACCATTCAGTTTCGAATTATTTTGGTGTAACGCCGGGCTTCGGCCGGGTTGATCCCGCTCTTTTTTATGATCCACAGGAGCCAACACGCGAACGAAACCCTGAGGCCCGCGTGGATACAATTGTTGCTGATGCAAAAGCCGAGCGTCAACTACTTACTGCCTCTCCGCGCTAAAAGGCTGAGAAACGAACTCAATTAAGTATGGCTTGGAACGGATTGTTCCCAGCTGTGGGTAAACTCCTCTAGCTCAACATCAAGCGAGTCTGCAATCCGATTGATGTAGTTAAAGAAGGAGATAACCTGCGAGGCATCGTGTATGCCCCGGTCATCAAAGCCTGCTGCTCGCAGTTGTTTGACATCTTCTTCAGCCATTTTAGTTGGATCTGTTGTCAGCTTTTCCGCATATTGGCAAAGGGCTGAATCGGCCGGAGAAAGGGCGGCTTTGCGCCAATCTACCGCAATTTGATGTACAAATTGATCAGCTTCTGCGTCGTTGGTTAAACCTAAATCGTTAGCGACCTCAGCACGGAGGTCGTGGGCGTGTGCCCGGATTCAGTAAACGCAATGATTGGCGGCTGACACCACAACGGCCATCATTTCTCGTTGGCTGCGCGAAAGTGGTGAGGGGCCATGCATAACCACACCATAAAACTCCATTGCTGATTTTAATGCCCTTGGGTTTTGGCTCATGATCGAGACGATGTGCCATATCCGGCCGGCCCGTTTCATTGCACTGTTATATTCTTTTTTGAGCAGTCCTTCAGCCTCATCGGGGGTCTTAACATAGATCCACGGCATTTATTTTCTCCTGATTTATCTAATTGTCTTCAAGTTCTAACAGATTTTTCTGTTTCCTTCAAAGTAGAGCTTTTTTGCACTCAATTGTTAAGTTTGCCTGTTTAAGAAAATGTGCTAATCTTTTTGTGATTTGTGATCACAAATCACAAAAAGGCATTTTGGCAGCTACTTATCAATTAGATGTAACCGATTAAGATGATTGAAATTTCTCAATTCACCGTAAAAAATCTGCTGGTTCAAGAAATTCGCAAAGAAATTATTTGTAGCAATTTTGTGCCTGGGGAAAGATTACCTTTGCGTGATTTGGCTGCTCGTTTTAATGTGAGTACGCAGCCTATCCGGGAGGCGCTAAGCGAGCTTGAAAAAGAGGGGTTAGTCACATCAGAGCCACGCAAGGGAGCTGTGGTCACAAAACTTTCAACTGATGAATTGCAGGATATCTACGAGGTTCGAGCCACTTTAGAAGCGATGGCAACCGAGCTGGCCATTCCTCATTTGACGGCCGGAATCCTGACCAAGCTCGGTGATTTAGTTCAGCAAATGGACGACCACATTGATGACATATTTGAATCTGTTGAACTCAATACAAGATTTCATTTGACGCTTTACCAAGCTTCTAAGCGCTCGCATCTGTGTGAACTGATTCAGTCATTGCGCCACAGAACCTCACACTATTTGCACGCTTATATCGTTGGCCAAAATCGGATGGTTTTGGCACAGGATGAGCATCTGAAAATTATTGATGCCTGCCGAAGTGATGATGCGTTGACAGCAAAACGGCTCATGCATGAGCATGTGCTAAAAGCTGGAAAAGGCATTATCGATTACATAAAAAGTAAACAAACTGAAGAATCTAACCATTAAGGAAAGGAGTATTTCTCATGTCTGACAATATTGAATTTTATGATCTAAGCCACCCTTGGGGCTTTCAAACGCCCAACTGGCCTTATTTTGCTGATGTCAAAATTGACCGAATCCACTATATGGCAAAGTCAGGTGTATTAACCCAAAAAATCACGACAACGATGCACAGCTCGACCCACATCGATGCACCTGCTCATGTCGTTGAAGGAACTGCATTTATTGATGAAGTGCCGTTGGACAAGTTCTTTGGCACTGGCGTTGTTTTATCGATTCCCAAAAATAAATTTGAGATGATTACTGGGGACGACCTAGAAAAAGCTTCTAAAGATTTGGAGGTTCGTAAAGGGGACGTTGTCATTATCAATACCGGTTGGCATAAAAAGTATTCTGACTCACAAGAATATTTCGGCCGCTGTCCGGGGTTGGTCCCATCGGCCGCGACCTGGCTTATCGAAAAAGGGGTCAAGGTTGTTGGGCATGACACACAGGCAAACGACCATCCGCTGGCAACAGCCATTGGGCCACACGGGCCAGGTGGCCCCCTTATGCCATTGATCAATGCTGAATATGAAGCACATACCGGCAACAAAGTGATCGATGACTTTCCAGATTGGGAACCGGTACACCGTATGCTGTTCACCGAAGGGATTTTAGGAATCGAAAATGTAGGCGGAAACTTAGACGCTGTTACCGGCAAACGATGCACCTTTTCGTTCTTCCCATGGCGTTGGGAACGCGGCGACGGCTGTATTATCCGCCTTGTAGCGATGTTAAACCCATCTGGTGACTTCCGCATGGAAACAGGCAAATAGCTAGTCATCAGTTTAGAGTTGCCAGTGATTGGTGGTGGGTTTTTCTGAAAACTGGCCACTAATTACTGAAAACTATCCCAAAGGATTCCCATGAGAAATATTGTACGTTTAGTCGATGCCCACGCATATTCAGCCCCTCTGCACGATGAGACAGTGCATTCAATGTTTTTACAGCACAAGCTGACTGGCAGTGAAGGCGAGAACTGGGTCAGCATTAGTTATTATTTACCGGGAGCACGGGCCGAAATGAGCGCTGCACCACTAGAGCGAACTTACGTCGTTCTCGACGGCGAACTCACGGTTGAGTTTGACGATGAGACAGTTAAATTAGGACCACTAGATTCTGTCTACATTGGCCCCAATGAGACCAGAGAAGCGCGAAATGACACCAATAAAGTAGTCACGATGTTAGTCGTCATGCCTTATCCACCCGCTAGCTAAAAAAAGAGAAAAATAAGATGGAAAATATACCAAGTTCAACTGAACTTTTTGATGTGACAGGCAAGGTTGCCATCGTAACGGGTGCAACCGGTGCTTTTGGTGCAGCGTCTGCGATGGGATTGGCTAAGGCTGGGGCTAAAGTTGTGCTTACCGGCCGGAAAGTTGAGACGCTGGAGCCAATGACCAAAATGATTACCGATGCGGGATACGACGCTATTTTTGAAGCGGGTGACCCGGTGAGCCATGATGATGTGAAGCGAGTCGTAGCAAAGACGGTTGCGCATTATGGTGGCATCGATATTTTGGTGACGGCCGCTGGCGTTAACAAAGTAGGATCGATCATTGAACAATCTGTTGAGGATTGGCAGATGGTTCAGGACGTTAACGTCAAAGGGACTTATTTGTTCTGCAAAGAAGCAGGCAAAGTTATGATCGATCAGAATCGTGGTGGCAAAGTCATTATCGTTTCATCAGCCCGCAGTAGTTTGGGGCTGGCCAATTACACCGCCTATTGCCCATCAAAAGCGGCCACAGACCTGCTTGCTAAGTCACTTGCTTGTGAATGGGGCCAACACGACATTACCGTTAATGCGATTGCTCCAACCGTCTTCCGCTCACCGCTGACAGCATGGATGTGGGAAGATGATGGTTTCTACAAAAACTTTCTCAAGCGAATTCCAATCGGCCGCCTGGGCGAGCCCGAAGACTTTATCGGTTCTGTTTTATTTTTATCGTCAAAAGCTTCTAACTTTATGACCGGTGCGATTTTGGCAGTAGACGGCGGATATGCGGCCGGATAATCGGCGATAAAGAAAGGCTAACTATGACAAATGAAAAAATTGCGGTTATCGGATCTGGGTTGATGGGACATGGCATTGCTCAGATCTTCGCAGTGCATGGGCATTCAGCCTTGATAATCGACCCGAGTCAGGAAAGTTTGGCGACTGTTGGAGATCGAGTTCGTGCAAATTTAGAGGCGATGCTTGCCCATGGGGTAATGCTTGCCGATGATCTTGATACGATCATCGGCAGGATATCGTTGAGCACAGATATGGCTGATTGTGCTGGATGTGACTTTGTCATCGAGGCTGTTTTTGAAGATATGGCTCTAAAGCAAAGCATTTTTAGCCAGCTCGATAAAATCTGCCCGGCCGAAACGATTTTGTGTAGCAATACGTCTGTCATGAGCATTACCGAAATCGCCTCCACTTCTGCCAACCGTGAGCGAATTGTGGGAACCCACTTTTGGAACCCCCCATACTTGATCCCGTTGGTTGAGGTTGTTAAGGCACAAGGTTCGGCCGATAGCGCGGTTGATGCCACATACGACCTGCTTCAGAGCGTGGGTAAGCATCCTGTCAAAGTACAAAAAGATGTGCCAGGATTTGTGGCCAATCGGTTGCAACACGCCCTGTGGCGTGAGGCATTTGCCATTATTGATGAAGGGATTGCTGATGCGGCCACTGTTGATGAATGTGTTCGCTACGGTCCTGGCTTGCGCTGGCCTATTTTAGGCCCGGTTGAGAATGCTGATTTAGTGGGGCTTGATCTGACTAAAGCGATTCACGACTATATTTTGCCCCATATTAATGCGGATCCTAATCCCTCAAAAACATTAAACAAACTGGTTGACGAAGGAAACTTAGGGTTTAAAAGTGGCAAAGGGTTTCAGGATTGGTCGGCCGAAGAGATCCAAGCAACGCGTGACCGTTTAACCAATTATTTGCTGGAGCAGCAGGCTAAACAATAGTCAATAGAAAAAGGAACTTAACATGGACAAACTAATTATTACTTCGGCGTTAACTGGTGCAATCACCGTTCCGTCTCAGTCTCCACACATCCCTTATAAAGTAGAAGATATCGCAAATGATGCGATTTTGTGTGCTGAAGCGGGGGCTGCGGCCGTACACATTCATGCTCGCAATCCAGAAAATGGCTCACCCTCATCTGACCCTGAAATTGTCCGCGAGATCGCGGTTAAAGTAAAAGAAGGGACTGATGCGGTTTTAGGGATTACAACCGGTGGTGGGATGGGTATGAGCCCTCAGGCCAGACTTAGTGCTGCCAACATGTGTGCGCCTGAAGTCGCATCTTTTAACTTAGGATCAATCAACTTCTCGATGCATCCGGTGGCCAAACGCTACAACAAGTTGGGGTGGAAGCATGATTGGGAAAAAGATTATGTAGAAGGGACGAAGGATTTCATCTTTTCAAACACGTTTGGGAGCATGGAAGTATTTGCCAAAACGTTCACAGAGCGAAACATTACTCCAGAGTTTGAGGCGTATGACGTCGGCCATTTGCACAATCTTAAGTTTTTGCAAAAAGAAGGATTGGTTGAAGGGCCGTTTTGGATTCAGTTTGTGCTAGGCGTTTTAGGCGCGCTTACGGCCGAACCACGCTCTTTGATGATGATGGTTGATACGGCCGATCGTTTGTTTGGGGCTGAAAACTATAAATGGTCTGTGATTGGTGTTGGATATCCGGCCGAATTTAATATGGCTGCTATGTCGATTGTGATGGGTGGACATGTTCGTGTCGGCCTAGAAGACAACCTGTTCGTGCGTCGGCGTGAATTGGCTCGCAATCATGAATTGGTTCAGAAAGTCGTGCGTTTAGCGGATGAGCTAGAGCGTGAGATTGCGACTCCTGCTGATATGCGTGAGATGTTGGGCTTAAAAGGGATTGATCAGGTCGAGTATTAGAACGTGTTTCGTGAGCAGTTTTCATGCTACTCGTTTGCGATCTGAATGCCATTAAAGACTTGTTGCAGATGGCGTAGAGACTCTTTTTCGGCCACCATTCCATCGTGTCTAACACAGGCTTCGAAAATACGCCGGTGATCGGCCCAAGCTGCATCTTTGCGCCCTTCAATATCTAGATAGATACGGTTATACGGGGCGATTTTATTTCGAAGCTGCTGGATATTGGCGATTAATAAAGGCTGTGGAAACGCTTCGTAGATTTTATTGTGGAAATCGTTATTAAGTTGCAGGACTTCTTCTAGGTCATCTGACCGCTCCCCTTTAATTAAGATTTTCTCGACGATTTTGAGCTGACCAGCAGTGATAACTTCGGCCGCACGGCGTGTTGCGGCTCCTTCTAGCATTGATCGAATAAATAATAGCTCTTCAAGCTCTTCGGCCGTTCGCTCAGTTACGACAACGCCTCGATGGGCCACAATGGTGACCAGCTCTTCGGCCGCAAGTGTGCGCAGCGCTTCTCGTATAGGGCTACGGCTCACACCCAAATGATCTGCTAAATCTTGCTGATCTAGCTTCTCACCCGGCTTAAACGTCCCTCGCACAATGGCTGAACGCAGCGCCTCTACCACGAGCTCTTCTCTTGTTTGTAGTTTTAGCGCTGGCACATTTTGCTCTAGCAGAGACATATCGGGTTTCCTTATTAGATTACTGGCCGTGTTTGAACTTGAGTTAAAAATACCGGCTGAATTTTAGCCGAAACTGAGTAAAAGTTTCGGCTTGAAAAAGTTCTGTTGACGATTTTATTAATAGGTGTATATTGTATACAAAATACATTATGTCGTAGCTAGGCATTTTAATCAAGCTGAATTAAAAATGTGTTTTGAATGTTTTAATTGTTTCTAAAAAATTCAAGAGAAACGAAAAAGGAGAAAAATGATGACAAAAAAAGAGTTAACCATCAAGGGTTTAACCCGTCGTGAGTTTTTGAGTTTGTCAGGTGCTGTAGGCGCTGCGGCACTGCTTTCAGCCTGTGGTGGCGGTGGCGGAGTAGGCGGCCGGACACTTAAAGTTGGGCTGGTTGCCCCGATTACTGGCCCGTTGGCCGCTTTTGGCGAAGCTGATGAGTTTGTATTGAGCCAAGTGCGTGAAATCTTTAAGGACGGTATCGACATCAGCGGTGTTAATTTCCCAATCGAAATTATCACTAAAGATGCTGAGTCTGATCCAAACCGGGCGGCTCAAGTGGCGCAAGATTTGATTTTAGATGATGAAGTTGACCTGATCATGGTTCACTCAACACCTGAAATCAATAATCCTGTGAGCGCTCAATGCGAGGCCAATGGCATCCCGTATATTTCTACCGATGCACCATGGCAACCTTGGTATTTCCGTGATGATTTGCCTTCTCCAGAGGCGGGTTACACGTGGGGTTATCATTACTTCTGGGGCTTAGAAGATGTGATTCGCGTCTTTTTAGAGCTTTGGGACGAAGTGCCAAATAACAAAGTTGTGGGTGCACTCTGGCCAAATGATGGTGACGGGCTGGCATGGGCAAGTCCGCAAGGGTTCCCACCTGCTTTAGATGGTGCTGGGTATACATTGGTTGATCCCGGCCGATATGAAAACTTGAAGGATGACTTTTCGGCCGAAATTTCACTCTTTAAAGAGCAAGGTGTTGAAATTGTGACCGGCGTGATGATTCCGCCTGATATGGGAACATTTTTAACCCAAGCAAGTCAGCAAGGGTTCAATCCAACTTTCTTCACTGTCGGTAAGGCGGCCTTATTCCCAACCACAATTGAAACATTGCCTGATGGATTGGGTGAAGGAATCACGACAGAGGTCTGGTGGACACCGACCCATCCGTTTAAATCCTCACTCACAGGCCAAACAGCGGCTGAACTAGGTGCAGCGTACACGGCCGAAACTGGCAAGCAGTGGACCCAACCGATTGGATTTGTGCATGGCTTGTTTGAAATCTTGGCTGATACGTTGGCCCGTGTTTCAGACGTTGATAGCCCAGAATCTATTCGTGACGCAATTGCGGCAACCCAGCTGGATACGATTGTAGGTAAGATTGATTGGAGCAGTGGTCCAGTACCGAATGTGTCAAAGACACCTTTAGCCGGTGGCCAATGGCAAGCGGGCGGTGACTATCCATTTGAGATGGTTGTGGCTACCAATAGCACCGGACTTGATATTCCGATTACAGGCTCTGTTGAGCCGAAGAGCTGGTAAATATAGTTTTCAGTTATCAGTCAGCAGTTTTCAATTTCACACACGCGTTTGATTGATCATTGTTCACTGGTAACTGGCCACTCACTTTATGCTTCTGCAACTCGACAACGTCTCAAAATCGTTTGGTGCGCTCAAGGTTATCAATGATGTCAGCTTTGATCTCGAAGAAGGGATTGCGCTGGGCATCATGGGACCAAATGGAGCGGGCAAAACTACACTGCTCAACCTGATCGCAGGAGATTTGTCCCTTTCAGGTGGATCTATTCATTTCGATGGGTCTGATTTAAATGGCGTTTCGGCCGAGCAGCGTTGTTTGTCTGGTATCGGCCGCACAAGCCAAATTCCCCGACCATTTACCGGCATGACCACCTATGAAAATGTGCTGGTAGGTGCAATGTACGGCTCTAATTTGTCTGAAAAAGAGGCGGAAGAAACGGTTGTTGACGTTTTGCAACAGACTGGTTTGATGCCGCGCTGGAACGTTGAGGCAGGGCAGCTTCGTCTGCTTGAGCGTAAACGACTTGAGTTGGCGCGCGCATTGGCAACCAGACCCCGTCTACTTTTGCTAGATGAAATCGCAGGTGGTTTAACAGACCATGAGGTTCAAGAGTTACTTGCGCTCATTCGTGATATCCGTGCGCAAGGCATCACCATTATTTGGATCGAGCATATTGTGCACGCGCTGGTCTCGGTTGTAGACAAGATAGTTGCAATTGATTTTGGGAATAAGCTGGCCGAAGGAACGCCAGATGAAGTGATTAATAGTGAGGCGTTCCAGCAAGTTTATTTTGGGGTTGAGAGTGTGAAGCTTGGCTAGCCAGCCAGGGCACCTATTTCTTTAAATGTCATTTTTAGCAGTTGAAAACATCGATGTCTTTTATGACGAGTTCCAAGCTCTTTTTGGCGTGAGTATGAACGTTGAGAAAGGGGAAACGGTTGCGATTATCGGCTCAAATGGGGCAGGTAAGTCGACGCTGATGCGGACAATTGCCGGTGGGTTAATTCCTACAACAGGGTCGATTAAATACGCAGGAACTGACACAGCTGAGTCATCGGCGTTTCAAATGAATGCTTTGGGGGTCGCCCTGGTGCCAGAAGGGCGCAAAATCTTCCCAAGCTTGTCAGTTGAAGAAAATTTGAAAATTGGCGGATACAGTGGTCGGGCTGGGCAATGGACGCTTGAAAAAGTCTATGAGCTGTTTCCAATTTTAAAAGATCGCCGCAGCAATGGCGGGACTGATCTTTCTGGCGGACAGCAGCAGATGGTCGCAATCGGCCGGGCATTGATGAGTAATCCTGACTTGATCCTGATGGATGAAGTTTCGCTTGGTTTGGCTCCGATTATCGTGAATGAAATTTATGCCATTGTGCGCCAAATTGCTGCAACTGGCACAACTGTGATTTTGGTTGAACAGGACGTCAATCGTGGACTGCGTGAGGCAGATCGCTTTTATTGTTTGCTAGAAGGCAAGGTGAGCCTATCTGGTAATCCGGCCGATGTTGCGCAAGATCAGATATCAAAAGCATATTTTGGAATGTGATCTGATTTTAGGGCTTAGGATTTCGTTGACAATTCCTTTTGTTCTCACAGATTACTGCTAGATAACATTTTTATCAGCTTAAACTCAAATCGAAAATTAATTTCATGCAATGGATTAACACGCTCGTTCAAGGCATTTTGCTAGGTGGATTATACGCTCTGTATGGGACAGGGCTGTCCTTAATCTTTGGCGTAATGCGCATAGTCAACTTGGCGCATGGCGACTTTATTATGCTGGGGGCGTTTTTGTCTCTGCTGGCAACTTCAGTGATTGGTGTGCCGCCGCTAATTAGTATTGTAATTGTTGTGCCAGTTATGTTTTTGTTGGGATTTTTGCTACAGCGGGGCATCTTGAACACAACAATTGGGAAGGGGTTGATGCCACCGTTGGTAATCACCTTCGGTCTTTCTGTTATTGTGCAAAATGTGCTCCAGATGGGCTTTTCGGCCGACTCCCAGGGGCTCGATGCCGGATCGCTTGAAACGGCCAGTATTCCGATTAACGATCAAATTTCAATAGGTATCATGCCGCTAATTACATTTATGGTAGCGGTCGGTGTTCTATTTGCCCTCCAACTGTTTTTTAACCGTACGAAAGTGGGGCAAGCATTCCGAGCCACATCTGATGATCCAGAAACGGCCGAACTAATGGGAATCAACAGCCGGCAAATCTATGCGCTGGCAATGGGAATCTCTTTTGCGATTGTGGCGTTGGCTGGCATTTTGCTAGGTATTCGCACTAATTTTGCTCCAACAGACGGTCCTGCTCGACTCATCTTTGCATTCGAAGCGGTGATTATTGGTGGGCTTGGCAGTTTGTGGGGAACGTTAGCCGGTGGCATCATTTTGGGGTTGAGTCAAAATATCGGTGCTCAAATCAACCCAACTTGGTTCCAACTTGCAGGTCACATTGTGACTTTAATTGTGCTCGCTGTCCGGCCGACCGGACTTTTCGCTCGGACGAGGGACAACTAAAATGAATAGAGACCGTAGGCTCATTATTATTTTGTCCGTCGTATTTGTGTTCTTTGCATCCTTTGCTTTTTGGAGCGGCCGGGGCACGATGAACACGCTAACTGAATTCTTCTATCTGCTGGCTATTGCTCAGCTCTGGAACTTGCTGGCCGGCTATGCTGGGCTGGTTTCGGTGGGGCAGCAGGCATGGATCGGGCTTGGCGCATACGCGTTACTCGTCTCAACCGATGATCTGGGGCTGCCTGTTTTTGCCGGATTGCTTATCGCTGGATTGGTTGCAGGCATCCTTTCAATTCCGACCGCATTACTTGGTTTTCGACTGCGTGGTGGCTATTTTGCTATCGGCACATGGGTGATGGCCGAAGTTTTTAGGCTTTCTGTCACAGCTAGCAGCGATTGGCTCGGCGGTGGTTTAGGTCGGTCGATTATTGTGAACAATTTATTTTCGTCCCCAACCGCCCGTATCACATCAATTTATGTCATTTCGATTGTGTTAGCCTTTGGGACCGTAGCGCTGACTCAATATTTGATGCGGTCTAAGATCGGATTAGGTTTAACTGCGATCCGGGACAATGAAGATGCGGCCGCAAGCTTGGGTATCAACACCTATCGAATAAAGATGATTATCTTTATTTTGTGCGCAGCCGGAACCGGCATGGTTGGCGGTTTGATTGCGCTAAATCAAATCAACATTATTCCGAAATCGATGTTCAGCGTGAACTGGACCGCTTTTATGGTCTTTATCGTTGTGATTGGTGGGATTGGCACAATTGAAGGGCCTATTATCGGGACGATCATATTTTTCTTAATTCGAGAATATTTGTCAGATTTTGGTGAATGGTCTTTTATTATTTTAGGTGTCATTGCTGTCACAATGATGTTGATCGCCCCGCAGGGTATTTGGGGATTGATTAAGCAACGTGTGGATATAGAGGTTTTCCCTGTAAGGCGCTTGATTTCGGCCGAACGGCTGGCAAAACTGTCTGGCAAAAGCGAGTCGTAACTGTAGTTTGGGGTAGGCTTGAAATTCAAACTTGCTTCGAAGAATTTAAAAAGGAAATTATGTCTGAAAAAAAGCCGCTTATATTGGCCGATCTTTCTTGGCCAGAGGTTGAAGCGATTCGTGACAGTGTAGATGTTGTACTTATTCCAGTGGGTTCAAATGAGCAACACGGCCCAAACTTATCTTTGAGCATGGACATTACCGGCGCGACACAGTTCTGTGTGAAGGCTAGTGAACTTGCATACCCAAAACTTCTGGTAGCCCCGTCAATGCCTTGGGGAGTCTCTTATCACCACATGAATTTCCCTGGCACAATTACACTTAGCTCTGACACCTTTATTCAAATATTGGTTGAGGTCGTTGCATCTTTGCAGCAGCACGGCTTTCAACGTTTTATGATTATCAATGGGCATGGTGGCAATATGGCGCCATTGGGGGATGCGATTGTACGCATTAACGAGGAACTGCAGCCTGAGTTTATCGGCTCTGGTCTCTATCTTTACTTTGCTGACGAAGGGATTAATGAACAGTTTGGTATCGATGGCATTATTGGCCATGCTTGCGAGTGGGAAACGAGTGTAGCGATGTATTTGGCACCTGAAATCGTTAAGAATGATTCATTGGCGGCCGGAGAAATGACTGATCTTACCTATAACTTTCGAACAGAAATGCAAAAGTACAAGGTCAATGTCCCTTGGCGTTTTGATCGATTTACCACAAATGGGGCTTTAGGTGATGCACGCCGTTCATCAGTTGAGTATGGCAAAGCTGTAATTGATAGTGCACTCAAAAACTTTGTTGAATTCATGGAAGAAGTTGTTAACCAGACCCCTTCTTCTGAATAGGGCTAATCTCGTTTTTTACGAAGAGGATAAATTTGAACTTTGAACTCACCCAACTCCCTAGTCGTGTATCTTTTGGCGCAGGTCGGTTAGCCACAGTGCGAGAAGAAGCCGGTCGGCTTGGAGCACAGCGAGCCTTGGTTTTGGCAACAAAATATCAGATTGATTTGGCACAACACGTGGCTGGATTATTAGGCGATCTATGTGTGGGTGTTCATGCGGAAGCGGTACAACATGTGCCTTATGAAACGGTTGCGGCCGCAATAAAGAAAGTTGATGAACTACAAATCGATTTGCTAATAGCTCCGGGTGGGGGCTCGACGATTGGATTGGCAAAAGGAATCGTGCTAGAAAGGCCTTTGCCTATTTTAGCGATCCCAACAACGTATGCTGGCTCTGAGATGACCCATATTTGGGGTATTTCAAAAGATGGTAAGAAAACCACCGGCCGGGATCCTATTGTTAAACCAGCTACCGTTATTTACGATCCTGATCTGATCAGGTCACTCCCCGCGGCCATGTCGATTACCAGCGGTATCAATGCGATGGCGCACGCGGTTGAAGCCCTCTATGCTGAAAACCGAAATCCAATCAGTTCGATGATGGCTGAGGAAAGCATCCGAAGCTTAGCAGCCGGATTGCCCTTGGTTGCTCAAAACCTATCTGACCTCAAGGCTCGAACCGATACGATGTATGGAGCGTGGCTGGCTGCCGTCGTTCTCGACCAAGTTGGGATGGCGCTTCATCATAAGCTGTGCCATACATTAGGCGGAAGTTTTGGGATGCCACATGCTGAAGTGCATACGGTGGTTTTGCCATATGCCATCGCCTATAACCAGAGCCACGCACCTGAAATGGTGGCAGCACTGTCCAGAGCGTTAGGCTGTGATCCGGCCGATATTGCCGGAACGGTGCAAGACATCTCCCGCCAAAACGGCGGCCCTGTTTCGCTAAAAGAACTAAATTTTAAAGAAGAAAACCTTGAAGAGGCCGCACAGATTGCGACTCAAAACCCATATTACAACCCAAGACCTGTCGATTTAGCAGGTATAAGACAGCTGCTATCAGCCACTTATCTTGGCGTTAGACCGTAGCTGATTTGAATTTTTTAAAAAGGAAAATTACCCATGACAACCCAAAACCCACTAATTGAAACTGATGTCCTGATTGTCGGGTCAGGCCCGGCCGGTGGCTCGATGGCACTTGCCTTATCAACTTATGGCATTGACAACATTTGTATTACAAAGTTTAGCCGCTTAGTGCGTACTCCTCGTGCGCATATCACCAACCAGCGTTGTATGGAAATATTGCGCGATATGGGGGTTGAAGATGAGGTGATGGCGGTTGCTACTCCAAAAGAGCTAATGGGCAACAACACGTTTTGTATTACTCTTGCGGGAGAGGAGCTGGGGCGCATGCGATCATGGCAAACCCATCCTTCGCGTGAAGCAGAAGCGAAGCTGGCTAGCCCGACATTTATCAACGACACGCCGCAGTATTTAATGGAGCCGATCTTGATTCAGAATGCGACCCAGCGTGGTACAAAGATCCGTTACAACACTGAATACCTGAGCCATGTTCAAGATGATAACGGGGTGACTGTTACGGTTAAAGATCATATGACCGGGGGTGAGTACCAGATTCGCTGTAAATATCTGTACGGTGGTGATGGCGGTAACTCAAAAGTAGCTGAAAATTGTGGCTTGCCTTTTGAAGGCAAAATGGGTGTTGATGGCTCGATGAATATCGTTTTTGAAGCGGACTTATCAAAATATGTGGCTCATCGGCCGAGTGTGCTTTACTGGATTATGCAGCCAGGTGCGGACATAGGTGGGATTGGTATGGGCGTGGTTCGTATGGTGCGGCCGTGGAATAAATGGATGGTGATTTGGGGGTATGATATTAATGTCGGGCCACCCGAAATTGATGACGATTTTGTAGTTGAGGTCGTCCACAATTTAATTGGTGATCATGACATTGATGTCAAAATTGACTCATATTCAGTTTGGACCGTCAATGACATGTACGGTACGAATAATACTGATGGCCGAGTCTTTTGTGGTGGAGATGCGATGCATCGTCATCCGCCTTCCAATGGATTGGGCTCGAACACGTCGATGCAAGATAGCTATAACTTGGCTTGGAAACTGGCGGCCGTTTTGCGTGATCAAGCTGCACCTTCGCTGCTTGAAACGTATAACACCGAGCGGATTCCAATCGCTAAGCAGATTGTGACCCGCGCAAATCAATCGATCCAAGAATTTGGGCCGATTTTTGATGCGATTGGCTTTTTATCGACTCAAGATCCTGACGAAAAATTAGCTAACATGGAAAAGCGGAAAGAAAGTACCCCTGAAGGGGCAGCTCAGCGTGAAGCTTTGCGTAAAGCGATTCAATTTAAGCGATATGAGTTTGATGCGCATGGGGTTGATCTTAACCATAGATACGACTCTTCGGCCGTTGTATCAGACGGCTCACCTGTCCCTGTGCCGGATCGTGATCCTGAGCTGCACTATTTCCGCACAACTTATCCCGGTACTAAAATTCCACACAATTGGTTTAGACGTGGCGAATACGGTAGTGACATTGTGGCGACGCTTGACCTTTGTTGCCAAGGTGAATTTACTCTCTTTACCGGCATTGGTGGCGAAGGGTGGGTTGATGCAGCCAATGCATATTCAGATGCTGGTGGGATGAAAATAAACCCAGTTGTTGTAGGGCCAGGGCGAGATGTTGAAGACATCTACCAAGAATGGGCTGAAATCCGTGAAGTGGATGAAGATGGCTGTTTATTGGTTCGGCCAGACGGGTATATCGCATTTCGCAGCCAGTCTGCAAGCTCGGATGCTCCTAAGCTCATTAATGATGCAATGGAGCAAATTTTAGGCAAATAATTAGATGGTTAAAACTTTTGCTCGTTGCTTAATATTCAGATTCATCATCTGAGTAACGAGTAAAAAACTTGTGTTCTAGGGTTAAGGTTGGGAGCCTTAAAAATAGCGGTCGACCGTCATCGACTTCAAATGCCACATGGGCTTTGCGGCCGATAAGTTTATAGACCATTTGCCAATATTCAATTGTATGCTCGTCTTCGGGCAAGGCTTCACCTGCTTCATTTTCTTCTCGTTTGCCTAATAGATTTGGAAGCTTGATCAAATATCGATCAGCGCTTAGATCAATGTCTAAAACAGTTGCTTCAAAAAGAGCACGCAGATAGTGGTCATTTGGTATTTTCCAGACGAAGTGAATGTGGAACTTTTCTCCAATTTCGTGATTGGCTGTTGGCATAATTAATTTTGGCAAAAAAAAGACGCTATCACCTGATAGCGTCTTTCTCTTTTAAGAATTAGGAAAATTAGCGGATGGTCTGCTCTGTCGTTTTGTCGAACAGGTGCATGTTGTTCATGTCTACAACAAGATCAACGCTATCGTTAACGCTTGGCGCCATACGAGTGTCGACTGTTCCAACAAATGAAGCTTTGCCTGTGGTCAAGTACAAATGCAGCTCGTGTCCTAAAAGCTCAATCACATCAATCGTTGCTTTTAGTGGTGCGGCATTAATGCTTGGTGGTGCAAATTGTGCTCCATGAATGTGTTCTGGGCGAATACCAAGTGTTACTTGTTTGCCAGCGTAACTTTCATATGCTCCCATGCGATCTGCTGGAACTGGAAGACGGAAGCTGCCTGTATCAACAATCAGATTACCTTCTTCTTTAACCAGTGTGGCATCGAAGAAGTTCATGCTTGGGCTGCCAATGAAACCAGCTACAAAAATATTATTTGGATTTTCGTAGAGATTACGTGGGCTATCGATCTGCATTAGATCTCCGAAGTTAAGAACTGCAATGCGGTCACCCATCGTCATTGCTTCAACCTGGTCATGTGTTACATAGACGAAGGTTGTTTGCAAACGTTGGTGAAGTTTTGAAATTTCAGCACGAGCGGTAACACGTAGTTTTGCATCTAAGTTTGATAGCGGTTCATCCATCAAGAAAACTGCGGGTTCGCGAACGATTGCACGGCCAACAGCCACGCGCTGACGCTGACCACCAGAAAGAGCTTTTGGACGACGATCAAGCAAATCTTCAAGGCCTAAAATAGCTGCGGCTTCTTTTACTCGTTTGTCAATTTCAGCTTTAGGTGTTTTACGCAATTTAAGACCAAACGCCATGTTGTCATAAACTGTCATATGAGGATAAAGAGCGTAGGATTGGAAAACCATAGCAATGTCACGATCTTTTGGTGGAACGTCATTTACTTTGCGATCACCGATCCAGATCTCACCGGCCGAAATTTCTTCAAGGCCTGCAAGCATGCGAAGACTTGTAGATTTTCCACAACCAGACGGACCAACAAAAACAACAAATTCTTTGTCGGCGACTTCAAAGCTAAGATCTTTGATGACGACGGTATCGCCGTAGCTCTTCATCACATTTTTATAACTGACACTTGACATGGGTAATTGTCTCCTAGTTTCTTCCTAAAATTTTCTTGTTGAGTGTAGCAGGGATATTTTACAGATCAATATTTTGGATATTATCTCTCAAATTAACTCCTGTCAAATTAGATAAAGATCATAAAATTGACGCCTAACCAAGTCCTGCAATATTTGCTTAAATTGTGTTGAATTAAACGATTTGTACGATGGTAAGAACCACTGCTATGACGAATAGACCGATTACAGCTATGGCAGCAAACCGATTGGTTTCAATCGCGTGTGAAAATCCATTTGAACCTTTTTGTTCATCTGGGTTTTTTGAAATTTCCCCTCTTAAAGCTTTTCTAAAAGTTATCGCGCTGTCGGGCCTTTTGTCTGGATGCATTTCCAATGACCATACAATTGCATCGGAAACCACTTTGGATAGTTCAGGATTAATTTCGGCCGGAGCTTTGAGCGCACTTGCGTTTAAAAAACGCTCCTTGGCTGAAGCCGGAGGACTGCCAGTCAACAATGTAAACAAAGTTGCCCCTAATGCGTAAATGTCTGAGCGTGAATCAGTGCGATCAAATTCACCAGCATATTGCTCCATTGGGGTATATAAAGCGGTCCCCTGCCCTTGAATCACCGTGATCGTACGCATATCGTCGGTAACTAGTAGTTTTGCCAACCCAAAGTCGACGAGTTTGATACGGTTGTCGGGGGTAAGTTTGATATTAGCAGGTTTTAAGTCTCTATGAAGGACAGGTGGATTATGATTATGCAGGTAGGAAAGAGCATCAAGAATTTGGTTTGTCCATTCAAGGGCAACTTTTTCTTCAATGACTCGGCTTTCGCTAATCGCTTCTTGCAGAACTTCTTTTAAATCCTTACCTGGGATGTAGTCCATGACAAGATAGTCTCGGCCGTTATCAGAGAAGAAGTCAGAAACCTTTGGTAAATTGGGATGGTCAAGACGTGCTAAGATACTGGCTTCTTGCAAAAACTGGGCTTGGGCTTGAGTAATAATTTCAGGTGAAGCGTTTGGGTCTGGCTGAACCTCTTTTATTGCACATAATCGGCCGGGTAAGCGCTTATCCATCGTTTTATAGACAGACCCCATGCCACCTTGGCCAACAATGGCCGTAATGGTGTAGCGGTTTCGTAAAACAGTTCCGGGTGTTAGAGGTGGCAACATAAAAATAAAATAATGGCAAACTGAATTGGGTCAGGTTGTCATAAAGATGTTCAATAATATAATTCTACCAGATTTAAAAGCGACAAGGCTTAATTTGGTACAGATAATCAAAAAGGAAATCTGAGGGATAAAAATATGTCAGGAAACCCCGTATTAATCGCAAGAGAAGGTCAGCTTACTGGGCAACGTTGGGTCATTGAGAATGATGAATTTTTGATTGGCCGGGGCGGTGAATGCAATATCGTTCTTCCAGAGCGACAAGTTTCACGCCATCACGTTCGAATTACCCCAGGGGACAGCGGTGGTTATGTGTTGCATGACTTAGGCAGTAAAAACGGAACCCATATCAACGGTAAACGTATTTCTGGCTCTGTCCCACTATCTGATGGCGATACGATTCAAGTCGCTTTGAGCGTTACCCTTATGTTTGTTGGGACTGAAGCAACCTTGCCATTAACATGGGAAGCCCCCAAGCCTGAAAAACGCTTAATGCTTGAAGAAGAGAAGCGAACTGCGATTGCAAATGGCAAAGAGCTTGATCCGCCTTTATCACTTGCTCAGTTCAGGCTAATGAAACTGTTATTTGATGCGGATGGATCAGTTGTTGATCGGGATTCAATTATCAATGTTGTTTGGCCAGATACCGAGGGAATCGGTGTGTCGGAGCAGGCGATTGATGCCCTGATGCGGCGTTTACGCGATCGATTGGTTGAGTTAGACGATCATAATTTTATTGTGACGGTACGTGGGCACGGTTTTCGTTTAGATAATCCCATGTAGCTGTTCGAAAAATTCTTTAGACACTTGCAAATAAAAAAGCCCCGTGTATTGGTCAACCAAAACACGGGGCTTTTCGTTTAATAGGCTTGATTTACATTAAGGTTAGCGCTTTTTCTAGGCGCTGGGCTAGTTCAGGATTTTCGGCCGCTGCGCGTTCAATGACTGAGCCGATCATTTGCTTAATTTCCGGCCGGGCCTCAGCTGGAATTTGATTGATCACTTGCTGCATTTGGTTCTCGTCATCTGTTGCAACCAATGCGTTGATTAACCGTACTTCTGGTGGCATCTGATTTTCAGCTTCCGCCATAATCGCAGTATAAAGCGGTTGTAGCTGCTCAATACGTGCCGTGTCCTGCTCTTTTTCGGCCGCTTGAAGCTGCGCCGCTAAAAATTGCATAAACGGCTCATCGATTTGGTTTAGATTTTGTTGGACAGCTTGAACTGGATCCGGACTGGCCAGCAACGTTTGTAATGTTTCACCTGCGGCCGCCATCGCTTCTTGCGCCTGTGCTTCCATTTGTTCATAAACAACCAGCAATCGCTCACGAAGCTGGGTTAGCTCTTCAGCTTCTGTACCTGAGCTGTTCTCAATTCGATCAGTTAGCATTGTGAACAGCTCATAGCGAATCGCTTGATGCCCCATTCGCATAATCGAGTTTTGAACCGGTTCATTATTATGGTTAGCGGTTAAGTGCTCAAGGAATATCTCGTATGTGAGTCCGCCTTGTTTTTGTACAGCCTGCTGAAATTTACCCACAGCTAGCTGTTCAGCTTCGATCTTTTTGCCTATTTCAGTTGAAGTTAGTAATCGAGCCTGTAGATTGGTCAGCATAATGAACTGTTTATTTGCTTCAGGGGCTGGATTCTGTTCAAGCATCTGGAGGTTGGACTGCAGCATGGCAAAAAAAGTTTCATCGATCAGATCTGCTTTTTCTTGGATCTTAGCGATTTGCGCCAGCTTGTCGGCCGCCGCTAAATCTTGTAGCAGCTGTCCCTGATCCTTTTGGCGATTGATCATTTCAGGTGTGATGCCTTCAGTTCCGTATACCTGCTCCATAAAAGTCGGCATGGTCATAATGACCTTGGGCTGAAGTAGGTACGCTTTAAACTGCTCAGGTGGCAAGCTGTCTGTAATCGCTTTCGCCATTTGCCCAATTTGCCGCTCTTGCTCAGTCATTGACCAGCCGAGCTCCATGGGAACGTGCACAATCAGCATTTCATGGGACGCATCATGGTACATGATGGGTGAAGCCAAACGACTGGTGTTGCCACACTGTGGACATTGAGCAACATTAAGCGCACCGGCCAGCAACATTTCTTTAAGCTGGGGAGAACGCTCTGCATCAACGAGTTGATGAACTTCGGCCATAAAAGGGGTGCCGCATTGCGGACATTGAATCTGAGTTTGCATTAAATTTCTCTGGGTCTGAAAAAATGCCAAGCCAAAACAAATGCCATAGAAGTTGCTCGGCATTTGTTTTGATTTAGCATTTTAAAATGGGTTAGATTGGATAGTTAGCCGTGACGGTTTGGGAGAGAGAATGTAAAGCTTGTGCCAACAGGTCCGTTTTCTGGGTCTGTATTGCTATGAAACCAAATCCGGCCGCCATGTGCTTCAATAATCGACTTGCTTAAGAATAGACCAAGTCCAGTCCCTTCCGTTTTACGGCTAAGGTCGTTATCGAGGCGCGAAAACTTTTGAAAGATGCGATGACGCTGATGATCTGGGATACCGATCCCATGGTCAGTGACTGAAACGGTCACGTAGCGACCATCATCCTCAATTGTACCACTGATCTGGACAGGGCCACCCTTCGGGGAATATTTAATCGCATTGCTTACTAGGTTATTGAAGACCTGATTGATTCGGCGCTCATCCGCATGAACTTCAGGAAAGTTATCAGGAAAGTCTTCCGAAAATTCATGAACACTGCTTTGTGCTGAGAACTTTCTTGAACTACGGCGCGCCAAGCTCTTTAAGCAAATATGCTCATTTAGGTTTAGCGAAAAGGTTCCTGACTGAAGTTTTGAAGCTTCAAGTAAGTTGTCAATGAGGTCGGTTAAAGAATCAGCTTCTTCTTCAATGACGGTTAAATACTCATTGCGTGCCTCATCCGTCCATTTTGCATCGGGTCTTTTCAGGGTGCCTGCATAGCCTTTGATAATTGAAACAGGGGTTTTTAGCTCGTGACTAACCACCGAAATGAACGTTTTTTGAAGCTCTTCTTCTTGGCGATAGCGGGTGAGGTCACGCACATTGGTTATGATATTGATTAAGCGGCCGCGAGAATTAAGTAGAGGTGCATAGGTGATGCCTAAACTAATTAAGTCCCCGTTATGTTGTTTGATGTCACCTTCAACATAAAGATTGGCTGAACCCGGCATCGGCCAGCCATTTTTTACCGCTTCGCTCAGCTCATGCTCTGTGCGTAAATTGACCCAATTAACAACATCATCATGTTGCCGGCCGATGACTTCACTCGCTTTCTTGCCTGTAATATTTGACAAGGCGCGATTAAAAACTTGAATCGTGAATTTCGGGTCGAGGATCATTACCCCGTCGGCACTATTTTCAAGGATGGCATCAAGTCTACGTTTTTCAGAATTTACCTGTTCATAAAGGCGTGCATTTTTAACAGCGATGGCTGCCTGATCTGCAAAAGATTGAAGTAGTTTAGGGGCGTCATCTCCAAAGATATATTTTTCATCTTGGAATACATAGATCATCCCTGTCATGATGTCTCCCTGCTGCATGGGCAAAATCAAGGTCTGATTGATTTCAAGGTTCTTTTTCAGCTCTTTGGTCAAGCTAGAAATCGAATCTTCGATGATGGGCATTACCTCTTGTTCATGGCCTGGATCGTAGCTGATACCCGTGATTAGGTCGCAGTGGGTATAAAGTAGCTCGCTAGAGATGCCAAGTGCGGCCGCCACCCGGAAAACAGTATCTTCCGGATCCGACAAAACGATGAGACCTGCACGGCCGCCTGCAAACTCAACCGATGCCTGTAAGATGACACGCAGAGCATCTGGCAGCTCAAGTTCAGCAGATAAGGCTCGGCTAATTGCCAGTAGATATTCTCTTTGACGAACACGGATATCGATTAAGCTTTTTGACATTGGTCAGAGTTTAGCTCGATTTACATAAGACAGCTGTTTAATTACTGTAGGATTTTTGTTAGCTTTTTAAATAGATGCGTTTATTTACCCACAATTATACAAGTTCTAGTTATATTTTTAATATCCGGCTGGTCTTAATCCTGAGCAAACCACTTGCCAATAGGCCTGAATTCTCTGTTTGCGTAAATCACGGCGATGACCAAAGAGCCACTTGCTCCCTTCAATTAAAATTTGACTCACGAAATTTGCGAGCAACACCATTCGAATCAGCCCAGAGGCTACTATGCCATGGTACTTCCGGAAATAGCGCAACTTGGCTCGATTAAAGTTAATGTGTCGTCGAGTTGAAGCTTGATCTGAGCTGGCACCTAAATGGTGGATTACTTTCGCTTCAGGCAGCCATATTATCTTAAAACCAGCCTCTTTCACACGCCTGCACCAATCAAGCTCTTCAGAGTACATGAAGTACCCTTCGTCTAAGCCGCCGACGGTTTGCACGGCTTCACGACTGGCAAACATTGAAGCACCCATTACCCAGTCAGCTTCACACGGCCGATCATCTGGCTTGTCTCGCATGAAATATCGATCTAAAAGAGATTTTGGCGCTAAGGGTTCAAGCCAAGTACTTTCAAAGAGCCCTGTCATGATCGTTGGAAAGCGGCGTCGTGATGATTGAATTTTACCGTCAGGATATTGCAGCCATGAGCCGATTAGGCCTAGCTGCGGATTAGACTCGACTTCGTGTAGCATGACTTGCAGGGCATCCTCGATGATTTCGGTGTCAGGGTTGAGTAGATATATGTTTCGGCCGACAGCGGCTTGAATACCGATATTATTCCCGGCTGGGAAACCTACATTTTGTTGCATATCAAAAAGTTCAACTTGTGGAAACTTCTGACGCACCATCGCACAGGTTGCATCCGCTGACCCGCTATCAACGACGATAACTTGTAGGCCTAATTCATTTGCATTGGAATAAATCGATTGAAGGCATTTTTCGAGCAGCTGGCTCACATTCCAGCTCACTATAATAATCGAAATATCGATTGCAGGATCTAGCGGCTTAGGCCGAACATCCTCACCATTACTGAATCTGGCCATAAATCTCATCACGGCCGAAAAGGCATGCGGAATTTTCAGTCGTGATCCCTCTAAAAATCTCTGGGGAAACCCCACGTAGTTCAGCTATGAAATCAGAAATGTAATTGACATAGGCTGGCTCATTTCGCTTACCGCGTCGTGCTTGAGGCGCCAAAAACGGTGCATCTGTTTCAACTAAAATGCGATCAAGCGGCATATCTTTTATGATTTGACGGAGCCAGTCATTCTTTTTATAAGTAACAGGGCCAGTGAATCCCAAGAAATAGCCCATTTCGATGGCGCGCCAAGCGGTTTCTTCTGAATCAAGAAAAGAGTGCATGACACCTGGTTTTTCAATATCGGCAATCGAAGACTTCCCAAGAATATCGAGTACGTCTTGGCCTGCATCACGATTGTGAATAATCACGGGTAGGGCCAAATCAAGGGCGAGTTCAAGCTGATCTGCAAACGCTTGATGTTGAACTTCTTTTGGCACTTTGTCCCAATAATAATCGAGGCCAATTTCACCAATGGCGACTACTGAAGGATGTTCGGCAAAATCTTCTATTTGATACAGCCAATCTTTTGGAAGGTCGGCCGTTGAGTTTGGGTGGATACCGACGGCGGTATAGATGACCCCTTCATAACGATCAGCTAAATCGAAAATCGTAGGGATTTTCTCTAGATCAACGGCCGGGATAATCATATGCGTCACGCCCGAATCGAGCGCCCGCTGAATCATCTCGTCACGATCTTCGTCAAAACGGTCAAAGTCTAGGTGGCAGTGTGTGTCTACAAGCATAAAAAAAGAGCTAGGCTTCATATATTTGAAGCCTAGCTCTTTATTATCTGAGTTGGGTTGCGATTATGCCAATCTGCTTATGCTAGGCCTGCAATCTTCATGCCATCAGCCAAAATCGCTTGGACCTTGTCTCCATGCGTTGTTTCGCAATACACTCGAATAATCGGCTCTGTACCGCTAAAACGGATCAAAAGCCAACCCCCGTCTTCCATGATGAATTGATTGCCATCGATGGTGACTTTATCGATTACTTTTAAGCCGCCAATGGTTTCTGGCATCGCTTTGCTGACACGGTTCAGAATGACGCTTTTGTCATCGGCCGCGAATCGACTATCGATGCGGTCATAGTAGTGGCCACCTACCTTTTCAAACAGCGTTGCAAGCAACTCAGAAGGTTTCTTTCCTGTTTTGACCATCAAGTCGAGCAGGAATAGCCCCGCAAGAATGCCGTCACGTTCTGGCACATGTTGGCGGAATGCATAGCCACCGCTCTCTTCACCACCAATCATCGCATCGACTTCCATCATTTTTGGGGCGATGTATTTAAAGCCCACACCGGTTTCATGAATTGGCACGTCATAGGCTTCGCCCAGTTTGTTGAGCATTTTAGTGGTTGAAATAGTTTTAACGATAGGACCACGCTCACCACGTACCTCGAGGAAGTAATAGCCTAGCAGTCCGTAGACCCGCAGCTGGTCGATGAAGTTGCCGTTTTCATCCCCAAATCCGACCCGATCTGCATCACCATCGTTGATAATGGCAACATCTGCTCCGATTTTTTTGACGTACGATAGGCCGTCGTCAACATTAGGAATGATCGGCTCCGGCCGGGACATCTTTGGGAACAGCGGATTTCGCTCATTATGGACTTCCGTGATGGTAGTTTTGCCACCTTCAAGTAATTTCGGGAACCAGCCTGCACCATTCCCCCACATGCAGTCAACGAGGACATTGAACCCTGCATCTTTGATGGGTTGTAAATCGATGAGTCGATTAATTTGTTCGATGTATGCTGGGGCAGCATCAAACATGGTGACTAGCTCATCATGAATTGCATCTTGCAGGTTCATATGGTTTACACCCTGCATGTCATCAGGAATGAGGCGTTCAATCTTTTTAAGCCCGGCTGGGGCAATCGCTCCACCATGTGGGTCACGAACTTTAAAGCCACAGTCGTATGCAGGATTATGGCTAGCGGTAATATTGATAGCCCCGCCTGCTTTTTTGTCAACGACCGCATAAGAAATCGTGGGAGTTGGCGTGTTGCGTTCAGTGAGCCATACGTGGATGCCGTTAGCCGCTAATACTTCGGCGGCAGCAGCCGCAAAATCTTCTGCTTGAAACCGTTGGTCATGACCGATAACAATGCCTTGATCGGCCAGCCCTTCTTGTTGAAGATAATCTGCAAAGCCTTGGGCACACCGCTTGAGATTATCAAATGTGTAGTCGTCGGCAATACGGCCGCGCCAGCCATCAGTTCCGAATTTGATTTTATGCATTGAAAATACCTCGTTTACATATCTCCGAACATTTTTAGATTTAACTGTTGGCGGAGAGAAAATTTTATGATGTCTTTAATGTTTTTAGGAATTTTAGGGACTATGTTCGTTTGTCCCAGCTTGTAAGCAGATTGTGGCATAACACGAAGCCGTGTCAATTAACCCAAAGTCATATTAGTTGTTTTTTCTGATGCTTTCACCGTTATTCTCAAATAATTACGATAATTTAGCTGTTTAAAATAAAAAGACCCTGAGGTACAGGGTCTTTTTAGAGGGTCTAAATAAAAACTAGATAGGGGTGCTTCCGTTTTTGAGCATAGCAACATCGGCATCTACCATCATTGCGACTAGCTCTTTGAAAGTAACTTTTGGCTCCCAGCCTAATTTTTTGCCAGCTTTTTCAGGGCTGCCGACAAGCAAGTCAACTTCAGACGGCCGCATGAACCTTTCATCTTGTACAACAAACTCTTTCCAGTCCATATTGACGTGGCCGAAAGCCTCATCCAAAAATTGCTCAACTGAAAATGTTTCGCCGGTAGCTAAGACATAATCGTCTGGGCTGTCTTGTTGCAGCATGCGCCACATGCCTTCTACATAGTCTCCAGCAAAACCCCAGTCACGGCGAGCATCCAAATTGCCTAAGCGCAATTCTTTGGCTAACCCAAGCTTGATCATGGCTGCATGATAAGTGATTTTGCGTGTCACAAACTCTAAACCACGTCGTGGAGATTCATGATTAAAAAGAATCCCAGAGGTTGCATAAAGGTCATAACTTTCACGATAGTTAATGGTAATCCAATGGCCATAAAGCTTTGCGACACCGTACGGGCTACGAGGGTAGAAAGGTGTTGATTCCCGTTGCGGAACTTCTTGAACCTTTCCAAACATTTCGCTGGTGCTAGCTTGGTAGAAGCGAATGTTGCGATCAACAATTCTGATAGCGTCTAACAGGCGAGTGACACCTAATCCGGTTACATCTCCTGTAAACACCGGTTGATTAAAAGATGTTCCTACAAAGGATTGAGCGGCTAAGTTATAAACTTCATCAGGTTTATGCTCTTCCAGGATGTGGATAAGTGAAATTTGATCGCACAAGTCACCAGGCACAAGTGTCAATTTGTCTTGAATTTTTGAGATGCGGTGAAAGTTGATCGTGCTGGTTCGGCGAACCATGCCAATCACTTCATAGCCTTTTTCCAATAGTAGTTCCGCCAGATAAGACCCATCCTGGCCCGTTATCCCTGTGATTAATGCTTTGGGCATATTTTCTCCATATTTTCTAAATAAATTTGCATCATTAACCTGTCGTCAAACTATCTAACCATTAAATAAATAGTGCTAAATTCATGAAACTAAGCTTGATTAAATTGCGAGAGAAAGGTTGGAATGTTGCTAAAGATCGCTTTAAGTGTTGAGCTGATGCAAGCTGGAAATCCTTTTAATGGTTGTAAATGAGATGCAATATGTAATGCGTACCATGCTAGAATTTCGCTCCCGACACATTTTAGTGAATGTTTCTGAAGTATAACCTTTCAACTTCCACGGGTAAACTGATTTTACTTAGGAGAGTAGTAACGTTGGTGAAATGAATGAGAAAGGGCGGGAGATCGTAAGGAAATGAGTATAATTCTCTTTGTTATTGCTGAAAATAGGGCTTTGGAGCGTTGAGCCTAATACTTTATCTTTTTATTTGCAACCCTTTAATTTAAAACAGGATTTATAGAATCTCTATGGAAGAACAAAACTTGGATGAACTAACGAATAGGGCACAACCGATTGTGATTCAGCAATCTAGTCGGCAAGGACTTTGGATACTATTGGCTGTGGTAACGGGCTTTTCTTTGCCAGCGTTGGCCTGTGTAATCGGTACGATTGTTCTTTTTGCGGCCGTTGGTTTTGATGATAGCGGCTCAGTCGGTTCTGGTAGCGGCCCCGCAGTGGCGATTGTACGGGTTGAAGGTGTTATTGTTGGCACAGATGATACGAACTACTTGAATGGGGCCGGCAGCGGTACGGTTATTGCTGATTTAAAAGCGGCCGAAGCTGACGATGAAATCAAAGCGATTGTTTTGCGTGTAGACAGTCCAGGCGGGACGGTGACAGGCTCTGCTCAGATTCATGAAACGATTCGTGATGAAATAACTAAACCGATTGTAGTTAGTATGGCCTCAGTCGCCGCATCTGGGGGGTATTACATTTCAGCACCGGCCGACTATATATTTGCACGTGCCGATACGACAACCGGCAGTTTGGGTGTCATCATGAGTATATTTAATGTATCTGGATTGCTAGATGAGTGGGGCGTTGATGTGATTAATGTGACTAGTGGGCCAAATAAGGCGCTTGGAAGCCCATATGATGCGATTTCGCCAGAGCATTTAGAAATCTTGGAGACTTTAATCGAAGAAAGTTATGGGGAATTTGTGCAAATAATCGTTGACGGGCGAGGTTTGGAAGATGGGGTTGTGCGCCAGTTGGCAGACGGCCGAATTTATTCCGGCCGCCAGGCGGTTGCGAACGGACTTGTTGATGAGCTTGGCAACTTTGCAGATGCCATAGCCTATGCCGCTGATTTGGGCGGCATCACAGGTGAACCACGCATCTTTGAATTTGAGCGTTCACCCGACTACACTGATTTGTTGACAACCTTTAGCCAGTTACAAAATCGCACCGCGGCCGATGAGGTTCGGGTTGCACTTGAAGAGTATGGGCTGCCTAAGCTTGAATATCGATATATTGGACAATAGGCAAGCATAATCATTTGCCAATCTGAATACACTGAAATCAGGAAAAGATTAGTTGATAAAAAACAGTTTAACGATTCAAAAATTTATAGGGATGGTCGTTTTAAGCCTGCTCATGGTAGGCCTGTGGCCTGCTGATTCGCAGGTTGCAGCTCAAGGTAAAACCGGCTTGGTGTTGGCTCATTACTATGCCTGGTTTGACCCATCATCGTTTGAAGCAGGCAAAACGCCTTTTACAAACCCATCTCCTTATTTTTCAACAGATGCAGGCGTGATGACTCGCCATGTGCAGCAGGCGAAGGGAGCCGGGATTGATGGGTTTGTGCAGTCATGGTACGGCCCGAATCCTAGTCAGCAAACAGAGCCTAATTTTGCTCAACTTTTGAATATCGCATCGGCGAATGGATTTACAGCTGCCGTAACATTTGAGCCTGTTAACCCATTTTTACCGGACAACGCTTCTCGTATAGCCGCTTTGCAGACATTGCTGGCGACCCATGCACAGCATCCGGCCTATTTGCGTGTTGACGGTCGGCCGGTTATCTACTTTTGGGCGACTTGGGCCCTGACTCCGGCCGATTGGCGTTCGATCCGGGATGCAGCCGATCCAGGAGGGTCAGCAATTTGGATCGCTGAGGGCGGTAATACAGATTATTTAGCTGTATTCGATGGAATGCATATGTACAACGTCGCATGGTCAGCGGCTCCGGGTGAGGTTAATGTCGGCATTGGTGGGCGGATACGAGCTGCATCAGCAACGTACGGTGGATATAAATACTGGTCTGCTGTTGCAATGCCTGGCTTTGATAATTCAAGGTTGGGAGGTGAAACAACTGTGCGCGGCCGTGGAGACGGTTCATTTTTACGTAATAGCTTTAACGGCGCCGTACGCAGTAACCCTGACATAATCGTTATTACCTCGTTTAACGAATGGCCAGAGGGAAGTCATATTGAGCCGAGTACTGAATTTGGCGATTTTTACTTAAACCTAACCCGCGAATTGATTTCAACTTATAAAGCTGGTGGTGTTCCAGCTTCGGCGGGTGTAGCTGCGGCTCCAACTGCTGAGCCTGCTGCGGCATCGACCAATGGAGAAGGAGAACCTGTTGCAACTGTTCAGGCCGCCCCGGTTCAGATTGCGCAGAATTTACCAACCCCTACGCCTCGAGCGGACGGATTGATCATTCACATTATTTCGGCCGGAGATACGCTCTATGGGGTTGCAAATCGTTATGACTTAGCCCTGGATGAGCTGGTTGCCCTAAACCAAGGGACAATTGAGGCCACTTCTCTTCTGTCGATTGGTCAAGAGGTTATTGTAGGCGGTATTGCTGTCGAATCACCGACAGAAGTTGCACCAGTAATAGTAGAATCATCTGCTACTGAAGATGGAGCAACCCCAACTTCTGAATCTGATAGTGGGGAGGCTTTGGTTGAACTCCCTACAATTGAAGAGCCTGCCTTTTCACTGGCCGAATATCCAAATACTGATGTTCGAGACGCTGATGGGGCGATATTATATGAAGTTCAGCCAGGCAATACGATCATTGAAATCGCTTTGATTTACGGGCTGACGCTCGATGAAATTTATGGATTAAATGATTTAAATGAAAATAGTCTTTTGGCTGTTGGGCAAGAAGTTGTCGTTGCTTATGTACCTACTCCTTCGCCTAGTTTGATCGGTGGCTCAGCGGACTTACCCATTCAGCCAGAAACGGCGACACCGTTACCAACTGTCCCGACTCCAACGGTAATTCCAACGATAACACCGCCCGTTATTCCAACGCTGGCTCCCCCAACACCAACACCGGCCGTTATATCAGCACTACCTACGGTTGGAGCAACTCCGTCAACTTTCACGACTAATGCTGATGATTCTCCAGCTTTGCTTGAGGTGGGAGCGCAAAGCCAAGAGGGCATAGACAATCGTTTTCTGGCTCTGTTCGCTGGATCAATTGTGATATTACTCGTCACTTTTGGCCTCTTTATGGTCTATCTCGGCCGAAAAGTGAAATAAATTGCTCTCAATTTAAAAATAAAAGTAAGGAAGTCACTGGATGCAATATCTGTATGTCAACGTATTTGTATTGTAGGATGGCGGTAAAGTAGGACTAACAGGCCATTCATTATTTTACTAGGATTGGTAGTTTGTAATGCATTATCCTGAACTCATAAACTCAATCAGTACCGGAGAACCGATCAAATGTTAGATTCAGTCACACGGACAGCAAAAGAGATGACATTGAACCCTGTTGCCGGACTGCTCGATTCGATTCATCCTAATCACATAACGATCGCTTCACTTTTTCCAGGGCTGTTATGTGCTTGGTTTGCGTCCCAAGGCATGATGGGGTGGGCCGTTGGTATGTGGGCGGCTAATCGAATACTAGACGGTTTAGATGGCACTCTAGCCCGTCGTCAGGGAACACAGAGTGATTTTGGCGGCTATCTTGATATCTTGATTGATTTTGTTGTCTATGCCGTTGTCCCAATTGGAATTGTTTTAGGGCGGCCGGACCAAGCTAATTGGATTGCACTCGCCATTTTACTCACTGTCTACTACGTTAATTCTGCTTCTTGGATGTATCTCTCATCGATTTTAGAGAAACGTGGTAGAGGTACAAGCCGAACAAAAGAGTTAACAACCATCACGATGCCCACTGGCATTATTGAAGGTACAGAAACAGTCATTGCTTATTTTCTGTTTTTGTTGTTTCCAGCGTATTCAGTTTATTTGTTTTTACTTTTTGCTTTTTTGGTGGCCGTTACGATTGTTCAGAGGATGGTTTGGGCCAAAGGTGTTTTGTAGATAAGTTGGCCGCTTTCATTTGATTCTACTGCCCACTTGATCCTAAACGGCAAATGTTGGACAATACGGTGATGGAAAGAACAGTACCAACATCCGGAAACGAGGATATAGCTCTCTATATCCGCACTTATTACTCACTCTTGCGTAGCTCACGCGAGGTGCCAATCCGGGCTGTAAATGAGGCGCACATGCGCTCCAACTCAGCCCTTCACGTTAAAGCTCACGAGGCTGACATCGATATGTCAGCCTTTTTTTATAGCATTATGCGGCTACCTGACTGCTTTTTGCGGCATGTTAATTTGGTCGTAATGGGACAATCTAGCCCGGTTTTTGCTGAGAATGGCTATCCTGACATTGAAGAATGGACGGAGGTCACGGCCGCTGCTCGCCGTAGAAGAAGCTTTTTTGATGGAGACCATACATTAGGGGTTTATATCGCTAGCCGGTCTGACATTGATGACATTATTCCAATGATGACTGCCTATCAAATTGAGCATGACAAACTACATGACATCTTGTCTCAAACAACAATTAAAGATTTGTTGATGCAAGCGGTTGCTGAAGAGCTAACGGCTGACATGTTGATGACTATTGCCAGGCTGTCTGCCCTTGAACTCGCTGATTTACTAAAGTTACAGCAGGTTTGGGGTGATGAAACGGCCGCAAATTTGTTACATATTGCGACCGTACCTTGTTCAATTTCTGTCCAGCTATTAGCTGGTTCGTTTGTGCATTACAAGCGTTCAACCCGCCGTTGGTGGGATGGTATTGCTGACCAATGCAATGATATTAATTTCAGCGATCGGCCGATCTACTTCGTATCAAGTAATACGCATAGTCTGGCTAACTTGGTTAGTGGCCATAGCCGCCACGTTGAAACCGAGCTGATTAAGTTTATTGAGGGCGGAGAATCTCCAGAGCTACTTGAACTATTACACCAGCAAAAAGAAGATGGTGCCACTCGCGGCCGGCGTGATAATTTACTCTATTACGCTCTTAAGAAATACGAGTCAAAATTCCCGCAATCCGAAAAAGACCGGCTTAAGACTGAGATGGACTTAGGCTTTCAGCGCATTAATAACCCACATTTTATCGATCTTGAAGCGCAGGTTATGGAAGTCAAAAACCTTCATGCTGGAAACCTTGATGGCCGCCTTCATATTCCAAATGAGGAAAAATTGGCTGATAGCAATGCGCTAATCATTAATATTGATTATCCATTGGGGATGGCCGCCTATCAGATATTATCTGAAATCGCGCGAAATATTTCACAAGTTAAAGGTGTGTTTATTATGGGTAAGGCGGCTACTTTAAACGGCCGAATTGGGGATGTGATGATTCCCAATGTTGTTCATGATGAGCATTCTTCAAATACTTACCTGTTGCGTAATTTTTTTACGGCCGATCATATTGCACCTTATCTGACACATGGCAGCGTTCTCGATAATCAGAAGGCGATTACTGTACCCGGCACCTATTTGCAAAACCACGAGTATATGAGTGTCTTTTATCGTGAAGGGTATACCGACTTAGAGATGGAAGCTGGCCCATATTTGAGCTGTGTGTATGAACTTGTTCGACCACGTAGGTACCCACAAAATGAGCTGGTGAATCTGCATGTTGCTGACTTCCCGATTGGAATATTACACTATGCGTCAGATACACCGTTTAGCAAAGGGGAAAATTTAGGCTCGCGTAACTTGTCTTATGACGGGATTGAATCGACTTATGCAACGACGATTGCGATTGTGCAGGCGATTATCGACTCAGAAACTGCTTAAGATATTGGGTGATAGATATTAGTTAGGCCAAACCAAGCCAATATCTATCACCTCATACTTTGTTTGGAACTACTAAATGAGCCCTTCTTGCTTTAGCAATGGCTCGATCGAAGGTTCCCGGCCACGGAACTCTTTATACACATCCATTGGGTGCTGACTACCACCTCGACCTAGAATGGTGTTGCGATAGCGTAGCCCAACCTCTTTAACCGCTTCTTCATTTTCTAAACCAACTTCAGTGAAGGCAGCAAATGCATCAGCACTGAGCACTTCGGACCACTTGTAGCTGTAATATCCGGCCGAATATCCGCCTGAAAAAATGTGGCCAAAGCCGCAATAGAAATTATCTTCTTCAGCCGGCTCTAAGATCAGCGTGTCCTTAAAAATGCGTTTTTGGACATCGATAATAGATTCTGAACCGGGTGTATGGCGTGCGTGTAATTCCATATCAAAGCGGCCGAAGTTGACTTGGCGTAACGTCGCATAGCCAGAGCGGAAGCTGCGTGCAGCAATGATTTTGTCAATCATCGCCTCAGGTAGAGGGTCACCGGTTTGATAATGGCCTGACAAAGCTTGAAGTGTTGGCTTGTGGTAGATCCAATTTTCCATAAACTGGCTCGCAATTTCGATTGCGTCCCACTCGATCAAAGCCAACCCAGAGCACATGCCGTAATCGATGTGAGTGAGCAATTGCTGCAAATCATGCCCAAACTCATGGAAAAGTGTTTCGACCTCACGCAAGGTCATTAGAGAAGGTGTTTCACCAACTGGAGCTGATTGGTTGCAGCACATATAAGCAACTGGCAGTCTAGGTGAGCCATCTTCGGCCGCAATTAAAGCACTGCGTTGAACAGGTGCATTTGCCCATGCACCGCCTCTTTTCTCTGCTGGTCGGGTATAGGGATCTAGATAAAATGCTGCAATATCTTGGCCATTTTCATCTTGTACACGGAAGTAACGCACATCTTCATGCCAGACAGGGACTTCTCCATCAGCAGGAACAACATAGATATTAAAAATGCGCTGCACAAGATTGTACATTCCCTGCATTACTTTCTCGAAAGGGAAATAGACCCGCAATTCTTCTTCATTAATGTCAAACTTTGTTTCGCGCAGGCGCTCTGCCCAGTATGAAACATCCCACTGTTTGAAGTCATTCCCTTCAGGTGCTTCTTGAGATTTTGCTAGGTCAATAAGCTCTTCTAAATCCCGCTTGCCCGCTGGAGTAGCGGCATTTTTGAGATCTGTGAGCAGTTTGTCAACATTTTCAACTGATCCTGCCATTTTCTGGCTTAAGCTTAATTCCGCATGATTTTTAAAGCCTAGTAGCTTCGCTTTTTCTTGGCGCAAAGACAAAATTTCTTCAGCAATTTCTTGGTTTTTATATTCGCCACTGCTCGCACGGCTGATGAGGCCTGTGTAGATTTGCTGGCGCAATTCTCGACGCGGACTATTTTTCAGGAAGGGTAGGCTTGCTGGACCATCTAAGGTGATTGCCCAAGGCCCTGCTTCTGCTGTAGCTTCTTCATGACCGCGGCGTACGGCCGATTGGGCTGCCATCTCTAAATAACTGTCTGAAAGCCCAGCCATGTCAGCTTTGTCCGTTAATAGCATGACAAACTCTTTTGTGGCGTCTAGGATATTGTTTGAAAATTTAGTGGTTAGCCCTGCCATTTTTTCACTAATCTCGTTAAATCGTTCTTTATCTGCCCCGTCTAAGCCGACCCCGGCAAGAGTAGCAGACTGGATTGTTTTTTCGATAATTCGTTTTTGAGCAGAATCAAAACTATCCCATGCATCGCTATCGCCTAAACGGCAGAATGCATCATAAATTGGCCGACTTTGATTCATGCGATTCCCAAAAACAACAATTTTGGGCTGAGCCTCTTCATATGCTTCACGCAGTTCCGGACTGTTTTTGACTGAGTTTAAATGGGAAACAACATTCCATACTCTACTAAGTCGATCCTCGATCGCTTCGATGGGATGAGCTAACTCTTCCCATGATGACGGGTTTGACGTTTCAAGCTCCTGCAGAGCAGCTTCTGATTCAGCTAATAGCGTTTCTATGCCAGGAACGATGTGCTCAGTTTTGATTTTGTCGAACGGCGGCCGTTCGGACCAATTTAGTAATGGGTTTTCGATAGAGGTTTTCATAAGTTTTTTAATCTATATTTGAGTTTAGGAGCTCCCTAATTTATACCACTTAGAATAAAATAAAGTATTCTCATTTTCTTCTGAATGGCAACTTAACCAACTGCTTAAGTTAAGTATTATAATTCTCGATTAGTGATTAAACACACCCTCAACTGTTTTGTTTACAGGACCTGTAAGCCAGATCGTACCATTTTTTGATATTTCAACTTGTAACTGGCCGCCTGGCATGGAGACTGTGACCTTTGGACCGCATTTGCCTAGCTGGTAGGCCACGGCAGCGATAGCACAACTGCTGCTGCCTGATGAAAGTGTATAGCCTGCACCACGTTCCCAAATTTCGGCCGAAATATTCTCCGTATCGACGATTTTAACAAATTGTACGTTGGTCCGATTTGGGAAAATCGCATGATTCTCAATGTATGGGCCAAGTTCTTGAACCCTTTTAACTGCTAATTCATCATCAAAAATCACAAAGTGTGGATTTCCAATCGATACTGCATGTCCGAAAACCGCCCCGATTTCTGTCTTGATTTCACTACCTTGGTGGAAAGTAGGACTGTCGGATAGTCCTTTCTGTTCAAATTGGCACGTTACCTTCCCCATTTCAAGTAAAATTTGATTCTGGCTGTTATCCGGTAGCTGCGTTGCAGTTACCTCACCACCTAAAGTGGATAAAGTTAAAGAAGATAAATCTTTAAAAATATGCGTAAATAGGAATGTGGCTAGAATGCGCAGTCCATTCCCACTTTTCTCAGCGGTGCTTCCGTCCGGATTAAAGATCGTGACAGCTACGTGGCCCAGCTCGTTTAGCTTCTGCCAAGTAATGATTCCATCGCCACCGGCCCCATAAACTGTGCTGCAGCATTTAATGGCAGAAGCAGGCGTAAGTTGGAAACGATCTTGATTGACAATGATGTAACTGTTTCCAGCCGCCTCGTATTTAGTGAATTCCATCTTTTTCTCATCAAGCATGATTTTAAATAAAGATACCTCTACCCATTTTCAAAAGCTATTTTTACTATGCCAACTAAGCTAATTCAAAAAGCGAAAAAAATCTCAACCAGCGTCGAGCTTGACGAAGATTTAGCTGAAATTTTGGGCTTACTTTCAGTTATGACCAGCGATATGTCATCAAACGATGAGTATCTAAATGAACTTGTGCATGGCTTGGTAAGCTTTTCTGGTGCGCAATTTTCTGCCATTTGGCTTGCGTTTGAGCGTGGGAACCAAACGATCTGGGCGGTGGGTGGTTCTGCTGGAGAAATCAACGAAGATGCTTTGCGTCAAGCTGAAATTATGGGTGACCAAGGAATTTTAGAACAGGTTTGGATTACAAAAAAACCGGTTTTTGAAAACTGCTATGCACCTCAAGATACGCTTGCTTGTTTATATCCGGCCGATTTGTCGACTGATGAGACGATTTCAGTTATGTGCGCCCCGATTTTAAAAGGGAAAAATTGTTTCGGACTCATTTTGGTTGGGAGTAAAAGTAATCAGCAGTTTGGTGCCTCAGCCTTTGCGGGTTTACAGCATGCTGCGGCCGGGGCTGGCTTTTATCTTCATAATGCTGGTTTGCTCCAGCAAGTAAGCACGCTTTTTTATGATCTAGAATATATGATTCAAGAGTGGACCCGTGATGTTTCAGGTCGCTTAGAAAAAGTTCAAGAAAATGGCAACTTTTTAGGTAAGATCTTGACCGACTTGTCGCACGAGTTTAAGACCCCGATTGCAAGCTTGAGCTTGTATCTAGGCCTTATCCAAAAGAAACCGGATAAAAGCGAGCAATATTTGGGTACGATGAAGACGGTGATTAATCGCTTAGAAATGCTGTTAGACGGCGTCTTAGATCTTAGTGAATTTAGATTGCATACGACTCGAATTGAATTGGAAGCGGTTGAACTACAACCGGTTTTTGTTGAGATTGCTAATCTTTTTACAAATAGCCCTCATGCGGCCGAAGTTGACATTGTTGTAAAAAATGAGCCGAGTCTGTGGGTGATGGCTGATAAAAACTATCTTTTGAATGCAATTGGGCGGTTGGTCGACAACGCTGTTAAATATGGCGAGGGAAAAGAGATTTTACTTTCGGCCGAACGAAAGGACTCAGAATCGAAATCGCAGATTTTGATTAAAGTATCTGATAAGGGGCCAGGCATACCGCAAAAAGACGCAAATTACATTTTTAACCCCTTCTACCGTGGATATGGGGTTGGGCAGTCAACTATATTTGGCGCCGGTTTGGGTTTAACCTATGCAAGCGAAATCGTTAAATCCTTTGGTGGGAGTTTGCGTTTGGGAGATAACTTGGGTGAAGGCACGGTGATGGAAATTCGACTAGCTGCCGCCACTGAATAAACGGTGATAAACTGTTTATCAATCAAAGGTTCGGTCGATTAGCCTACGGCCGTTATCAAAATTAAGAGGGGTTTGCATGCAATAGTAAGAGGAGAAATGAGAATGTCAGTTTTTGTTTTACAGGGTGAGCGAGTTGTTTTTCCTGATGGAGAACGGCCGGGTGCGATCTATGTCGAGAACGGCCGGATTCGTGCAATGGGCCGTCGCCATCAATTTGCTGGATATGAGGAGACAATCGACGTAGGGAGCCGCGTTATTATGCCAGGCATGATCGATGTCCATGTACACATTAATGAGCCAGGACGTACAGATTGGGAGGGGTTTGCAACTGCAACGAGGGCGGCTGCGGCCGGAGGTACCACGACGTTGGTTGATATGCCTTTAAATAGCACACCTGTCACGACAACAGTCGAAAATTTTCAACAAAAACTGGATTCAGCAGAAGGGCAGCTAGCCGTTAATGTCGCCTACCACGCTGGCGTGATTCCTAGGCATGCGGAACATCTGGATCAGGTGCTCCAAATGGGCGCCATCGCGGGAAAAGCGTTCATGATCAACTCTGGCATGGACGATTTTCCGTTTGCTGACCGCGAAACGCTGCGTGAGTCAATGCTGGTTCTCAAAAAGCATGGTAAGCCGCTGCTGGCACATGGGGAAGTTGAGCTTGACCTTGATCTTCCTCAAACTCCGTGGACAAGGTTTGGCGATTATCTGGCATCACGGCCGCAAGCGATGGAAACGGCCGCGGTCAAAATGCTAATCGAGCTTTGCGAAGAAACCGGCTGCGCTGTGCATCTTGTCCATTTGTCGGCGACAGAGCCGCTGGCAATGCTCCGATCTGCTCGAGAAAGAGGATTGCCAATAACGATTGAAACATCGCCGCACTATCTCTACTTGGCGGCCGAAGATGTGCCAGATGGGGCGACTCAATTTAAGTGTGCACCCCCAATCCGTGAGCGAGAAAACCGCACTATTTTGCGCCAAGCGTTAATGGTCGGTGATATCGATCTAGTTGGAACTGATCACTCACCTTGCCCACCCGATTTAAAAAACTTGGAGTCTGGTGACTTCGCAACCGCTTGGGGCGGCATCTCGTCTCTGCAATATATGCTACCGATTGTTTGGAGCGCAATGCGTAGGGCGGGCGCCGAACCGGCTGATATGGCTCGATGGTTGTGTCAAAAACCGGCCGAAATGCTGGGGTTAGATCAGCATGGCACGCTAGAGAAAGGCAATGTGGCTGACATCATCGTATGGAATCCTGATGCAGAATTGATCGTTGGGCCAGAGTTAACCCAGCATCGCCATAAGCTGACGCCGTACGATGGTATGGTTTTGCATGGACTGGTTGAGCAAACAATTTTAGGTGGCCGAACAATATTTAAGAATGGTGTTATAACCGACTCAGAATTCGGTAAATCTTTGATGAAGAAGAGCTAATCTCAACCCTGTTTGGGATATAACCATCATTTGGAGAAAACGTTATGAATATCTTTCTTTTGTTAGGTTCAATTTTGATGTTTATCGGTGTGGGAATGGGAGCATTTGGTGCGCATAGCTTGGCTGGCTTTTTAGCTGAAGTGGGGCGTGAGGGTACATTTGATACGGCGGTGAGGTACATGGTCTATCATGGCTTGGCCCTTGTTGCTGTTGGCATCTTGTCTCAAATTAACTCAACATCAATTTTAAATTGGGCCGGGTGGGCCTTTTTTATCGGGTCACTTATCTTCTCAGGTTCGCTTTATATTTTAATTTTTGCAGGTATTCGCTGGATGGGGGCGATAACACCGATTGGCGGTGTGCTTTTTTTAACTGGATGGGCATGTCTTGCCATCTATGCTTTCCAAAACGGCTGATCCTACAAATCAGTCGAATCTAGTATCTAACCACTTGAACTATGTCTAATCAATTTGGAATTCCTGAAATAACCCCGGCCGAAGTTGATGCCAAACGGCAGGCTGGCGATAAATTTTTACTGATCGATGTGCGTGAAGCCAACGAGCTGATGATGGCGAACTTAGGCCCAGATGTAATTTTTATGCCACTTAGTGAACTGGCTGCTAAGCGGCTTGAGGCGGTGCCTGACGAAGTATCGGCCGATAAAGATGCTGAGATTGTCGTTTTTTGCCATCACGGCGCGCGTTCCGCCCAAGTTGCTGCCTTCTTGAAAGCTAGCGGCTGGACCAATGTACTCAACATGCAAGGTGGTATTCACCAGTGGTCGTCAACTGTTAGCTCTGATGTAGGGGTGTATTAACCTGACTTGATTGGAGAAGCCCTCCATAATATCTTCAGACTTTTTTGGCAAAATAAATTAATGAATGAAGAAAACCAAGAACAGGAAAACAGAAAGCACAAAACGGCTAAATCGATCCGTAAAGAAAATGATCGTCGAAATGTTTGGATGGCGATCTTAACCCTCATATTTGGTGGTTCGATTATGAGTGGGTTGTTTTTTGGATGGCAAGCCTTTTTTTCATCCCTGCCATTTTTGATGATTGGCGGGGCGCTTATTTTTATTCCGTGGCTGTTTTTACGTGGTGTCGATATTTTTATGGATTGGCTCGATGGTGAAGGGTAACTATGAAGTTTCGTAAATTAATTGTTGTTGGTGATCCGCATATTGACCCTGAACCGGGCGAGAAACGTGGTGTTGATTCGGCCGATGTATTGCAAAAGCTCGTTGCACATGTGAATGCTCATCATGCTGATGCCGATCTTTGCTTATTTTTGGGCGACCTCACAAATGAGGGAGAACCGGCCGCATACGCACGTTTTCAATCGATCATTGAACCGTTAAAGTTGCCAGTTAAACTCATGGTTGGAAATCATGATGTGCGTACAAATTTCCAGTCTGCTTTTCCAAGGGAATCAACAGATGATAATGGGTTTGTGCAGTCGATCTTTGATTTTACGAACGAATACCGTTTGATCACGCTCGATACATTAAATGGCCCCCCTTACGAGAGTTTGCGCCGCCACGTTGGCATGCTGACTCCCGAGCGTCTAGCTTTTCTTGAAAACAAACTTGATGAAGCTAAAGGTCGGCCGGTTGTTATCGCCATGCACCATCATCCCTTTGAAATTGGGCTACCCGGCATGGATGCGATCCGCCTCATGAATGGCTCTGAATTTTTAGAGATCGTCGGCCGGTATCCCAACGTGCAAATGATCTTGTTCGGTCACAACCATCGCCAGATTTCAGGATTATCCCACTGCATCCCTTTCACCTGTTTCAAAAGCCTTAGCCCACAAACCCCACTTGATTTTCAAAAGCTTGATCCTTCAGGTGGTGTTGCTGAGCCTTCTTCCTATGGCGTTGTTTTGCTTTCGGATGATGGGGTATTGGTGCATCAAGAAGATTTTTTGACTGATGCTATTGCAAGATCTAACTTTCAAGAACGATTGGCCAATGACCCTCAAATGGCGGCCGGTTACCAAATGCTGGCCCAGGCGATGCTACCCGATTGGAATGGGAAACCGATCAACTAAAACCAGACTAATCTTTTAAGTAGAATATTTTATGCTGGAATCTGCACCTGCTCAATCGCCTTGCGCATAATGTCTAAAATCTCACGGCGCCGACTAATAGCTCTGATTCTAAATGTTGGCCCATAAACGGTGATCGCTGCAACAACTTCATTTTGATCATTTCTGATTGGGAGCGTGATGCCTGCAACTTCATCGTCATATTCTCCATCGGTAACTGAATATCCATTTTGCCGAATAAGCTCTAACTGTTTAGCAAGCTTGTCAGGGTCACTGACTGTGTTTTCTGTGTGACGAGCCAACGGCCGGGAAAGCATTTGTTCAACAAGCAATTGGTCTGCATGCGCCAATAGCATTTTACCCCCAGACGTGACGTTAAACGGCACCCGTTCACCGGTCCAATCACGAACCTGCACTGCATGACTCCCTGCGGCCATGTCAAGATAAAGTGCTTCAGACCCATCGTTGACGACCAACAAAGTTGCTTCACCGGTTTCGGCCGCAATTTGCTGTAATACTGGTCTGACCAATGCCTTCAATGTCGCACTTAACGGCTGATTTTCAACGAGGCGGACTAAGCCAGGGCCGATTTTGAAACGATTTTCGGCCGTGCGCTCAACTGCATTCCACTCTTCAAGAGTACTTAAAATGCGTGACGTTGTGCTTTTGGCCAGTCCAATCTGTTGCGCAATCGCATTGACTCCAATCCCATCTGGGGCGGTTGAAACCTCACGCAAAATCATAAATGCTCTATCAATCGATCTAATCTTTGACATCTGTTTTCCTGTGTGTCATAATCTCGGAAATCGTGCAATTCCACAAGATGGCACTGTTCCACTATACGGAACAAGTACTTGGAATGCAAGTTTAAACAGCTTAAAAGGCGATATTTATGCTCGAAGAAGAATATTTCTTTACCTGCCCACACTGTTGGGAAGAAATATCGATGGTGTTGGATTTGTCTGTCCGGCGCCAAGATTACGTTGAAGATTGTGAGGTTTGCTGCAATCCACTGCATATTCGCTACGAAGCGGATGAAGATGGCATTGCATCTTTTAATGTGGTTGCAGCCCAAGAGTGAGTCTTATGGAACTTGAATCGATTTATTCGACTGTTGTTCAGCCAGCCTGGCTGGACATGAATGACCACATGAATGAAGGCTATTACGGCCTCGCATTTGGGTTTGCCATTGACACGATGTTTATCGACTGGGGGCTGGAGGCTTATCTAAAAGAGACCGGCTGTACCTTTTACACAGCCGAGACCCACATCGTTTACGTGCAAGAATTAATGAAAGGGGCCCCGATCCACTTTACAGCTCAAATCGTTGGGATGGATGCCAAAAAGATTCAGATTGTCTACAAAATGATCCACACTGAAAAAGGATATTTGGCGGCCACGGCCGAAACGATGCACCTGCATTATGATCAAAACGCCAGCAAAGTATCCCCCATGTTGGACCCTTTATACACAAAAGTATTAACCATCGCTCAAGCTCAAGCCCATCTTCCCGTGCCTGATCAGGCTGGGCGAGCAGTGAAGCAACTAACACGGCTTACGTCGTGAGCTGTGTTAGTCATCAGTCGACATGGATCAGTTTGTAGCGTGCTTAACAAACTTGTTTCAACTTAGACAAACAGCTGACAACTGAAAGCGAAGCGAACTGACAACGAATAACTAAAACCAAGGAGAACAGCAAACGTTGCATCATGGCTCAATAAGCTGAAAACCGACAACTGATAGCTGACAACTAATCATGAGACCAAACCCCACAGAAGTTAAACGAGTTGGAATCGTTGCCTCTGGCACGATAGGGGGCGGCTGGGCCGCTCATTTTATTCGGAACGGTATGATCGTTAAAGTGTATGATCCTGGCATAGGGGCTGAGCAGATTTTGCGCGACCGCCTTGCGGCCGTGTGGCACATTCTTGAGCGGATCGGCCTACATCCCGATGCTTCGCCAGATAATTTAATTTTTACCGACACGCTTGAAGAGGCAGTGGCTGATGCCCAGTTTATTCAAGAGAATACGCCGGAACGCTTGCCGATCAAAATCGCCACGTTTCAAGCGATTGATGCAGTCGCCCCGGCCGATACCATTATCGCCAGCTCAACCTCCGGTTACCTGATGAGCGAAATGGCGGTTGATCTCAAACATCCAGAACGCTGCACCGTTGCCCATCCGTTCAACCCCCCTTATTTGATGCCATTGGTTGAAGTGGTCGCTAGTCCCGACACGAGCGAAGAAGCGCATCAATGGGCGGTTGATTTTTATCGTGCAAACGGACAACAGCCGCTTAAACTCAATAAAGAAGTGCCTGGATTTGTCGCTGACCGGATCATGGAAGCGGTTTGGCGCGAGATTTTGCACATGATCGACAATGATATGGCGACGGTCGAAGAGATCGACATGGCCGTACGCTACGGCCCCGGCCTGCGCTGGGCACTGATGGGGCCGCTTTCAGTCTTGCATCTGGGCGGTGGCGAAGGGGGGATGGCACACCTCATCCACCAATTTGGGCCGTCGCTCAAAGCGCCGTGGACATTTTTAGAAGCGCCTGAGCTGACCGATGAATTGGCCAACAAAGTAATTGACGGCTGTGATCGACTGACTGACGGTGCGCCGATCAAAAAGCTTGAAGCTGAACGGGATGACCTGCTCTTAAAGCTGATAGATATGCTTGATGCCAGTGATTTGTGGCATGTGGGAAATCCTGACGCGAAGAAGTAGATTTGTTGGTTAGGTGGATGGTTTGTTTGTGGGTTGAATTCACCCTGACTCACAAACTACCAAACTGTACTTATGAAAATCAATGTTGCAGGTTTGAAAGTGATCGTAACTGCTGGCGGTTCAGGTTTA
>JBGCDP010000152.1:0-7673 GCA_045105475.1 Anaerolineae bacterium
CGCAACCAATCCGGCACCGGTAACAACAAACCACAGGTCAGCAACAAGACCACCAGCGATAACAGACAAGATCATGATTGGGTGAGCCAATACGTAAGGGAAGTAAATCTCATGGATACCACCCAAGAAGTGAATGATCATTGCACCAGGAGCTGATTGTTTCATCAACCCTTTACCAGCAACCCAGTATGCGACAAGTAGACCCAAGCCAGGGCCTGGATTTGTTTCGAGCAAGAAGTGAATTGCGCGGCCGGTTTCTTCAGATGCAGCAACACCCAATGGAGCCAAAACACCATGGTTTAGAGCGTTGTTCATGAAAAGAACTTTTGCTGGCTCGATGATGATTGCTGCAAGTGGCAACAAACGAGCATTAACCATACCTTCTACGATTCCACCGAAGAAGTTGGTTATACCTTCAACAACAGGTCCGATAACTACTAATGACAACATTGCCAAAAGTGTACCAACGATACCGATTGAGAAGTTGTTGATCAACATTTCAAAACCAACTGGAATGTTATCTTCTAAAGCTTCATCAATCTTCATCATGATCCAACCAGCCAGAGGACCTACGATCATTGCACCTAAGAACTGAGGAATTTCAGAACCTACAATCACACCCATGGTCATGATGGCACCTAAAACGCCACCACGATGGCCATGAACCATCTTACCACCGGTGTAACCGATCAAAATCGGCAGCAGGTTCACAATCATCGGACCAACTAGAGCTGAAAACCTTTCACTAGGAATCCATCCAGTTGGAATAAAGAGAGCTGTGATCAGCCCCCATGCAATAAATGCACCGATATTCGGGATGACCATTCCGGCCATAAATCCACCAAACGCTTGTAATCTTTCTCTCATTTTGCCTCTCCTTTCTTTATATTGAGTTATGAGATAGTAGTGTGGTCCAATAGCAGAGCACACTTGGATAAAATTTTGCCCGCCTCACTTATTCAATTTCAAAATGAATGAAGTAAGGTCAGAATTTCACAGCACTGTTCCAAAACTACTAGAACCATTCTGTGGAGTTAACGAATTAATAAACTTCACGCTTCTAACTCATCCATTGAGTTATGGTCGCGATATCCTCAGGAAGTAATAGAGGATGAACTTGAATGACTTTGACTGAATGCTGGAAATCTTCCAGCGGAACAGTTGTAATAATTAAATCTGTATCACTTAATTGCTGTGATGCGATCTCGCGCATTGAAACAACTGTTAGATTTCGAAAGCGAGGGAACCGTGCTCGAAGACGAGCGACCAACAGCTGAGCCGTAGCCATACCACTGGGACAAACTACAATTACTTCACGTAGCTGACGCGGCCGTTCACGCACCCATGCCGCCCGCAGTAAAAGAGCTAAATTGTTAATTTCATTTTCAGGCAACAAATAGGTTGTATATTTCTCAACCTCGGCCGCCAGGTGGCCTGCAATTTGATGCTCAAACGCATATTTTTCAGCAGATAGTTGATTAGGCTGACGAGAAACTGGTGACCATAAATCATATTGCCGACGTAAACAGGCCGGAATGACATTAGCCGTCAATCCATCACGCAAAGTTATGTCATGGGACAAACCTGGGAGCTCGTAGGCTTCTTCAGCTAAATGCAATAGCCGAGAAATCAACAAATCAAAATCTTTTTCTGTTTCAGGGTCACCGGGCCAACGCTCATTCTTTGATCCAGCCAAAAGCAATATCGTTAGCGCATTGATTTCATTTGCATACCCAGCATAGGTTTCTGCTTTTGGGTTTAACTTGTGGATGGGGTGAATCGATTGCAGTAAATGCTTAGCCACATCCCAAACAGGGTTCCTTCCGATTTTTTCAGATTCTTCGGAACTTAAAATTGATGTTTCAACTAACTGGTCACTGTCGATGCGGAACATTTGAACGGCGAGTGCCAGCGTTAGGTGCAAAACTTCATGATCAGTAAAGCGGCCGCCCATCTCAGCCTCAGCAGAAGCGACCAAGCGAGTCATCCGTTCAGAATCGAGCGTTTCAATGAGACCAACAACTTCCTGCAATATTGGAAGTAGCTGAGAATCAGACCTTAAGTTGAATTCGAGCCCTGATGTATGGGACATTTGGAAAATCGGATCTTCAAAGATCGTGTCCCCCCACAGCAAAGCGGTGAGTGCTTGGCGAATTTTCCATTCGCTTCCTTCAACCCAAGTTCCAAAGTTTGGTCGCTTCTCAACCGTTAAGTTGAACATTTGCAACCATTCTTCAACCAATTCAATATCTTTTAAAATTGTGGTTCTAGATACCTGAGTCTCTTGTTGCAAATCCTGCAGAATGAGTGGGTCTACCGCAGTTAACAAACTTAAAGAGATGAGCTGTCGCCGCTGACCGGCCGAAAGCACAAGCTCGTAATCGCCGCCTGTCCCCAAATCTTGCAACAATTCATCACGTTTTGCCGTTGAGCAAATAATGTCAACACCTACACCCGGAGTGATTTGCAAGAGAATATTTCGTTGCTCTAACCAACTGCGAACACCTCGCAATCCATAACTCACTTGACGGGCTGACAGGTTTAATTGCTTTGCCAAATCAGCAATTACAACAGTTCCATCGCTTTTTAAAAGCTGACGAAGCAAGTCGCGCTGACGTGTGGTCAAAGAAATCATAGCTGGGCCTGTTAAGAGGGACGTGTCAACAGAAATCGGAGTTTCTCCTTGTCAAGACCGAAATTTACTTTTACGACAAACATTAATCTGTTACTAATGTCTAAAGATTTTATCTCGTTTTTTATGTAAAAGTAACAAATCAAAACTAGCAACTTTTTGTACAAGACTTGTGACAAAACTAAATCTTTAGCTAATACCAGAGAAAAACAGCTTCTAATTTGCTAAAAGAGAATCGAAATTAGCGACTTTTTAATTTAATCTTTGGGCAAACGATGATCTAAATGAGCATCAAACCATGTGATCAAGGTTTTTAAAGCTCCTTTACGTGCACCAAATTGCAACTTTGAACCAATTGCATCGAGCGGATAAGCGGTCATTTCGAGGTTAGATGACCCGCCATCTCCGGCCGAAATTTGAACCTGCATAAAGGCCCTGTCACCTAAAACTTTCCCCAGAATGGTCTTATGGAAGTTAGCTGCAAGCTTTAGTTCATCAGCACTGTCTTCTGACAGCTTTCCTTCTAGCCCTTCCATCGCTCCTTTTGCGGCCGTAAATACGGTTTGCGGATCATGTGGATAGTTGGTTGTTTTTGTCACTGTATATGGCATGGTGCACCTTTACGAAAATAATCGAATAGCAAAAATCAAATTTGTCTCAAAACTTAGACTAAGTTTGTATCAACTTCTAAAGCATTCTATTGTGAGTTGTACAAAGTGCCCAAGACTTTTTATGTTAACCACGATGTGACAAATGTTGATGAATTGCAAAACCTCTCCTATTTTGCAAAAAAATGAGCCGATTTTTTATAAACAAAAGGGCAAAAGCTGCTCTGACAATTACAAAAAAGTTGTTAATCGAACATCGGCCGTCAGTATCTCCGTTCAGTATGATTACGGTCTTGAATAACTCTGCTTATAAAAAGGATCTTTAACCATGCCGTTTATGTCTCTTAAAGTGATAAGGCCGTTTTCAAGCCTTATTCTGATCTTAATCGTTTCATTTATCTGGCTCATTTCCAACACACAGGCGGCAAACACCACATACTTCGTGTCGAGTTCAAGTGGGTCTGACAGCAACAATGGGCTGGCGGAAGATGCTGCATTTGCAACTATTGCCCATGTCAATAGCTTAGACCTGCAGCCGGGAGACGAGGTTCTATTCAAGTGTGGTGACACCTGGCGGGCAGAAAGTTTGGTAATTACAAAGTCGGGCACGGCCGAAAACCGGCTGACTTTTGGCTCTTATCCGTCAAGCTGTACTGACAAACCGATATTTTCAGGTACCCGGCCGATTAGCGGCTGGAGTCAGTATTTAGGCGATATATACATGGCTCAACTCAATGCAGGGGAATTTCCAGAAGGGATCAACCAGCTCTTTGGCGATAATCAGCGGCTCCCGATGGGTCGCTGGCCCAACATCGATTCAAACAATGATGGTGGATACTCAATAATAGACGGCCATTCAGACTCGAATCTGACGGATAATGAGCTACCTGATGTCGACTGGACCGGAGCACGGGTGCATATTAAGGGGATGCGTTGGTACATTTTAAACCGAGCTGTTGCCGGCCGGAATGGGACCACCCTATCCTTAAATGCTTTTCCAGACTGCTGGGGCAACGACTGTACCGGCTGGGGATATTTCATCAACAATCATTTAGCGACATTGGATCAAGACGGGGAATGGTTTTTTGATGAGGCGACCAATCGGGTCTATTTGGTTTCACCATCTGGACCACCAGCCAACATTGAGGGCTCAGTTGTGATTCCAGACGCGGACATCGGCTTTCATGGCGGCATCATAATCGGCCGGCATTTACAAGAGGCGGCCCACTACGTCACCATCGAAAACATGGCGATTGAGGGGTGGTTTGACAACGGAATTACCACACCACGTAATCAAGAAAGTGAGGACAGCAGCTATGTGACAATTCGAGACGTTGATGTGGTGAACGTCGACAAAGCAGGGATGTTTTTCACTACGTGGATCTGGAATGCAGGGTCGGACAGCGGCTGGCGCGGCGGCCGGAATCTACTGGTCGAAAACTCCTTGATTTCAGGAGCCAATCACACCGGCCTAAACAGCTATGCAATCAACTCAACCTTTCGGGGGAACACCTTACGCGATATCGCCCTGATCGAAAATCTGGGGAAAGACGGGATGGGATGCACCATCGAGCAAGGGGGCGGCTTTTGTACCCGTGACGGGATGGGGATGCGCTTTCCGGTAGACAAGCCTGAATTTAGCGGCTTTGGCAACACGATTGAACAGAATCGGTTTGAAAAGACCGGGTCGAGCGGGATTCAGATGTTCGGCCGGGAAAACACAGTGCGCCAGAACGTCCTGATCGAAACCGCGTACGCAAAAGGAGACAACGGCGGGATCGCTGTGTTTGGCGGAAACGGATTTGGCGATACGAACGCGCGGGATATTACCATTCAGCAAAATATCGTGATTAGTGCAACCGGGAACACCGATGGAGCTTTGTCGACCTACGACCCGCTATTTGCGGTCGGCATTTACATCGACCATTATGCTGACAACATCACGGTGGCAGACAACACGGTGATTGGCTCGACCATTGACGGCATTCTGTTTCAAAATTCGCGGGGAAGCGTGACAGGCAACACGTTATACAACAATAATTTCGGCTCGATGAGTCGTGGGCAGATCGGAATCTACAACAACAGTCAGCTTTCAAACATGAGCGAAAATATTCTCTATGCGCTTAAACGAACCGATGATTTTACATTTGCCAAAACACTGCATACAGAAAGCGCAGATGGGAGCAATATTTCGGCCGCCGACAACAATTTCTATTTTAATCCATACCGGCCGGACCACATTTCGCCCGGGTTCAATTTGCAGACGCTGGCTGAATGGCAAGCGTCAAGTGGGCTAGATGGGAACTCAACGACCGGATGGTTTTCGCTAGCACCGGAAGAAGCGCCATTATCGAAAATCTTTTACAACGATACACCTGTCAGCAAAACGATTGACTTGGGCGACCGAAAATATTTAGATTTGGAACAAAATGAGGTGACCGGTTCGATAACGCTGGCTCCGTTTACATCCCAAATCTTGATCGACTCGGGTGAGGTTGCGCTTTCGGCCGAACGGTTGGTGTTTGACAATGCCAGCAGTCCAGCACAAACGGTTGAATTTAAAAATATTACAGGTGGTCCGTTGACGATTACGAGCGTTGTTGCCAGTACGGGGTTTAGCCAAACGAATGACTGCCCGGCCGTTTTGCCAGCAAATGCAACTTGTACGATTACGGTATCGTTTACGCCGGTTAGTAGCGGGCCGGAGTTGGGAACGCTGATGGTTAATCACAGTGGGAGTGAGCCGTATACGGTTGAGTTGGCTGGTGGGTTGGAGAAGGTGTTTTTGCCGTTGGTGGTGAGGTAGGCTAGGCAAGAAAAAAGCCAGGTGTGGAGTCACACCCGACCAGAATTAACTATCAGCTGCATTTGTTTGTGTGAGGTGGACATTAACTAGAACGCAGTCTACACTTCAGAAAATCTCGCTAGGACTAGGAAAGCCAGCTGTGAAAGAACGATCGATCAAATCGAGAACAACCTATTGCAATAAGCAGCTTATAGATTCCTATATTGATAAAATAGAGGTTACAGTTTTAAACTTTATGAGCGTGACATGTGACAAAAGAATTCTTCCTCCCACCAAAAATTAATGAAGATCAACTCTACAAAGATATTAGAGACCACCCAAAAGCTTTAGATATAAAAAAACAAATACATCAATTTTGGAAAAGATACCATTTTTATGCACCCAACGATTTTCAAAAAAATGCTCAAATCGCTTTCTATCAACGATGGTGGGAAATGTATTGCGGGCTTGGGCTCAATAATTTAAATCTATCCATCAAAACGTCAAAAAGAGATGAAGGTCCAGATTTTTGCGTAGCTACAAAAAACACAAGCAATATCTGGATTGAAGCGGTTGCTCCAAATCCTGGTATTACTGCAGACAAAGTTCCGAAACAAAAATTTAATAAAGTCACAGAAGTTCCCAAAGATCAATTTCGTTTGCGACTAGCTCAAGCCTTACAAGATAAAAAAGATAAATTTCATAAATATCATCGGCAATCAATTGTTGAAAGCTCAGATATATGCATTATCGCTATAAGCGCTTGCGCCTTAAATCAGTACGGAAGCACGATGGAGTTTCCGGCACCAGCAATCTTAAGTGTTGCAGCCGGAGCCGGAAACCTCGCTTTATCACTGAATAGGGATGACGATTCATTTATCGAGCTTCAAACAGAGATTCGTAAAAATTCAGGAGGGCTAGTTACCACAAACGCTTTCTCACTGCCTGAATTTAAAATTATCTCAGGAATATTATATTCAAATGTTGATCCTGTAAATGCTCCCGCCAAACCAGAAAAAACCTTTCAGCTATTCCTAAATCCCAATGCTAACAACAATATTGAAAAACACTATTTTGATAGAATTGAGATTTGGGAATCATCAGACAATTTAACTTGGAATAAAAAAAGTTAATATCTAAACCTGATTTCTACCCAAACCGTTCACTCCGCGGATGCGGAATCTCCACCTGCAACAGCGTCCCGCCATCCGGCCGATTTTGAAGCTGCAACCTGCCCCCCAACAGCGCCACCCGCTCACTAATCCCCAACACCCCATAGTGCCCTTCGGCCGACATCGCCCCCAAATCAAACCCCACAGGTAGCCCTACCCCATCATCTTGAATCGTCAAAAGCAGCGTACGCGGCGATGTCCGATCCAAATGCACAACCACATCACTCGCCTCCGCATGTCGCCAAACATTGTTCAGACCCTCCTGCACAATCCGAAAAACAGACAGCTCAATCGCCTCAGGCAAGCGGCCTAAATCTTTGCTGATCGCCAGATCAACTCCGATGCCAGTACGATCAATCCACTCACGTACAAACGAGCTAATCGCAGCCCCTAAGCCTAAACTATCAATCGTCGGCGGCCGTAAATCTCCGCAAATACGGCGCAAATCATCAACCATTCCACGTAAATTTGCCCGG
>JBGCDP010000153.1:0-48962 GCA_045105475.1 Anaerolineae bacterium
ATAAATATGTTGCCTTAGCTCAAGATGCGATTACTCAAGGGTTGGGTCTTTCTGTTGCGGCTCGGGCTGCAATCGACAAACTTGAGGCTGATGGGTATGAAATTGTGTTGCCGCAAAATGGGAAACTTCAAGCTGTAAAACTAGTGGACCAAGGATTAGGTGAATAGTGGAAAAACCCGATCTGACAAATGTTAGTGCCGAAGTCTTGGCTTACATTGAGCATTTAGAAGGCGTGTTAGCCAGCACAGCAAAACCTAAACGAAAACCACCAGAAAGTACGGCATTATCGACCGAACCAACTGAGCCAGAGACAACCGTGCAAGTCATTACTTTAAGCGAAGCTGGTCGTATGAAACGAACTCCTCGCCATTTATATGCACGCCAAAAACGGGCTGGCATGGGGGTGTTTGAGATTGATTTACCTGACGATGACCGGCCGAAGCAAATTATGTTGGCCGATGTGACTTCAGATCTGATTGTGCTAACTAATTTCGCACGTGTCTACAAAATCCCAGTAGAAAACATTCAAGAGGCCCCTGTCCGCGGGAAAGGTGGCCTATTAGCCGACCTTCTTACAGGTTTGGGCATGCATGAGCGTGAGCATGTGGTAACACTGCTCGCTGGTAGCGGTCAATCGATTGTGGTTCTGACTGAGCGTGGGCACGTTATTGCCCGTAACAAGAACTTTATTAAAAATGGGGCGATACTATATGACGTCAATACGATCTTGCCACCCAAAGCAGCCTGCTGGTCAACAGGGCGTGATGAAATCTTTATCGGAACCAAAAAGGGTTTGGCGATACGGTTTGCAACAGGACAAGTTTCTAGCAAAGGGACAAGTGCAATTCGACTTGACGCTGGTGATGAGCTATTAGGAATTACGGCCGTGGAGCCAACTGGTGGCGTATTGCTAGTGTCTTCTGAAGGTCGGGGAACCATTCGGCTAATGGATGGATTTCGGCCTAATAAATCACCCGGTGGTGGTGGAAAAGTAGCACTCAAAGCGGAAGAAATGGTTGGGATGGCAACGGCTAATCCTGAAGATGATGTATTCATCGTTTCATCGCTGTGCAAAATGATTCGATTTAATGCTGGGGATATTCCAGCTAAAACCGGGGCGGTGCAGGGTGTGCATCTCATGACGCTGCGGGCCGATGAAGTTGTAGCTGTAGGGGTGGCAACGCTTTCCTAGCTGGAAAAGCTTTTGTGAGTTTGTTTGATTAGCCTTTGTCCCTTTTTAACAAAAATCATTAATAAAAAACTAAGAGAGAAAAATGACTAAAATTGAAATTGGTGTGTTTGGGGGCAGCGGCCTCTATAGCATGGAAGAATTAACAGATATTGAAGAGCGTACATTGACAACACCTTTTGGTGATCCATCTGACAGCGTCACGATTGGGACTCTGCATGGTCGTCGGGTCGCTTTTTTACCCAGACACGGCCGGGGCCATGTGCTAAACCCAACTGAGGTGCCCTACGAAGCCAATGTTTATGCCATGAAAATGCTGGGAGTGAAATATCTCATCTCAGTTAATGCCTGTGGCAGCTTGCAAGAACAATATGCCCCTGGGCATATTGTGGTGCCAGATCAGCTTTATGATCATACACGCCACCAGCGGTTACGCTCATTTTTTAGCGGCGGATTGGTTGCCCATGTATCTGTAGCAGATCCATTTTCAGCTGAACTCAATTCAGCTATCGTCAAAGCGGTTAGGTCAGCAGGCGGAACGGTGCACGAGGGGGGCAACTTCATTACGATTGAAGGGCCACGTTTTAGCACCAAAGCAGAATCCCGTACTTTCCGTCAATGGGGTATGGACATAATCGGTATGACAACTTGCCCTGAAGCATTTTTGGCGGCCGAGGCTGAAATTGCCTATTCTTCAATGGCCCATGTTACAGATTATGATTGTTGGCACGAAAGTGAAGAACCGGTCACTGTTGAAATGGTGATTGAAGTTCTTATGAAAAATGCTGAGCTGGCCAAGCAATCTTTGTCAAACATGGTGGCAAACTATGACGAATGGGCTGGCGATTATCCGGTTCATGACGCTCTAAAGTTTGCATTGATTACAGACCGCTCAAAAATCACCCCTGAAGTTCGCAACAAGTTTGGCGTACTTGTAGAGAAATATCTTTAACAACCAGTTTTAATGGCTGGCTGTTAAATTATTAGCTTCTGAAAATTACCAACCGCACTCTCATCTTTATTCCGGCCGCTGTTTTCATGGTGGCCAATACTTTGGGGCTAGCCTTAACTGAAATTGGCCCGTACGGCATTCCAACTGCGCGTTGGGCCGTTCTGATCTATTTGGGTTTGTGGGTCACACTTTGGCTGGCTGGACAGTCTCTACTTAATCGCTATCGGCCGGGCCATGACCCGTTTATTTACCCGATTGTGATGCTTTTACTTGGTTGGGGGCTACTACAAGTAGATCGTTTGGCACCAGGCTTCGCTGTACGCCATGCGGCGTGGGTCACGATAGGCGCAGTTGTTTTGTTGGGGAGCGCCTGTTGGCCGGGCAAACTTCTCTGGCTTGGCCGATATCCTTATACCATCATGCTGATAGGCCTTGCTTTGGTCGGGGTGACATTTGTTTTTGGCACCGCACCACTTGGCTATGGACCACGCTTGTGGCTGAAAGTGCCATTTGTGACGATCTTTTTTCAACCATCAGAGTTGTTGAAACTGCTTTTTGCCGTCTTTGCGGCCGGATTTTTTAGCCTACGCCATCGCGAAATCGCCTTTGAGGGGCATAGCCACCCAAGGTTTGAAATCGCTTGGCTAGCCCCTTTGGCCGCGATGTGGCTCTTTTCTATGTCTCTCTTGGTTCTACAGCAGGACCTAGGAGGAGCTACGCTTTTCTTTTTTGCGTTTATGGCTTTGGTTTACATCGCTACAGGTGAGCGCTTGTACGTACTTGGTGGGATCGGACTCTTGTTAGCTGCCGCTGTTATTGCTACTCGACTGTATGATCGTGTCGCATTGCGCATGGAGGCACTTATCAACCCGTGGCCGGATGCTTCTGATCGTGCCTTTCAAATTGTTCAGGCTTTGTATGCGATTGGGGCTGGCGGGGTTACCGGTAGCGGAATTGGAGAAGGGTTTCCTTATTATATTCCAGTTGTTCATTCTGACTTTGCTCTAGCTGCTATTGCTGAAGAGTGGGGGATGATTGGCAGTGCGGCGATTATTGTCTGTTTTGGGGTATTAATTTGGCGCGGATTTATGATCGCATTGCAGGTTGCTCATCCTTTCTTTCGTTACTTAGCGGCCGGAATTACCGTATTAATCGCAACTCAAACGGTGATGATCATTGGAGGTGTTGTTAAGTTGTTGCCGTTGACTGGGGTAACGATGCCTTTTGTAAGCTATGGCGGTAGCTCTATGGTTGTCAGTAGCCTGATGGTTGGTTTGCTTCTCTGGATTTCACCCCTTAAAAGCAATGGGAAACGCCATCTTGCGGCCGGCGAGCAGGCCTATAATCTGCGCCTTGAAAGGTTAAACCTCACATTTTTGACAATGCTGGCATTGCTACTGGTTGGAATGTTTTGGTGGAGCAGTGTTCAGGCAAGTTGGTTGGCAGAGCGAGAAGATAATCCTCGTACGGTTGAGGCTGAGTTAAGGATTCGGCGCGGAACGATTTTTGATCGTAATGGAGCCGTACTGGCTCAAAACGTGGGGCGTCCAGATCGCCAAGAACGTTTTTTGACAGAACAGTCAGCTGCGGCCGTGGTTGGATATACAAGCCTGCGTTATGGTGTATCCGGGATTGAAGAAGGTTTGGATCCAGTTTTGCGCGGAGATACAGATCGTTTTTCAGATCAGCTTTCGCAGACGCTTTTGCACGAGCCCCAAGCCGGGACAGACGTTCGCCTCACCCTTGATGCCACAGTTCAGGCTGAGGCAGCTGAGCTGTTAACGGGACAGTCCGGTGCCTTAGTGCTAATGTCTGTGCGTGATGGGGCTATTCGCTCGATGGTCAGCTCTCCATCGTTTGACCCTAATCAGCTTGATGAAAATTTTGACGCACTGGTCGCTGATGAAAGCGGCCCTCTGATTAATCGAGCACTGCAGAGCAATTATCAACCCGGCCGCGTTCTGATCCCATTTTTGCTGGGCTGGGGGGCCAATGAGGGGTTGCTTTCAGGCGACAATTTAGATAGTGACCTCGATTTGCGTAATCCTGAAATATTGTCGTTATTTGACAATTGGCAAGCGGCCGATGTACTGTCAGCATGGCAAGCGTTTGGATTTTCCGAAGTCGCTGAATCTATTCCATTGCCGCAGGCGGAGCCGACTGATCATCGGCCGGAGAATGTGTCACAGGCAGTTAGAGGGGATGAGGCTTTGTTGGTAACGCCTTTACAAGTCGCCAAGGCTTTGACAATTTTAGCCAATCAAGGTGTTCCAGTTGCCCCACAAATTGTGTCAGGTGTTTACATTGATGATGAGTGGCAAGCTTGGGAAGGGAGCGAGCCTACACCGTTAACGGTTGAGCCAGTCGTCAAGCCTGAGATAGCAAATGATGTTGTCAGGCTCTTTCCCCATGATGGTCGTGTGGCTGGGTATGCAGTTGCTGTTAACGCTGGACCAGAGCAAACGAATGGCTGGTTTATCGGCTTTTCACCACCTGAAAATCCACGATTTGTGATTGTCATAATCATTGAGGATGTGACATCAATTGATCCCTTAGCTGAAGAAGGGGCCAGGATCTTGCAACTGGCTTTGGAGTCTTAAGCTACCCATTTAATTCTGAAAGTATGTTTTTCATCGCTACCTAAAAGTAGTGTGCTAGAGCCTGTGCCGAAATTGGGAATATCCACATAAACCGGCCGATTCTTCCTGCACATATTACAATCGTAGGAAAATAGTCATGTTCGCCACCCCGATAAGCTGTATTCTTGAGACTATCTTAGTAAAATAAGAAGTAACTATTTTGCCTTTGAGCCAAACTTCCCAGCTGCAATTGTTAATAAAAGATTAAAAAATGAAATTAACTGATCGATTAAACACTCTGAGACGTTAATACTATTAGAATCAACTCGCGTTTTTAATCTGGGTTTAAGAATCCTTAGTAGGTTTGCTTCTTCGAATCTGCTTATAGTTGTTTTAATTCTATGAAAAAACAGGCTGTACACTTATCTTGCACCTTCTTCCTGCTGAGCGCTATTTTCTTTAGTCAATTTGTGACGGCAAGCGCTTGGGAAGCTGATTTGCAAGACCCTAATCCTGAGCCAACACCAGCCTGTGAATACAATTCAAACTCAATTGAAGATGGTGAGGAGTTCTATTTTTCAGAGGATGGAGAATGCTTAAAGGCTCCTGTCGCGGCCGGTTTAGCTAGTGATGAAGTGCCAACTGCAATCAAGCTTATCTCTACAAGTACAGAAATTAGAGATCCGGTATCGACGGCCGGTATATTACTTACATTTTTTGTTCTGATTGGATTGACGATTTTTTGGTTAACAACGATTAAAAAATGGAACCGCCACTCCTATTCCTAAACATCTGGTAGGGCTTATTCCCCGTTCTGGTACCGTTTTTCAGCTTCCTGAATCGCAAGATCAACCGCATATACACCGGCCGCTTTTTGGGCACGCTTATGATCTACATAAGGGTTGTCTGGATTAAAGTAGTTGTAAACCGAGCGTGATATTTCACGTAAGATAGGAAAGCTTATATTTGCAGGTAGCCATTCTGTATCCTGATGTAAATATTGAGCGATCACATAGTCACCGCCAGGTGACAGTACGATTCCAACGTCTCCATGAGTGTTGTAAGCCCAACCATGCTTGTGAGCGACTGGCACATCCTCTGGTACACCAAAGCGTATTAAATTCCCATCTACATTGCGCGTCATCAGTTGGATGAGTGCTTCACATTCCTCTGGTGTAACTTTGCCGGGATAAACTGCAATCAATGTTCCGCCCCCTTTAGAGCATTCGTAGATCATACCAAACAGACGGCCGATTTCGGTAGCGGTCGTTTGCATCGCCGGGTCAGGGTCAAAATCGATGGAAGGGTTGGAGTTGGCTTGCGTAATTAAAGTTGGCTTGCTGGACCTTGGAGGTTCTTCATAAGGCGTCACAATAAAGGTGCTATTGAGCCCCAACTGCTTCATCGAGTTTGTTAGGACATCAACTCCTAAATATGCATTGTTTTCGCCAGCAACAATGTCAAGCAAAAGATTGGCACTGTAGTTGCCGGAATTAATCGCAGTCTCTTCCAAGAGCTTGTTGGCATCAAAGTCTAGTGGCCCGTCAATGGCTCGAAATGTCTCAAGCATAATCGCAACTTTGACAACACTTAACCCTGAAATTGCATCATCAGCATTGATGCGCAACTCTTCTCCTGTTTGCAGATTGAGAACATATAAGCTCCCGGTGCCATCAAAGATTTCAAGCTGCTGGTTTAAGTAATTTTCAAGATATGAAAAATCAATCTGAGGTGCATCTTGCGTCAAAATTTCAAGCTCAATTGTTCGGTTTTCACTTTCAAGAAGTGCGGCTTTGACTTTTGCACGGCTAGACTCAACATCAATTTGAAACCCTGGTTGCCCATCTTCAACTGCGCCACCGCTGTTGGTTAGTAGGACCGGCGGTTTTGCTGGCCGATCTATTAGATTGGCCAAATATCCCATAGCCATATCGAGCATTGCCTCATCAACCGCTGCTTGGAGTGGTATATCGATTTGACCCATTTCAGGCTGTATATTGTCCGCTAGATATTTATCTGAAAGGTTATTGGCAAATCTTTGCCAATGAGGCGTTTCTTGTAGTTGTGTTATGGCTGCTTCTAGCATTGGATCGATGCTTAGAGTGAAGCCAGCATCGGCCGGAAATATTTCGACCGCTTGTTGGCCATGCATCGCGACAATTGGCTTCTGATAGTGAGCGACGACCTTAGCCTTTGCGTCATCAAAGCCCAATGCACCGACTTCAACCTGCCCGATCTTTGTTCCTTGGGGGAAATTGTCTCGGACCTTTAAATATTGCCAAACCTCGTTACCAATAAACCAGAGCGCAATAACTGCAAGTGCCAAACCAGATAGCTGTTTGATAGCTGTACCGATTGCTTTAAAGGGAAATCTGCGCCCTCCATATAGTGAGGTGGGATTAGAGGATTTGTTTTTTCTCATTATTGCCCCTGAATCCCCTGATTTCCAAGCCACGGTGTATCGAAGTTAAAGTAATTAAAGGTCGCTCTCGATACGTCTGCTATTAGAGGGGAGCTTTCAGACCATTCTAGCCAATCTGTCTCATACATGAGCATAACGACAATATAATCGCCATTCGGGGCAAAAATAACCCCTGCATCCCCATGGGTATCACTAATCCAACCATGTTTGTGAGCGATTGTTGTTTCAGGTGGAATCCCTTCTTCCAACAAGCTGCCTATATTGTTTTCACTCATCTGTTCTAGCAAATAGAGGCATTCACTCTGTGTAATGCTGTCTGGGTACACAGCGAGGAAAGTTCCACCACCTGTCATTGCGCAGTCATAAAGCATGTTGAGCAAGCTGGCAAGGTCCGCTGCAGTGCTTTGCATGGTTGGGTCTGGAAGAGTCTGGGTATCATTGGCTGTGTTTGCTGGGGTTTCGATTGTTTCTTTATTTCTGCGAGGTTCTTCGTTGTATGGGGCAACGATAAATGTATTATTTAGCCCCAATTCAGTCATTGTTTCTGTGACACGATCAACACCGAAAAATGCATCAGCCTCACCCTCGACATCTTCCCCTGCGATGAATGTTAACAACTCATTCGCGCTACTATCACCCGAGCCGATAAGGGTTTCACGCAATAGAGTCTGGTAGCGGCTATTAGGCTCTTGGTTCATGTTTCGCATTGTTTCAACTGCGATAGGTAATTTGAGCATGCTCATACCTGACATTGCTACGTCTGCATTGATGCTGAACTCATCTCCATTTTCAAGGTCGAGAATAAACACGCTGTATGTACCGTCAAAGCTCTGTAAATGATTAACGATGAGTGATCCTAGCAGATTGATATTTGGCCGCTCTGGTTCTATTGCCTCAACAATGAGTGTGGCTTCTCTGTTTGTTGCTCGATAGAGTGCATTTTCAACATTGGTTAAACTTTCTTCAATATTGGTTTGTCTGCCTGTTTCACCATATAAAAAGCTTAATGTGGCGGGGACAGGTTGTGGAGGTTGAGCCGGTTGGTCATAGACCGTTCGAATTTGCTCAAGAGATCTTCTCAATGCATCCCTGTCATGGGTTGCCCGTAACTCAACGGGTGTGACATTGCCTGCACGCCCCCAAAGGAAATTCCAAAAGCCGGACCAATAATCCTGACTGTCCCGTCGATTTTCAGCATCACTGATCATGCGCTCAAAGTCTAGTCGAAAGTCTGCATCTCGCTCTGGGCTTAATTCAATTCGTTCTTCACCGTGTACGATAGTGATAGGGGCTGTTAAGTAGCGCTCGTTTAAGCGAGCTCTAACCCCTTCTGAATCCAAACCAGCTACGGGTATGTTGGCAACTTCCAATCCTGTAGGCATGAAAGCTCGCACATTGCTGTACTGTACTAAAAAATAGATTAGCAAACCGCCAAGAAAAAAGATGGCTGCTGTAATTATCCACTGGGCTGCGCCGGGATCGCTTCTACGATTCATTTTAGAATGCTGAGTTTATCACCTGAGAAACGGGAAACTCAAACTTAATATTTCTAGTTGCCCAAGCGTTTGTTAAACCGAGGGTTGTGTGCATTGTTAGTTTCTCTGGCACTGTGTCGGGTGTGACCCACATGCTGTCAGTGATTTCAACCCCGTCTAGTTTTGTCTGGGGTTGCTGTGCATCGATTGTCGCTAAGATGATTATGTTTAAGTGGTCAGGGCCAGGGTTTCTGAAAAACAGAATTGTTTCACCGGCCGTCGCTGAGACTAAGCCAGTTTCTTCACGCAATTCGCGTAAGGCACATTCGGCCGGCGTTTCGCCTGCATCCATCCAACCGCCGGGCAAACCCCATGGAGATAGTGGGTGAAATACATGCTTGAGCATGAGGATACGATTGTCAGTATCTAGGCAAACCACATTGACCCCAATGCGATGTTTTGGGATCAGCAACCTGATTCCAAGTTTAAGTGCAATTCGGCCGAGTTTAAACCCCAGAAACCATTTTAGAAACCTCGTTCTTAAACGGGAAAATGTCATCATTGTTAGTATTCGGCCGCCAGTATAGCAAAAATCATGCTGAACAGACTGCTTATATCGTGTTTCTTTAGAAAAGCAAAAGGGAAAAGAAAAAGGCGTATCTAGCCGAACCAGATACACCTTTTTCAAAGCTATTGAGCTGTTACCGATTGATCAGTTTAATCGAGCTCTTCTACAGAGTTGATAATCTTGTTAACCAAACCATACTTCTTGGCTTCGATCGCTGACATCCAATAATTACGGAGCGTGTCTTCACGCACCTGCTCTATCGTTTGTCCAGTCTGGTCTGCAAACGTCATGTTTAGGCGTTCGCGCATTTTCATGATCTCTTCTGCTTCAATCGCAATATCAGAAGCCTGGCCACGCACACCACCCATCGGTTGATGGATCATGTAGCGTGTGTTAGGCAAAGAGTAGCGATTTTCTTTGTCTGTGCTGGCATAAATCAATGCACCTGCGCTAGCTACCCATCCGGTCCCAATGATTTTCACAGTAGGTTTAATAAACCGAATCATGTCAAAAATCGTATCGCCAGATTCAACGTGACCACCCTGCGAATTAATAAATAGCTTGATGGGATCATCATTTTCTGCCGCCAAGAGCATTAAATTTTGCGTTACATCTTTGGCAACTTTTTGATTGATCTCACCAAAAAGCAGGATGGTTCGGGTTTCAAGCATCTTTTGCATCAACCCTTTTGGTGCAGCTTCTTTTTCGGCCGCATCATTTTCTTCGTTTTCGTCGTCGCTGAATTTTATCAATTCGAGCCTCCTGAAATTTAAAACGGTCCCAGATTATGGGATTCGTGTGTGAGTTAAAATAGGTTTCCATACTGGAAAGTTAATAATAGTAAGTAATTTACCATAATGTTTGATTTGATTTAAGTGATCCTACTGAATTTTTATAGCGAATGGGTCTCTTCTAATAAAAAGCTGGTGGATTATGAGTATACTTGCCGAATAATCTTGAAATAGTGCACATAAAAAATATCTTCAGTTGAAAATGACTGAAATTGTAAAAGATAAGGATGACGATTATGAACGAAATTGCAACGTTGGCAGGTGGATGCTTTTGGTGTGTAGAGGCAGTATATGTAGAGATGAAAGGGGTGCTTAATGTTGCTCCTGGTTATATGGGGGGGCAGATTGATAATCCAACCTATGAACAGATTTGCACTGGCCAGACCGGGCACGCCGAAGTGATACAGATTGAGTTTGATCCTGCGATTGTTAGTTTTGAACAAATTTTACAGGTATTTTTTACGGTTCATGACCCGACGACGTTGAACCGGCAGGGGAATGATGTTGGCACTCAATACAGGTCAGCGATTTTTTATCATGATGATGAGCAAAAGCAAACAGCTGCAAAGGTCATTAAAGAATTCACTGATGAGAAAGTTTGGAGCAATCCGATTGTGACTGAAGTGACTGCTGCACCTACTTTTTATCCGGCCGAAAATTACCATAAAGATTATTATTCACGTAATCAATACCAGCCATATTGCATGGTTGTAATCTCACCTAAGGTTGCCAAATTCCGATCAAAATTCAAAGAATTACAAAAGGCACCTGCCTAGTTTGGGCTAGGTGTTTGTTTTTATGTGCATTTTTCCGGTGCGACATATAATCGCTTGAAGTAATTAACATATGGTTTTTTACTTCAGTTAGCAGTGATTTTTTAAATCAAAGGAAAAAAAGAAAACAAGGGTTTTATAGGCTGGATAGTTGCAGGTTTAATTGCAGGCGCATTAGCAAAATTTATTATGCCAGGTGACGATCCTGGTGGGATAATTGTGACAATTCTACTCGGTATCGCTGGTGGCGTTGTGGGTGGTTGGCTAGGCTCATTGATTGGTCTTGGTGGATCAGGCTTTATAGGAAGCTTGATTCTGGCTGTTGTTGGTGCTGTTATTTTGCTGGCTCTTTATCGTTACTTCTTAGCAAGTAAAGCGAAATAGTCGTACTGAAGTCGTAACCGAATTTAAGCAAGCCGTAATTTCAATAATAAAAAATTCGGCTATGATAAGGGCGCTTAATCTTTTAATAGATTAAGCGCCCTTTTTTATTTTATTGACTACGAGGAACTGTTATATGAGTAGAAAAAACCTTTTAATTATTGGTGGAATTGTTGCTGTTTTAGTTTTAGCACCTGTAGGCTGGTGGCTTGCTTCCCCTCTTTGGCGGGTTGATGTGGTTGACGAAGCTTTCCCATTTGACTTGCCTACAGTGAGCGAAGCAGAAGCGATGCCAGCCGAGATGCTTGAGTCCAAATTGATTGAAGTCATGGAAAAAGCTGAAGAAATGTCGGGCGAAATGACTGATGAAGAAATGGATGAACTGGCTGAGCAAGTTCAAGAGGTTGCGGCCGTTATGCCGGATAAAGACATGCAAGAGGATATGCCTGAAGCCCCGGCCGAATGGGTCCAGGTCTCAAGTGGGATGTTTACAGGAGCTGATGATTTTCATCAAGGCTCTGGAAGTGCTGCAATTTTCCAGCAAGGCGATACCCGCATTTTGCGTTTGGAAGACTTTATGGTGACGAATGGACCTGATTTGCATGTTTTACTGGTTGAAAATATCGAAGGAGATATGGGCGAATATGTCGACTTAGGCTCCTTGAAAGGCAACATAGGGTCGCAGAACTACGAAATTCCGGCCGATGTTGACCTATCCCAATTTAGCGGAATCATGATTTACTGTATGCCATTCCACGTATCATTTTCGACAGCACCGCTTAATTAGTCTTTCCCCTTAATCAAGAAAAGCAAAGGTCCGTATTATTCCCAAAAGTAATGTGGACCTTTTTTTATTGCCATCTACTTTTTGTAGATTAATGGCAAGAAAGTGTTCTGTTCACCAGTCCCAGTCCTTGGCTCTGACAAGATTAAAGTTGGGTCTCCAAAAAATGTGTATGTATCAACCAAATCAGCATGTCGCGGCTTGTTGGTCATCATTCTAATTTTTCCGGCGACTATCGCTTCACCAACAACTGGATTGTCTTCGGTTGTTAGGACCTCTAAATATCCTTCTGCGAGTGAGTCGTGTCCAGTTGTTACACTTAGCCCTGTTGCCCCCCAAACGCCTACTGCTCCGCCTGTTTCATGTCGTATTAAAGCTTCGTCAAAGGAATCAAGACCTGCCATATGGAATGATCCGGTGAAACAGGTCATTTGGAGAATGATGGGTAAACGTTGAGCGTTCGACAGATTCTCTACTTCGCTAATATGCATCAGGCTTTCATCAGCCCACTGGTGAACCGTAGAGTGGCCTATGTAGATTAGATGGCTATTGCCTGCTGCAAACCTTTCACGAATTTGTGATTTTACCTGCGACAAATCAGACTCTTCACCAGAATACTGAATTGAATTGAGTAAGTGTTTTCCATTATTTAAATGATCAAACTGCTCCGCTACAAAACTTGAAAATTGTCCTGCATTGTCATTATTATCGGCGACAAAGGTAATGTTTTCGCGCCAGCTTGAATTTTGATTTGGGTAAGCGACTAATTTTAATACGACTGTGTCTAACTCTTCTAGATTATTAACAGGCAATCGGCCGAGTAGCATGTCTGGTAGCACATCATCACCATCGATGGCGACATAGCGATTGTCGGCCGGTATTTCTCCAATCCATGGATCAACATCTGCAAACATCACTGGGAGTAAAGTTTCTTTCCCATTGGTTTGGTTCATCTTGGGGTCATGTGTGCCATCTCCCACAAGGATTACCGCTTCAGGCTGCATTGAGCTTGATTCATAAGCATCTTGAAGTGCCGCTTGGATTGCGAACGGGGACGGATACCCATACCCATAGCTATCGTAAATTTCGCTTAGGGTAATGAAGTCAACTAGCCAGCCTTGCTGAGTGCGCAATTGAATTAACTGGGCTAACCCAGCTTCAAATTCAGCCGGGCCGATCATGATTAGATTCGCAGGCTGGCTAGAAAACGGGATCGCTTTGCGCATACTTGGCTGTTTGATCTCAGCATCTGTTGTAACCACATAGTTGCGAACCCCGTCAGCCGAATCTTTGAGTACAAATGATGAACCTGACCCAATGACTTGTGGCTGGTTAACGGCCGTTGCATCAATGGTCCAACCTGCTTGGCCTAAGTTAATACTGTATTGGTGAGGCGTTGGCTGACCCATGTATAAAAATGACTCGGCTTGTGAACCAGCTGCTGAATTTTTAGTGTATGCGACTGAAAATGCATCTAACCAAACACCATCAATTAGGTTGGCGGCTTCGTCTAGACTCAGCTTTAGTTCGCTTGATTCAGTCAATACTCCGGCCGGAATTGAGACAGTGTGGGTAATTGCAGTTTTACCATCCCAAACTAAATCTCCTAGTTGTGTATTCCCAATCGAGATTTTTAAAGCATGATCATCATCTTTGAGTAGATTGGTAAAACCAATCATCCATAGCGTTAACTCTGCTGGAGATGATGGGGAAATATCTGCGCTGGGTAGATCAATTTGATAGGTTCCAGTTGGATTCCCTGGAACACGTAGCTCGTCCCATATCCAGCGGTCACCGTCGCGCCCTGCTGGGAGATGACCACAAAAGCAGTTGGGTGTGTAATTAGCATCTTGCTCAAACGTTTTGGAAATGATGAGTTTGCCCGTTGGCAAAGCACTTGTGGGTGGAGATGCTATGCTCATGCGTGTCCCGGAGCTTAAGGCCGTTAGTGTGTAGAATTCGTTCTTTGACCAGCGGTTTGCATCTGGTGCCGCATAAAATAAGAATCGCTCATTGGTTTCAAAATGGGCATCTCCATCTCCAATCCAGTGCATATCAACCGCTTCGCCATGCTTTGCTAACTGCCATCGAGCCGGATCAATCGAGGTGCTACTCGCATCAGCTGCGACAACATCGCTATGCTTAATTTCGTAAAGCCCAGGCTCAATAATTTCTAAAATAATATTCGGTCGTGGTGGCGAAACTGACTCGGTTAAATTAAATACTCTGGTGTTTGCTGATTGGCTTATACCAATTAATTCTGGATTAACTACCTGGCTAGCCAATGTGCTTTGCAGTCTTGTAAACGTATTCGAAGCTGCCCGATTAGAATAATCTGCAATTTCAGCATCATAACTAAGTTGTACTTTTAGGGAGGTGACAATTTGATATTGGGCCGCTTTTCGGTTGTAGACAATGGGGCTGAAAGTTAAACGTCCCAAGCGTGCCCCTGCCATCCGTCCTATCTCTTCAAATTGAATCGGTGATGAAGATGGATGCTTATTTAGCCCATCAGCTTGGGCATAGCCACCACCGATTACAACACCATCATCGTTTGTTGCAACACCAGATGGGACAGGTGCAAGGTCAAGTGGATGCTTTAGGTTAAGTTTCTCCGTAGCTGAAAAAGTGATTTCTATTGTGGGATTTCCTTGTTCAGGCAAAACAATCAAATGGGATTGCTCTGGAACAACAAGTTCACCCGGTGCATTTTTCTGGATAAAACCTGGAAAAGATATTTCTGTTGATTTGGCGTCTGTTTGGAGTTCCATCTCATCTAAATCGAGCCGCCAATCAAGCATTAAGCCTGTTGAAGAGTGGCCGATATCAGGCAGGAATTCAGTTTGAATTTGATTTTGAGAGATTGTTGCTGAACTAGGTGATGCTGCGGCTTTGAGCTGTAGAGTTAGCGCAAAGATGAGAGCTCCCAATGAGATAAGGAGCGATTTTCTAAATTTATTATTGCTAGTTTGAGTAAGATGCATGGGTTGGATCGTTAGCGAATTTCTGGGTTGAGCCAGAGCCTTTAAGAGGAATATTGGCAGCTGAAAAGAGGCGAGACGTCTATAAACCTCACTGGCTAGAATAACGACCTAACCCACATAAATCAGTGGGATATCTTGGCTATAAAATTTTGATTAGTCGGGTGCTTATAAGCAGGCTTGGTGAAGGAGTAGGGGGAATTGTCGTGAGTATAAATCGATTTGGTTGGTGCCATCTAGCAGACGGCACCAACCAAAGTCAACCGAGTGGTTGTTTAGGGTAATGGATAGCAGTTGCCGGTCCCTAGATTGACGCTGTGATTTGCGTTTGCAACCAACACACACAGCTGATTAGCTCCGGATGGGCGGTCATTGACCCCATACAGGGTCATCGGGCTGCTGGCAGCACCACCATTGGTGTTTGGGTAGATTTGCCACGGGCCGCCACCCGGTGCTCCAGCTTGTTCGGCTGGAACTGTTTCAAAGAAAAAGTGCATATGCATGCCGGGTAGGGCGGGCTGATAGCCGCTAGCTACAAAATCAACTGAGTAGCGGTCACCATTCAGCGTAATATTGGTAATTGTCACCTTTGGCGTTTGTGCCGCCGCTTCAGTTGGAGTTGGAGCAGGTTGAACATCACCTACATCGATGGCGAAGTCATAGTTCCAATTTGACTCTCCACCATCTTTGCCGACAGCATTGACCACGGCCGAATAGTCGCCAGAATAAACCGGCTCACCGCTGGGCCATTTGTTCCCATTGGCAGAAAAGTTCCAGACGTTGCAGGGATTGTCTCCACCAAATGCACAGAAGAGGGGCGTTTCTTCGCTTCGTGTGTAAACGACGTTGCCGTTAGGCGCTTTGACTGTGAAGGTCACTTTGGCGATACCTGCCCCTTCCTCTGTTGAACCGGTCGTCTCATCATATGAATCGAGCAGCATAAACGAGATTTGATTCCCGAAAATCGCTGGGTCAGATGAGATCTGTAGCCCGGCAGGTGCATAAACGTTGCCGAGAATGCCATCTTTCTGGCTGGGCGCACCTTGTTTTACAACGGGGAAGAGTGTGGGTGTTGGCTCTGGCTTGGCATCACCCAAGTCAAGTGAGAAATCATATGTCCAGATTGAGAATCGACTCGTATCAGTTCCTTTGGCTTCAATCTGCGCATTGTAGTTGCCAGACTGAGCGGCGGTGCCATCGGGCCATTTGTTATCGTTTTGGCTGAAATCCCAAATCGTGCATGGGTTGTCACCGCTAAAGGCGCAGTAGAATGGGGCTGAATCTTCTTTTTTGTAGACTTCGTCACCATTGTTGTCAAAGATCGTAAAAGTGACGCTTGACACACCGTCACCTTCGGCCGTTCCTGCATTTTCGTCAAATGCGCCGACCAACAAGAATGAGATGCGCTGGCCATAAACGGCCGGATCCGCCGAAATTTGCAAACCTTCTGGAGCAAAAATACTACCCTCGATACCTTGGCGGTCACCAGGTGCTCCTTGTTTTACCAGTGGGAACAATGTCGGTGTAGGTTCTGGTAGATTTGCGTTGCCACCATCGCCTAAATCAAGCTCAAAGTCATAGGTCCATATAGAAAAACGGCCGTTTTCGCTGCCTGAGGCTTCGATTTGAGCATTATGTTGCCCAGATGTAGCTGCTTCGCCGCTGGGCCATTTATTGTCACTCTGTGAAAAGTCCCATTCAGCGCATGGCGAGCTTCCACCAAACGCACAAAAGAACGGAGTTTCTTCAACCAATCTATGCACAATTTTTCCATTTGCATCGGTGATCGTAAACGTAACGGTTTTAACCCCATCACCTTCTTGTTCACCCACATTCGTATCGAATAGCCCTAACGCCATAAATGATATTCTTTCACCATATACGGCCGGATCTGAGGATATCTGGAGCCCATCCGGTGCAAAGATGTTGCCTTCAATGCCCTGACGATCGCCGGGAGCACCCTGCTTAACGAGTGGAAAAAGAGTCGGTGTCGGTTGTGCCTCTGTAGTATCTGAATCAGTTGGTACTGCTGTGGGCTCAGATTCTGCACTGACTGCTGTTGGTGTCGCCTGATCAGGCTCAGTCGTTGGTGGTGGGGCGGCCGTTGATGTCGCTGGAGGCTCTGTGGGCGGATTGTTAGCCGCTTCTTCTGTCGAGCGGGCTGCAACTTCTTGTTCTACAGCCAGTTCAAAATCTGCCGTGGCTTTAATAATTTCAGCCGCGCGCGTCTCCACTCGATCATCTTCACTCAATCCGTCAGTTTCAGGACTGGTACAGGCTGCAATAAGTAGCAGAATGGGTAAGATCGATAAAATTAAATAGTTTGTTCGTTTCATAAACCTGCTCGTAGATCAGTACCGATTGGCGGCCTGATCATTGGCCTCCGATTATTCCGTTGATAAGTTCAATGCTATCTCGACAGCCACAATTGAATACATTCACTTTTGCCATCAGGTCAAAAAGCGCTGGTGGCATATTGGCTTCTTCCGCTAAACACATTTCAAATTGGCCCAGCGCATTGTTCCATGCGGTATCGGCCGCGGCTTGGTCACCGGCCTGTAAGTCCGCCTGTGCCTGTAGCATATACGTGCCGCCTGCACCGTCAAAAGCCATTCCTCGAAAGACAAATTCATTCGTCCCGACAAACTGCTGCTGAGCGAGGCTAAATTGATTAAGAGATGACGCGATCTTTTCCCGAGCTTCGGCCGCTTCACCTGCAAACAAATGCGTTTGGGCAATAAGGCGCTCGTTTTGCCCCAGCATCATAAACCCAACGCCTGCTACACCGGGATATGGTGAATTGGGTGCCAGAGAGATCGCTTGTTCAAAGTGACTTTGGGCGAGTGCCATATCGGTCATCGCTTCTTCAAGTGTTGCCGCACTGCGCGCAATCGCTTCATTGTCCACACAATCTGACTCAAAACTTGGGAAGTCGCGGAGAAAATAAAGCTGAGCGTGATCGTAGTAGGTGGCCCCTAGGGCAATATGGGCATTGGGATAGTCTGGCTTAAGCTCAAGCGCCTTTTCGAGGGATTCAAACGCTTTGTCGTAGTCTCGTAAAAAGAAAGCCTGTCTGCCAAGAAATAAGTGAATGACAGCCAGTCCGTCATCGTCATCCCAATCAGTTAAATCTAGCGTCGCTTGTTCAAAAGTCGCCATCGCTTCAACTCTCTTGTTGGCGATGTCATCCGTTAGCCCGGCTGTGATCCATGCTAAGGCACGCGTGCGCAATTTGATGGCGTCACGCAGTTCTGTCGCACGACTTTCATTCCCTTCTGGGAAGAGTAACGTGATCGGCTGTCCTAATGTGTGTGTACCAAAAATAGCATCGGGTTCAGAGCGTGTTTTCTCACCGCTAAAATAAAGGTCGGTAAAAATCGTGTCGCTACCATTTTCTGTGGCGACATAGCCATAAATGATGATGTTGGCATTGATCTGATTGGCCAAAGCTTCGGCCGCAGCTGCACGTTCGGCCGGTGTGTTCCCTGCAATCATTCCAAGTGTCGTCCCTTTCTTGCCGATGGGCATGCTGTCATGCCAGAGTGAGATCGAGTCTCCGTAGAGTTCTCCTAACTGCGTTGCGGCATCTAATGACGGGTCGCAGAACTCCTCTTCCGGTTCAAGAAACGCATCGCATAGCTGATTAAAGATGAGGGAGCTGGCATTCTGTCCCAATGCGCTTGGCACCATCTGCCCATTCTCGAGAGAGCCAAATTCAGCGACGGCGATATTGAGCAGCTTTCCGGCCGGCATCACCTCTGGTCCTCTTTGATTTTCAGCGATCTCTTTGAGAATTTCCTGATTCTCCCGCACAGTCTGGTCAACTTCATCAATTTTGTCTGCTGAGTCAGCCTGCACTGTGGCCGATTCTTGGACTAAATCTTCGGTTCGCGTCACTGTTTCGCCAATCTCTTCTATTTGGGCTTCTAAGCCAAATAACGAGTTTTGCAACTGAGCCATTGGCTCTATGTTGTCAGCGATATAGCCACGTTCTGGAGCATTGCGAAAAACAACTGAATAGCCTGCAAAAATAAGGGTAGATCCGGCGGCAAGGACCATTACGGCCGGAATTAGGGACTCTGCAAGCTCAATGTCGGCCGTGCGGCGATACATCATCAAAGCAAAAATGCTACCTACGAAAATAGCAAAAGAGATGCCAGCTACCCATGGGGCTAAATCAAGTAGAGGTTGTAAAACATCCCCTACAAAGCCACCGATCGCTGCAATAAGGCCTAGAGGCCCCAACATGCGATTAAAAATTTTTCTAAGAACAGGAATAATAGAACTATTCATTTTTCCTCTGAGTTGGGCAGACTGTTCCCTTATTGATTTTCCTAAAATTAAAATTGAGTGCAACCCGGCTCATCAAAAAATGAATGAGTAAACACAGCCTGATTATACCTGTCATTGGCGTTACTTTACCGTTACAGCTTTTAGTAATTTGGTTAGTTTGGTTAGATTGTAGACTTGCCGGTGAACTAAGACTGTGGGATGACGATGGTTTGCCCCGGCCGTATCACGCTTGGATCGTCAATACTTTTGCCATTTGCTGCCAGTATTTCCTCTATGGTGACCCCATACGTCTCTGCGATAGTGGTTAAGATTTCACCAGCACGTACCTCATGGCTCACAAAACCAATGAGAGTTTGGTCAGTCACAACGGACCCACTACATACGGGTGAGACGATTGAGTAGGGAGCTGTTAAGGGAGGTTCAGACGGAAGCTGGGCTGATTCAGGCAAAGCTTGAACAGATATTTTGTCATAGTGGATGTGCGAATAGGTTTCGTCGAAGTTCTCAACGTAGAAACCGATGTCGCCGTTGCTGAAGCTGTCATCAGACACCCGGCCGACTAGCTCTCCGTTAACGAAGAATGCAAACGTAGAGTCTTGCGCGATGACAGCGATTCGGTCTCGATTCTCTTGTGAATCTCCGTTCAAGGTTAATATTTCTCCGGCGATAATCTCTTCAACACCTCTACTGCTATTTTTTAGAATGTGCCAAGTCTGTGCTCGTGGTGAAATTGCAAATGCATAAAACCCAGCACCTGTTTGTCGCGTAGTCAAACCGTATTGAAAGTTTCCAGTATCGCTATCGGTATCAGCAACAAAAATTTCAACCTCTGCAATGAAACTGTCTGGTTCAAATGGTTGGAAAACAGAGAGGCAGCTATCTGCGGCCGAAACTTGGACGTGATAGAAGTCAGTGGGGTGGTAGCCGTAAAAATAAGGCCCGACGGGCGCGCTCGCCTGCCACCAGCCGCTTTCAATATCGGCAAAGCCATCTTCAAGTAGAGTGCGTGAATCGATATTAGCTTCTTCACTAACGCTATCGGCCGCACAGCGTACCCCAGCGTTGGTAAACATCGTTGTGTTTGTCGGTTCACCAACTGCACGGAATGTCATGTCATTTTGGAAGTTGTTGGACCCACCACGTAACACCCGTTCAGTATCACCTATCGCCGCATAGGGTTCGGCAACCCACTCCCATACGTTGCCCGCCATATCAGCCGCACCAAAAAAGCTGCGATTTTCTAGTACCGATCCAACCGGATATGTTTCGCTTCGTGGCAGACTTACTAATTCTTTGCTGTCGCCCCACGGATATAGTGATCCGTTTGGTCCGCGTGCGACGATTTCCCATTCGATTTCAGTTGGTAATCGTTTGTTGGCCCACGTGCAATAAGCGTCCGCATCATCAAATGTTAACCCTTCCACCGGGTGATTTTCTTGCTCAAGTGGATAAGTTGTTCCATCCCAATTTACAGGGGCTGGATGGCCAGTCTCTGCAATAAACTCAGCGTATTGATTGTTCGTTGTTTCTAAGCGATCAATCCAAAACGAAGAGATGTCCATGTTTAGCTCAAGGTCGCCCCCAACTTGATAATTGCCCGCATCGATGGGGACCATGTTCGCGGCTGACGGCAAGATGCTTCTTGTTTCTTCAACCTTTTGCTCTACCGGTTTGCCCAGCTCTGCAAGAACATCATCGGCCGGGAGTTCCGCCTGACGAATGCTTAAGGCATCATAATGGATATGAATAAATTCTTCATCACCTGTGCGGATGTAAAAGCCCAAGTCACCCTCATTCAGGGTCGCGTTTTCAATATAGCTGATAGGTTCTCCATTTAGTGACAGAACAATCTGTGGGCCATTAGCATCAACTCTGAGTCGATTAATCTCTTGCCCGCCCAAAATCGATGGGTTGTTACCACCTGCTAAATAAATGACCTCTGAATCTGTCACTTGCTGAACGAACCAATCCTGTGTTCGAGGATTAATCGAAAAGGTGTAGTAGTTTTCCCCCTGTCGGCGAAAAGCTAGACCATAGTCAAAGTTACCGGTTTCACCTCCAGCGGCCTCAACAAAAATATCAGATTCGGCCGTAAATGAGGCTAGGTTTGCACCAGAAAATGCGGTTGTGGTTTCGTTTGGGGCTGACAGTTGTACGTGATAATAGTCGGGCGGATGATAGCCAAACAGCATGACACCGTCGCTAAATTCCGGCCAGCCAGAATCAGGGTCAACAAACTCATCTTTAATCGTCAAACCAAACAGATCATTTTTGGCTCTCCAATCTTCTGCAATGGGACCAGCTATAACTTCAACGTCACTTGCTACACAACGCACTCCGGCCGTGCGAAAAATGCTTGGCTGATTTGGATCACCAATGAGGCGGGTGGTCGCGTCCCTCACAAGGCCGAACTGCCCTCCACGTAAAACCCGTTGTCCGCTTTCAACCGCTTCGTATGGGATATCGACCCATTCCCAAACGTTTCCAGCCATGTCGTAAACGCCAAACGGGCTGCGATTACCTGCCTGTGTTCCAACTGGATAGGTCGCGGATCGCGGAAGCTCAACGCCATCGGCCGAATTGCCCCATGGATATATAAATCCTTCAGGACCACGTGCCGCAATTTCCCACTGAGCCTCCGTTGGTAGCTGTTTAGACTGTGCTTGGCAGTAAGCGTCAGCAGATTCAAATGTGAGCCCGCTCACCGGCAGGTTCTCTTCTCCAGCTGGCGCTTGTCTGCTGGTCCAGCTGCTAGGCGGCTCGCCACTGTCAGTTTTTAAAAAGTCAGCATACTCTGCATTTGTCGCTTCAAATTGGTCAATCCAAAATGAATTAATTGTGACATCACGTATGCTGGCTTGATCGTTGCTTGGTTCAGCCACACCAACTGAATAGTCTCCGGCCGGAATTTGCACCATATTTGCTGAAGTCGCGCGTGTGGGTGGTACTGAAATTTGCTCCACAACAGGCTCTATCGCTTCTAGGATTTGTGCAGGCTCTATAGTTTCAGCTAATAAGGTGGGTTCGGTCTGAATGACCTCATCAGGTGTGCCATTAAAAAAGGAGTAATAAATGCCCGCACCCATTGCCAATACAAGTAATGTACCGATGATTCCTATCAGCATGCTGCGGCTTGAGCTTTGTCTAGCTTGAGCTGGGACTGGTCCAGCGGGTCCAGCCGGTACAGAGACTGGCGGTTCCACTAATGGTAAATCAGCCGTAGGCGGTTCTAACTTACTGACGACCGCTGGCATCACCCCGGTTTCCAAAATTGGAATTACCGGATCAGATATCGTGTCATTGATATTGGGAGTCGGCGACACAACTGGATTTTCAGAGGATGAGGTAGGGAGCGGCACAGTGTTGAGCAACTCACTGTCCGTACCTTGTACTGGTTTAAATTGATCTGGTTTGATTGTGGGGAGAGCCGCACTGCTACCATGAACCAGCGTGTTGAGATCATCTACCATCTCTTTTGCTGTTTGGTATCGAAGGGCAGGAGTCTTCGACAACGCATTTTCAGTGATCTGAATAATGATTTCTGGCAGGTGGTTACGTGTAATCCGTAAATTAGGCACCGGCTCGTTGATGTGCTTCATCATTAACGTAATGACTGAATCACTGTAAAAAGGAGGTTCCCCAGCCAGAAGCTCAAATAGAATGACACCCATTGAATAAATGTCCATACGAACATCAGGGTCTGCACCTGTGGCCTGCTCAGGTGCCATATACGCTCCGGTCCCCAATGTTACGCCTGTGGCCGTTTGTGAGGTCCCTCCACGGTCCAATAGCTTTGCTACACCAAAGTCCATTAAGATGGGAACGGAACGCTCGTCGATCATAATATTTGATGGCTTTAGATCGCGGTGAATCATTCCTTGCTCATGAGCATAATGAACGGCACGGCATGTAGGAATCATGATGTTGAGTGTTTCATCTAGCGAAAATCGACGCTGCTCACGGGCTCTCAGTGCGATTTCCTCTTCAAGCGTTTTGCCAGGTACATACTCCATTACCATGTAATAGACACGACCCTCACGACTTGAATCATAAATCTGATAAATGTTGGGATGACGCAGGTTGGCTACGGCCGTGGCTTCTTGTTCAAAACGATCAACAAACTCTGGATCTTCAGACAAATGTGCATGGATGAATTTGATAGCTACCTGCCGTTTGAGGTTTTGATCAAACGCCCGATACACAGTAGACATGCCTCCCCGGCCGAGCAATTGCTCGATTTGGTAGCGGCCACTAATGATTTTGCCTATTTCGTCTTCTGGAGAGCCAAACATGGGTGATCCCTAGTGCTTATAACTGCACATAGAATGAGTTGAGAACAGAATTTTATACCATACAGTGCAATAAGCATTAGGTCCACTTTAAAGCATAAATTCACTGTAAAATTATCTTAATTGCACTTTAATCACCATAGCTTACTTGCCAGATGCCGCCGTTAATATAATCTCCAAAGTAAATTGCACCGTCTGGCCCTTGAGCTAAGCCAAGTGGAAAACTGTTTGGTGGCATCGTTAAAAACCACTCCGTTTCGGCTGTGTATCCGCCTTGACCGTCTTCAGCTACCACAATGCGCTGCAAACCTGTGTCAGCTTTTACTAAAAATGAGCCAAAGTTAAGAGCAAATAGACTGTGCGTATAGTCACTAGGGAAAGAGCTACCTTCATAAAAAAGTAGATTGTTTACAGATGAATGGGCCGCAAAGAGGGCGGTAGCTTGCGTTGTCCCATCACAGCTAATACCTTCTAACTCATTCCAACAATCCGGCCAACCGTAATCGTTGCCTTCAATGATATGGTTAAGCTCTTCGGCCGGATCAAAGTCTCCTAGGTCATCACGTCCGTTATCCGTTGCAAACAGTGCGCCTGTTTCTGGATGAAAGGCAACGTCAAACGGATTGCGTAGTCCGCTGGCAACAATTTCTCCTTCTCCTGTCATAGGATCAAAACGCATGATCGTTCCGCTGCGGGCATCGGATTCGATACATGCATCGCAAGTTGAGCCAACTCCGACGTATAGCATGCCATCCGGCCCAAATTTAGGCACATTATTCTGGTGTAAGCCAAAAGGGAGGTCCTCAACGAGTTGAATGACTTGGTCCTCGAGCCCATCATTGTCTGTGTCACGTAGGATTGAGATTTTGCCGGCCGTTGAGATATAAAGATCACCGTTTTCAGGGTGGAAATCCATACCATGCAAAAAGCGAAATCCGTCCACAGAAATAAAATTCGTGTAGTCAATTAACTTTAAATTGTTTTTTTCCGTTTGATATATCCTCAATTGTCCAGATTGAGTCGAAATGTAGAAATTACCGGCCGAATTAAACGCCAACCCGATAGGCCTTTCGACTTCGATTACCTTCCGCAACGAAAATCCGGCCGGAAGCTGCGCGCCCTCCAGTTCAATCACGCCAACAGGGGAAGCTGGCACTGACACACTGGTCGCTGTAAGTGTTGGATCAACTATTGCTGGCAGAGCTTTTGTTTCTATTACTGGAATAGTAGGTGTGCTAGGCAAATCAGTTGAAGTGGGCAAAGGCAGCAGGGTGTGCGTAGCTTCAATTGTTGAATTGGTGGCAAAGGTCGCAGTAGTCGATGCGATTAGTTCGGTCGTAGCTGTAGCTGGCCCAGTAGATAAAGGAATAGTGGGCGACGGAGGGTCAGGTGGGGTGGTGCAAGCAATTGCCAATGCAGTAACCACAAAAGCCAAAGCTGCAAATTTAAATGATAGATTCAAAATTTATCTCTTTGGCTAGCCAATTGGAGGTTGGCTCAAATATTTCCAGATCAATTGCCTGCATTTTTCTGCATTGACGGTCGTTGCGACCTGCACATTTATCGCATCGCTTTCTTTATCCAACTGTTTAAATCGTGTAATGCCGCGCTCATGCCCGTTCAACAGAACTTCGATAGTGCCAGATTGCCAGCTAAATAAAGTCGGGTCAGCCGCAGCAGATACGGCCAATGCATCGTGCAAAGAGCAATCTCCATCACCCCAGCCCACGCTGGTGACCCGATCAATCCATGCCGGTGCACATTGCTTAAGCAATGTGATTGCAGGATTCCAGCTGGGCAAATCTGAAAAATCAGCTTTTGAAAATGGAACCTGCTTGGTAATATTTAATCCGATCATTTTGATTGGCCACCTAGCGGTCAGCACAGCATAGGCGGCTTCTGGATCACATTGAGCGTTAAATTCCGGCATCGGTTCTTCCGCACCAAATGAACCGCCCATCGTTACAATTTGCTTAACCAAAAGCTCGATATCAGGTGCCAAACGCAAAGCGAGTGCCAAGTTAGTCAGTGGCCCTACAGCGATAATGGTTATTTTATGTGGATGCTTACGGACAAGATCGATAATGAGCTGGGCTGAAGATGGCATCGTTGCTAAATCTGGGATGTGCCAAGTCGGTGTTTCGCCATAGCCTGCTTGCCACTCTTGAAACCAATGCTTCTGCTCGATTAGGCCACAAGCTGCGCCCCGGCCGACAGGGATATCTTCCCGACCTAAATATGACAGCAAACGGCGTGTATTCTGCATAACCGCATCGATTGTTCCATTGCCATGAACGGTTGTCACAGCCGCAACCTCTAGTGGAACCATACCTAAAAGCTGAATAAGCGCCGCGCCATCATCAATTTCACACCTCGGTGTGCCTAGACCCAAATCTGTATCAAAAATAATCATCGTATGTGTTTGACAGTTGCTTTATAGAAGGATATTTTACCTTCATACCTTTATGAAGATAACTAATATTCAAACTTATAATTTAAGAATGCCGATCAATGACGGCCGATTTGGTTTTTCTCAAAAGTGGGTTAACGCTAGAACTGCGTTGATAATCAAGATCACCACAGACAGTGGTGTGTTTGGTTGGGGTGAGGCATTTTGTCATGATGCGGGGCATGCGATTGATGCGATTATCAATCAGACTTTCAAACCCCATCTGCTAGGGCGCAATCCGCTGCAAATCAGCGTCATCTGGGATCACCTTTATAACTGGACCAAGGATTATGGTCAAAAGGGGCTTGTCATTTCCGCTCTAAGCGCAATTGACATCGCTTTGTGGGATATTCTGGGAAAAGAAAGCGGTTTACCTATATCTACGTTGCTTGGTGGGCGATATTCTGAGCGGATACAAGGGTATGCCACCGGGCTTTATATGCGAGATGCAGTCGATGATCAGAATAATCTTGTGTCAGAAGCGCTCTCGTTCGTCGATATGGGATTCCAGCATATCAAAATGAAAATCGGTTACGGCTTTGCAAAGGATGTTCGTTATGTCACGGCCGTACGTGAGGCGATTGGTCCCAATATTGATCTTATGATTGATGCGAATCACGCTTATGACGCGACAACTGCTATTCAAATTGGACGCAAGCTGGAGGATTTGAACATTGCTTGGTTTGAAGAGCCAGTTTCACCTGAAGATATAGAAGGATATATTGAAGTTCGAAAAGCCGTAAATATGCCAATCGCTGGGGGCGAAGCTGAATTCACCCGTTTTGGATTTCGGCATTTAATTACTCAGCGGGCAGTCGATATTCTTCAGCCTGATATTTGTGCCGCCGGTGGACTAACCGAAGGAAAGCGGATCGCAGATATGGCTCGTACTTGGCACATGCGCTGCATTCCGCATGTATGGGGAACTGCCATCGGTAGAGTAGCTTCATTGCACTTCATTGCCTCGATTGCGCCAACACCACCAGCGCTCTTCCCACAACAGCCATTACTAGAGCTCGACCTTACACCACATCCGCTTCGTGATAATGTAGCCCTAAATCCGCCAAAAATTACTGAAGGGTGGGTCGAGGTTCCAAAATCACCCGGTTTGGGGCTAGAGATTGATGAAGACTTTTTGGAAAAGCACAAATTGTAAAACCTGTATTCAAAAAATTGATATTCTGATACTTGCCATAGAACAATTAAGCAAGTATTATTTGACATACCTATTAGTTATCATAATGTTGCTTATAGAAACCAATAGGTATTGATCGCAAAACTTCGTGTAGAGCGCGTCATTAAGTACAAGAATGCCAGAATGAACCAATTAATTCCAAATACAAACGAAAGTGAAAAAGAGCGCCTGCTAGAAGTAATCGAGCCTCTTATCAACACCACCTTGAACGCCGTCAACAGCAAAAACACAAAGATCGCCTACCGGACTTCATTGACAGACTTCCTTTCATGGCACAGCCAAAGCAGCTACACCGAAATGAATGCAGCGGCCGTAAACGGCTATGTTCAATCATTGGTCGAAGCAGGCAAAGCCAGATCAACAATCAATCAAAGGCTTGCCGCAATTAAAAAACTGGCCACGCAACTCCATGCTAATGGAGTAATTGATCCAGTGATTGCTTGGGGAATTAGTCAGATTGGAGGCAAGCCGATACGCGGACAGGATGTAGGCACTTGGCTAACGGCCGAACAGTCGCAAAGCCTACTGTTGCATCCGCTTCGCCTCGCAAATGATGACGAAAGCAATATCGGCCGGCTGCGTGGCCTCCGTGATCAAGCGATTATCGCAACGTTTTTGGGTGCAGGACTTCGCCGATCCGAAGTCGCTAACCTAACGTTCAAGCATATTCAACAACGAGAAGGCCGTTGGGCCATTGTCAACCTGCATGGCAAAGGTGGACGCATTCGAACAATTGGAATTCCATTGTTTGTTTATGATGCGATTCAACGCTGGGCTATGGCGGCCGGGCTTGATCTAAACTCAAATGAAAAAATATTCAAGGCGATCAAAAAAGGAAAATATGGCACGCTAACTGGCTCACTTACGGCCGGTGGCCCAAAACCCTACAAAAGCGATGGCGCGCTCAGCCCACAGGCTGTCTACAAAATCATCAAATTTTATGCGGCTGAAATTAGCATCGACATCGCCGTCCATGATTTGCGCCGCACCTCTGCCAATTTAATGTTGCGCTCTGGAGCAGAGATTCGACAAATTCAGCAGCTGCTTGGGCATGAATCAATTGTGACAACCGAAAGATACTTAGCCCCCATGGTCAGTGTGCGCGAATCTGCGGCCGACTACATTTCAATCACGCTGGACATTTAGCCCAAATCAGCCTCCCCCACCCCACTGGCTCCATCCAAATAAAAAAGGCTCTAATTTAATATTAAATCAGAGCCTTTTTTATTGTTCACCTAGTCTTCAGCGTAACCAAGTGTCCGTGAAATAATGTCGTTCTGGTAAGCACGACGACCTTTTTTCTTCTTCTTTTTCTTTTGCTTGCGGCCACCACCTGCTGGTGCATCGTCACCCATTGCGTTCCGAATCGCAAATTCCATTGCGGTTGGAACTTCACCGTAGTCTTCTTCTTTGTAATCAAGATCAGCAACAGACATCTCTTCTAACGAAGCTTCTGGTGCTTCTTGCAAAGCTTTGACACTCAGGTTGATGCGGCGCTTTTTGCGACTGAAATCAAGCACTTTAACTTGCACTTCATCGTCAACATTAAGCACTTCACGGGGATGGCGTACGTACTCATGACTTAACTCGCTCACATGGGCCAATCCTTCTTTTTCAGCGCCGATATTTATAAAGGCTCCAAAATTTTCAAGACGGGTCACACGGCCAGTGTACGTATTTCCTTCTTCGAGATCGCTCCATTCCACCGCCAGCGGCCGATTCATGGTTACATTAACCAAGTTGCTTGCTTGATCAATACGATCAACCCAAACCTCGACTTCATCGCCTTTGCTAAGTACGTCCGTCACACGATTAACACGTTTCCCAAGGTGAGAAATATGCAATACGGCCGGAGCGCCCAAACCAATGTTGATGAATGCGCCATACAAATCTAGACGCGTGACGGTGCCTTTGAGCTTCATTTTTCTCTGGAGATCGTCAATGCTCGATGGCGTGACCAACTCATCCAGATTAATGGCTGCTTCTTCAGCTTCAGCAGTAACTTCAGTCTCTTCAGACTCAGTCACAACTGTCGCTTCTTCAACAGCTTCTATTACTTCTTCGCTCATGGTTCACCTTTCCTTTTCTAATGTGAAATTTATACAAAAATACCTACTGGCACATTTGCAGAATGTTGCACAGATCTCCTTGTATGTGTTTGAAAATAATTCAAGGGGGTAGTTTTGACAGAGAAAAGATTATAGCAACATTAAAAGAGGAGTCAACGATTTTACACTTCGTTTGGTTCGAAAATAGTTGAATAAATACAAAGTGAATACATTTGCCTTAAATATCACACAAATTGATTTTATTTAGTGTAGACAACCTCCCCATTAAAAATGGTTTTTAAAACCTGAGTGCCTCCAATCTGATCGGCCGGAATTTCAAACAAATTCCGGTCCAAAACGATCATATCAGCCATCTTGCCTACCTCAATTGAACCACAGACATCTGCATGCCGCGCCGCTCTCGCCCCATTAATGGTGAATATCTCTATCGCTGTCGCTAAATCAATCTCCTCATTTTCACCTAGCTTACCAGCCACCTGTCCCGTTGGATCTTCGCGCGTAATCAGTGTTTGAATGCTAGGCCAATTGTTTGCTGTTGGCATCATAGCTGGCCAGTCTGTTCCCCCGATCATTTGTACACCTGAACGGTTGTACGACCCTATTGGCCAGCTGCGCTCAATCTGTTCTGAACTCACCGCTTTAATTAAGGCACGTTCTTTGTTTAAGGAAGGATGCCATAGCCTAGGACACAAATCTGCAACAGCTCCTAACTGCGCAAAGCGTGGCAAATCGGCCGGGTGCACGTTCTGCGGATGTGAGATCTCATGACCCAAGCCAGAGTTACCATTAGCCAAACGTGCCGCTTCAATTGCATCTAGCCCTGCCCGCAGGGCAGCATCACCAGTGGCGTGCATTTTGACAATCAGGCCCTCACGGTCAAATCGCACTAAAACGTCTTTGAGCCGTTCACGGTCTACGAGCATAAGCTCATAAGGGTCATGGGTTTCTGCATCATCGCCACGGTATGGCTCAAGCATGCAAGCAGTTCGAGCCACTGGAACCCCATCTAGAAACAGCTTCAGGAAATCAACCTTGACCAAATCCCCAGCGTACCTGTGGCGGTCCATCACCAAAAGCTCAAGATCGGCCGGATCGTAGACAAACGGCGTAATCCATAAGAAATGGAGACCAACCCGTAGTTGGAGCATTCCTAAATCATCCGCTGCTTTATAAGCTTTTGCCATTGAGCGATTAACCGCAGCCTCCTTAATAGAAGTCACTCCATAGCTGTGGAGCATTTCGCCCAACCATTTAATCCCCTGCTGATATTCTTCTGGTGTCCGATCAGGAATCGATTGAGCGACCTGGTAAGCAGCCGTTTCTAACAACAAGCCAGTGGGCTCCCCATTTGGATCACGCACAATTTCTCCCCCGGCCGGATCTGGAGTTGATTGAGTGATGCCAGCAACTGTAAGCATTTTGCTATTACACCATCCATTATGATGAGCCGCATCCCAAAGAAAAATCGGCCGATCGTCACAAACGGCATCAAGCTTGCCTTTATCAATCTCATTCTTGATCTCCATTAGCCATGCCCCACCCACTATCCAAGCCTCTTTAGGGTTTTCCTGAGCAAACAGCTTCACTGCTTCAACTATCTCATCGGCCGTTGATGCCATTGGAAACTGGCATTCATAGAGTTCGTTCAATGCTCCTAGCACCCCATGAATGTGCATATCATGCAGGCCGGGCAACACCATCCTGCCTTCCAAATCTACACGATGCGTTTTTGGGCCAATGTAATTGGCTACACCACTATCATTCCCCACATAGACAAACTCCCCTGCTTTTATTGCAACCGCTGATGCCCAAGAATGCTTGGCATCAACAGTGTAAATTCTTCCATTCAAATAAACAACGTCGGCAAAAGAAGTCATAAGTTTAAAAAGGCACAATGGCTAAAGTGCTTCGTAATGTCGTTTGAAAAAGTTATTTCAACTAAACCGATTCAGTGCCAGAAATTAGCAGAAGGTAGAATGCCGGTCAAATATTGAGTCTCCATTTTCAAGCGTTTATCCTCATTCTTATGGAGCCTAGAGGCAATTCAGTAACTAAATTGACAGAAGCGGGAGGGTAAACTAGAATCAATTTTCTAAACCGCTTTAGTAAGGTGCAGGCGATTTATATGGCTACTATTTATGACATTGCAAAGCTAGCCGGGGTTTCTCCGGCAACTGTTTCAAATGCGTTCAATCATCCTGATCAGATGAAGGCTGAAACACGGGAGCGCATCATGGCGGCCGCCAGAGAGCTTGATTATCGGCCGAATGTCAATGCGCAAGCTTTGGCTGGAGGACAATCACAGCTTGTCAGCTTACTGATAGCAGATATTCGAATCCCATATGTAGCCAACCTCACGCGGGGGATCGAAGATCGTTTGGCACAAGATGACTTTATCACGGTCATATCTAGCACCGATGGAAATAGCGAAAAAATAATTGATTTAATTGATCGCTTAAAACGCAGGGGTGTAGGTGGTTTTATCCTTGTTCCATCAAAGTATGGTGTTCCTGAAAAAGTATGGCAAGAAATCCTTCGGCAACGGGAACTTGGAACAAACATCGTCGTTGCTGGCCACGAACTCCAGTCAAACGATATCCCCCATTTAGCTGTGCTTGGGCAATCGACAGCAAGACAGTTAACCGATCATCTACTGAAATTGGGACATCGTGATATCGCATATCTAACCGGTTTTCATTCAAAAGGTGAAGCGATTTGGCGCTGGCTAGGTTATCAAGAGGCGATGTTGCGCCACAATGTACCTATTCGCCCCGAACTGGTTGTGGAGCTTGAAGGCTCTCCGCAGGCAAGCCGCCTTGCGGTTGAGCGCTTAATGGCCTTGCCAACACCACCAACTGCTATTTTCGCAATGAATGATATCTACGCACGAGGCGTCATTGATTACATTGTTGCAAATCAGGTGAAAGTACCTGAAGAGCTATCAGTTGTTACATTCGACTACCAAGTGCTTGCACAACGAATCACGCCTCGTTTGACTAGCATTGTTGTACCCGCACATGAGGTTGGCTGGCAGTCGGCAGAGTTATTTCTCGCAATGCAGAACAATCCGAATCACCAGCCTAGGGTCGTTAATTTGCAACATACATTTGACGATCGCGGCTCTACGGCTCCACCTAAACGTAAAGCATAGCCAAGCTATGCACCTATCCAATCATGTCTAAAACTAAAAATATCTTATTCATCATGTGTGACCAACTGCGGTGGGACTACTTGTCGTGCTATGGACATCCTCACCTACACACGCCCAATATCGACAAACTGGCCGAACGAGGAGTTCGCTTTGATAAAGCTTATGTCCAGTCCCCTTTATGCTGCCCATCACGCGCCAGCACGTATACTGGCCGATACATGTCTTCGCATGGAGCCAGCGTTAACTTTGCCGCTCTTCGGCCGGACGAGATGGGCATCGGTGACTATCTAGCCTCTATGGGCATACGCACCGCTCTAGTAGGCAAAACTCATTCTTTCCCAGATGCTGCAGGCATAGAGCGATTAGGAATTGATCTAAAATCAGATATAGGCCAGCACCTGACCCATATCGGTTTCGAACCATATTTGCGTGATGACGGGCTGCATCCTAACGACGAAAAAAGTAAAGACATTGAATACAATCGCTACTTGCGCGAAGTTGGTTATGATGCCAAAAATCCTTGGAGCAAACATGCAAATGGAGCGATTGATGAAAATGGGGATTGGGTGAACGGTTGGTTTTTGAAAGCAGGAACTTATCCGGCCGACATCGATGAACCTCATTCTGAAACCCCATACACCACCCGTAAAGCGATGCAGTTCATGAAAGATGCCGGTGATAATCCTTGGTGCTTGCATCTTAGCTATATCAAGCCTCACTGGCCTTATATCGCACCGCCCCCATATAACGATCTTTATGGGCCCGGTACATTTTTGCCCCTTGTACGAGACGAGGGAGAACTTGATGAGCCGAACCCTGTTTATGAAGCCTACACGCAAATGACTGTAAGTCGTGCGTTCCAGCAACCAAAAACTAGAGCGGCCGTCTTGCAAGCCTATATGGGCTTGATTAAACAAATAGACGACCAACTAGGGGAACTATTCGCCTTTATGGATGAGCGCGGCCTAACCGATAACACTATGATTGTGTTTACAAGTGATCACGGAGATTATTTAGGTGATCATTGGATCGGAGAAAAATCTTGGTTTCACGATGCATCGGCCAGAGTCCCTCTAATCATCGCAGATCCGTCAGAATCCGCCGATAACACACGGGGCACAACCAGTAGCGCTTTGGTTGAAGCGATTGATCTGTTGCCAACATTCATTGATGTGATGGGAGGTGCAATCCCTCATCACAGGCTAGAGGGGCTGTCATTGCTACCACTGTTGCACGGAGAAACTCCGGCCGAGTGGCGCACATTTGCCGTAAGCGAAGTTGACTATGCAGATCGTGGCGCAAAATATATTCTGGATCAGCCCCATCATGAATGTAATACGGTGATGATACGTACAGAGCGCTGGAAGTACATCCATGTAGATGGCTATCGGCCGCAGCTGTTTGACATGCTTAATGACCAGAATGAGCTCAATGATTTAGGTGGAGACCAATCGGCTGAAATATCGTCAGTAGTCACAGAGATGAAAGAGCATTTGATAACTTTTCTGCTTCGGCGAAAAACACGCATTACAACTCCACCTGAAAAAATCGATTCAATCGTGGGCGGAAACAATCGGGAAAAACGAGGCATTTACATAGGCTTTTACGAAGAAGAAGACTTACCAGAAGAAGTAAAAGCATCTCTCACTAAAAAATAAAAACAGCAGTTGTTAATTTATAACAACCGCTGCATGTTTGATAACAAGCTGAGTAAGCCCAACTATGCCACAACTTCTTCAAATTCAGCTTGTGGTAGCCCAGCCTCTTGGCGGATAAGAAGTTCAATTTCATCTAGGATTTCAACATTTTCGTTCAAAAACTTCTTCGCATTTTCTCGACCTTGCCCTAGTAACATCTCTCCATAGCGGAAGTAAGCACCACGCTTGTCAATGACTTCGTACGCAACCGCTAAATCAAGCACATCCCCACTGCGTGAAACGCCAACATTAAACATGATGTCGAATTCGGCTTCTGCAAACGGTGGTGCAACCTTGTTCTTTTTGATCTTGATCCGTGTACGATTACCAACTACATCGCCACTGGCTTTAATCGCTTGAATTCGGCGAATGTCCATCCGAACCGATGCATAGAACTTCAGCGCGTTACCACCTGTTGTCGTTTCAGGGCTACCAAACATGACACCGATTTTTGAACGAATTTGGTTTGTAAAAATCACGGTTGTGTTGGTTTGTTTGATAATTCCGGCCAATTTCCGTAGTGCTTGAGACATTAAGCGTGCCTGAAGCCCCATATGGCTATCGCCCATCTCCCCTTCGATTTCAGCCCTTGGCACCAATGCTGCAACAGAGTCGATGACAACAATATCCATCGTACCAGACCGAATCAGCGCTTCAGTAATTTCAAGTGCTTGCTCAGCTGTGTCTGGTTGGGAGATATACAAGTTTTCGATATCAACACCACAAACTTCAGCATAAATCGGGTCGAGCGCATGCTCCATATCGATAAAGGCACAGTAGCCACCAAGCCTTTGGGCTTCAGCGATCATGTGCTGACACATCGTCGTCTTACCTGAAGATTCTGGTCCGTAAATTTCGATAATCCGGCCGCGAGGAATCCCACCTACTCCCAATGCGATATCTAAAGAGAGGCATCCAGTTGATATCGTTTCGACAACCAAATCACGGGCATCGCCCAAACGCATAATCGCCCCCTCACCAAAGCGCTTTGTGATATTATCGATAGTACTTGTTAATTCTTTTTCTTTACTCATCTATGACTCCTTATGTGTCATCAAAATTTATTTATCAGTGCAATTGGAACGTTTGTTCTTGATTAATTATGCACATCTGTTCTACGATGTCAAGCTTAATCTTGTTTTTCTGAACACCTGTTCAAATATTGCATTCAAACAACACTCTCTATGATTTCATTGGTGGCAAATGGGGACATAAACGATCTTGACTGGCTCAAAAATGCAGTTACTCAAAGTAAAGGATCCACGACTATTGGTGTTGACGGCGGCACAAATTACTTGCTAAAGGCCGATATTATTCCAGACATCGTCATTGGCGATATGGATTCGCTGTCGGCCGAGCATCTCCAGCAGCTTAAGGACAATTGGGTTAATGTATTTCAATTCAATAAAGACAAAGATGAAACTGACTTAGAGCTTGCCCTTCTATACGTGACCGAGCAGCCTGATTGGGAAGATATAGACATCCATGTGTATGGTGCCCAAGGCGGCCGGCTAGATCATGAGATCGCAAACTTAATGTTGCTCACTCATCCACGGTTACAAACCAGAAACATTCGCTTGCACGCTCCGCACCAAACAACTTTCCTTATCGCCGATACTGCCACCATTCACGGCCGCGCCGGTGACACAGTGTCACTCATTCCTTTAAAAGGAGACGCCCAAATTGCCGAAACTGAAAATCTCAAATGGCCCCTAATCAACTCTACTCTAAAATTTGGGCCAGCTAGGGGAATTAGTAATGTCCTGACAGCCGCAAATGGGTCTGTCACAATTGAATCAGGGCTTGTCTTATGCATTCATACCGACAGCAATTGGACGCGCTAACCTACGAATCAATCAAAAGAATGCCAAAGAAAATGCATTTGTAAGCGTAAATGCGCTCAAAATCATCAGCGTTATAATTTCGGCCGCCACATAGCCGTAATTAAACGCATGTGCATTTTTATTTTTTAGCCGGTCGCAGTGAAGATGGCACCCCCTCGCCTTCAAATACCCGGCTTTAGGTCTGAGACAATACTTTGTTCAGACAAACAAAACTGCGGCAAGACCCTATCCGTTCACACCGTCTTGCCAATGGGAGGTCATTTTGACACAAACAAATAGTTCTCAATCTGTTCGAGTTCATCCTGCCACCGTACCGCTTGCGGCCGTGGTCGTAGTTGCTGCCTATGTTGCGGCCCAAATGATAGCTGACATTACCAGCGTAAAAATCGGCGTAGTAGCTGGCTTAGCCGTCGACATGGGTACATTCATTTATCCGATTACGTTTACGCTACGCGACCTTGTTCACAAAGTCTTAGGGCGACGAAATGCTCGGGCGCTAATCGTCATGGCAGCCCTCGTGAACATTTTCATGGTGCTGTACACATGGGGTGTTTCTACAATTCCCAGTGACACATTTTCTGATCCCGATGGGTCGTTTTTCACAGCCTATAGCATGGTATTTGGTCCGTTATGGCGAATCACCGTTGCGTCGATTCTGGCTGAAGTCGTTAGCGAATTAGCCGACACGGAGGCGTATCATTGGTTTGTTACGAAAATCACACACAAGTATCAGTGGCTTCGTGTTTTAGTTAGCAACTCTATTTCCGTACCAATCGACAACCTCATTTTTGTTTTGATTGCATTCGCACCAATCTGGGGATTTCAAGAACATTTCTTGACCGTGCCCTGGCCAGTGGTATGGGAAATTTTCGTCTTCAACTTGCTCGTCAAATACGGAATGACCCTCATCAGCCTACCTTTGATCTACTTAACACCAGACAGAGATTGGGGCCAAGAAAGTGGATCTTAAATTTGAATGAGCTCCCACAGCACCCCATTTATTTTTAATCCTAGCTGGTTTATTCTTTAAATACTCTAGCTAGGGTGTTATTTTCAAACGTAGTTCAGTCACATAATGAAAACACTGCCTTAGTTTCATATATTCAGAATTGAAGCCACGAATCAATTTATGCTAGAATTGAGTTTCTACAAAATCTAAAAAAGACAGAAAGAGAGAATTTCAATGGTTGAAGTCGTCATTGACAGCATACGAATTAGTTTAATTTCCCAGCACCGCATTGTTATGTTGCGTGATGTGGATGGTGAACGCCAACTTGCTATTTGGATTGGCCCATGTGAAGCAGAATCGATCACACTTGAACTTCAGGACACTGAGATTGCTCGGCCTTTGACGCATGACTTACTCAAAAATGTGATCGAAACGATGAATGGCAAAATTTCACACATTCTGATTAATGCGATCCAAGATCAAGTCTTCTACGCTCGGCTTTATATTGATGTAGGTGGAAAGCTTATGGATGTTGATTGCCGGCCGTCCGATGCCATTGCGGTCGCAGTCCGTGCAAAAGTCCCCGTCTTTATCGAGGAAGATGTGATGGAAGAAGTCGGCATTTTGCCAGAACCTGATCTAACAGATGAAGATCGGCAAGAAATCTCTGATCAGTTTGAGGTTGAAGCTGAAGGCAAGATTACTGAAGAAAAGCCTGCCAAAGGATTAGATGCCTTTACAGACTTCCTCGACACACTCGATTTCGATGATTTTGACGAAGAACAGTAGAAAAGAAATCTTATAAACAGATGACCCAAAAGGGGTGTAGTGATAAACTCACTGCACCCTTTTTTATTACGGTGAAATAACTCAATATGTCGACCACTGAAAGACTTCCACCTCAAAACAGAGAAGCAGAAGAAGCTGTATTAGGTTCTCTGCTGATCGACCCAGATGCGATTTTCGATGTCGTGGGCTTTCTCCGGCCGGAAATGTTTTACGCGACAGTAAATCGCTGGATTTATGAAGCGATTTTACGCATCCATAGCCGCAACAACCCGATTGATGTATTGACATTGCTCGAGGAGCTGCGCCGTAATGACCAGCTGGAAGAGGTTGGCGGTGAGCCCTACTTGGTTGGCTTAGTTGGCGTCGTACCCAACTCGATCAATGTAGAGTCGTACGGCCGGATTGTGGAAGCAGCTGGTGTTCGTCGCGACCTGCTAAGTGCGGCCGGAACAATCGCCTCTATGGCGTATGACGAAGAAGAAGACATTAGCGTTGTTCTAGACCGATCGGAACAAACACTTTTTTCAATCAGTGAACAGCGGACAACCAATGATCTGGTCCACGTCCGCCGTATTTCTGAAAAATATCTTGAGCAAATCGAAGAACTTTATGCCCGTGAGCAAGATATTGTCGGGGTACCAACCGGATTTACAGATTTAGACAAGCTAACAGGCGGACTTAACAAATCTGACCTTGTCATCCTCGCCGCACGCCCTGGTATGGGGAAAACGTCGCTTCAAAATGGAATTGGCTTAACAGCAGCAAAGATGTTTGGTAAGAAAGTCGCTATTTTCAATCTTGAGATGTCGGCCGAACAGCTTGTACAACGTATGATCTCAACTGAAACCCAAATCGACGTACAGCGTTTAAGGCGGGGTCAGTTACAGGATCATGAATGGCCCATCTTCCATGAAGCGATTCAAAGATTAGGGGAGACTGATATTTTTATCGATGACTCCCCATCGATTAGCCCGATGCAATTGCGTACAAAATGCCGCAGGCTTTACGCAGAGCATGGGATTGATCTAATCATGATCGACTATTTGCAGCTCATGCAGGGTGACAAATCGGCCGGGGGCAATAGGGTTCAAGAGATCGGCGAGATCTCTCGAGGGCTCAAGCAATTGGCTCGTGAGCTCGATGTGCCTGTACTCGCTGCTGCACAGTTGAGTCGTGGTGTTGAGAGCAGACAAGACAAGCGACCGATGCTGTCGGATCTTCGAGATTCAGGATCTATTGAGCAGGATGCCGATATTGTGATGTTCATTTATCGAGACGATTACTACAATCCAGAAACATCTGAAAGACCTAATATTGCGGAGATTAGCATCGCTAAACATCGTAATGGTCCTACTGCCACAATCGACCTGTATTGGAACGGACAGTTGGCTAGTTTTGCAAACTTGAAAAGACAAGAAGTACAGCTTTAGACAAATAAACCATGCAAGGATTTGCCGGATTTCCTGACGGGAAAAACAGTTTCACTTATGTACCGGATCGATTTTTTACCGAATTGATGCCGATCATTGAGTCTGAAAATGAACTGAGGGTGACAATTTATACGTTTTTTGCACTGTCGCAAAAGGAAGGCAAGGTCCGCTATTTGCGTCTTGTCGATTATTTGACCGATCGGCAGTTTATGAAATCACTGGGTGAAAAGCCCTCAGACGCGGCCGACGCTCTGCTAGAAGGGGTCGAAAGGGCCACCGCCAGAGGTACACTTCTCAATGTCACGGTTGGTACATCAGATGGCAACATCGATCTGTTTTTCGTCAACAGTCAAAAAGGGCGAGCCGCGGTAGAAGGCATATCAAATGGGGAATGGCGCCCGGATTTGGACTCAGTTGAGATTGTGAATTTCATGGTTGAACGGCCAAATATTTTTGTTCTTTATGAACAAAATATCGGCCAGCTCACACCGATGATTACTGAAGAACTGCGTGATGCAGAGAAAACTTGGCCGGTTGCTTGGATTGAAGAAGCGATAGAATTGGCGGTCACGAGCAATGTGCGCAAATGGCGCTACATTGTTGGAATATTGAAAAGATGGCAAACAGAAGGAAAACAAGAAGATGGCTTCGATAGACGAAATACTCAAGAAAAGCTACGGAACCAAATCCCAGACGAATACAGCGACCTCATCCAGCGATAGCGGTGAAGGGTTTCAGCTCAATGCAGCCTCTGGAACCAGCCTTGACCCTAATCTGCTCAAAGGAGTTCCAGGGGGTGACGTCGACTGTGAATTTTGCAGCGGAACCGGTTTTATGATTCCCGAGGTCCCTACCGGAGACCCAAGATTCGGCCGGGCCGTTGTCTGTGTCTGTCGGCAAACTCATATTGAAGCCAATAAGAGCGAAACGCTTACCGCCAAAAGCCAGTTGGGTTTACTCACCGAGCTAACGTTTGAAAACTTCATGCCGGATGGATTAGGCCTTAAACCTCGTGAGCAACGCAATCTTTCATTGGCTTATAATTTTGTCCGGGAATATGCAGAACACCCTTCAGGTTGGATCATTTTGCACGGCGGCTATGGATGCGGCAAAACTCATCTGGCGGCCGCTGTCGCCAATCATCGAATTGCATTAGGCCATCCTGCTCTATTCATTAACACGCCAGACCTGTTAGATCACTTACGAGCCACATATTCCCCAAACAGCCCGCAGTCGTATGATGCCCGCTTTGAGGAAGTGCGAAATAGTCCACTTTTGATTTTGGATGACTTGGGAAGCCAGAACAATACAGATTGGGTTCAAGAAAAACTGTATCAGATTTTTAATCATCGCTACAATGCAAAGCTACCCACGATTATCACCACAAATGATGAAACAGAAACGCTTGATATGCGGATTCGCTCACGGTTAGAAGATGTCTCTATTGCTCGTAAAATTGTCATCTTGGCCCCAGATTTTAGGCGTGGTGGTGCTGAAGATCAGTCTGAACTTTCGACACTTGACCTGCATGATGACAAGACGTTTCAGTCGTTTGATCTACGTGGAGATGATTTGCCTCGCAATCAGGCCGATAATTTACAGCGTGCGTTTGAGTTAGCGGTTACTTTTGCAGACCGGCCGGAAGGCTGGCTTGTCTATTCGGGGATTGAGTTTGCAAACGGCAAAACCCATCTAGCGGCCGCCATTGCGAATCATTTCGCGACTGATGGGGATGCAGCTCTATTTGTTGTGGTACCTGACCTGCTTGACCATTTAAGGGCAACGTTCAACCCAAAAAGCGCGGTCACACTCGATAAACGCTTTAACGAAGTCAAAACTGCACCGCTATTGATTTTGGATGATCTAGGCACAGAAAGTGCAACGTCTTGGGCCAAAGAAAAACTTTATCAGCTGATTAATTATCGCTATAACGCCAAGCTACCAACCGTGATTACCACATCGCTCACGATTGAAGAGCTCGACGGCAGGATTCGCTCACGATTGCTCGATCAGTCCAGGTGTACCTACTTTGTCATTGAGGCACCTAGCTATCGAGGCAAACCTCGAGCAAGTAACGGCCGCGGCCGTCGCAGAAGCCGTTAATACATATTGAAATTTAGCACATCTAATTGAAATTTCTCATCATATGATTCCTGTGCAATACAGAGAGCCTTGCGGTAATAAACCCGCGCTTGATGGTCATCTTTAATGTTAAGAGACATCGAAGCCAAGCCCAGTAACGGTTGAATAGCTAAAGTTGGCGTCTCAGACTCTTGAGCAACATATAGAGCCTTTTTATAGTAGTCCCATGCTCTGTTTGATTGGTTTGATGAAAGGGCTAGCGAGGCAAGGTTGAGCAAAGATTTAATTGCAGAAGATGGGTTTTTTGAATTGAATGCAATATCCATAACGGCATGGTAATCAACATAAAGGGTTGAGAATTCCCCATCTCGTTTTAATTCTTTTCGTTTAACTAAAATATCTTTTAAAGTGTTCATCACCTGTCTCCAGTGGCAACCAAACTGCCACGTAAAAAGTTAGTATAGGCTCGAGTCTATGGCTGTTATCTTACGGCTTAGGTGAAGAAGCTAACTCCCTATGATGACTTTAGTCCCAGCTAGATAACCTCTCTTTTTACCTGCTTTTAATCATCGATTTTTTAGACCTATTTGGAGTTAAGCGAGTAACCTCTAAACCATCTTCCTGAGCAAATCTATAACTGTTGTTATCCTTGCTTTACACTCAACCGAATCGAACATACAATCAACTCAGATGCTGACGATTCAAATAGATGCAGAATGAAATGAGTCGTTAACTGATAACTTAAAAACAGGTCTCAAGGAGTTCTTGATGTTCAAAGATATTAACGATGTGCGCGACAGCTTAAACAAACAGGAGTACATCGCTTCAGATGAAATCTCGACCGTTGTCTACTTAGCCCAACAGCTAGGCAAACCGGTTCTGGCGGAAGGCCCGGCCGGGGTTGGCAAAACAGAGCTAGCCAAAGTTTGGGCAGCGGCCAGCGGCCGTCCTCTTGTGCGCTTGCAATGCTATGAAGGTTTGGACGAATCGAAAGCGCTCTATGAATGGGAATATGCTAAACAGATGCTATATACCCAGCTTCTACGAGACACACTAAAAGACGTTTTAGCTGATGCTACAAGCCTACGTGATGCGGCAGCAAGACTGTCGCAAGAAGATGATGTTTTCTTCTCTGAAGAGTTTCTACTTCCTCGTCCACTACTAACCGCCCTAACTTCTGATGAACCAGTCGTGCTCTTAATCGACGAGATTGACCGAGCAGATGTTGAATTTGAAGCGTTTCTACTAGAAATTCTTAGCGACTTTCAGGTTAGTATCCCGGAATTAGGAACAATCAAAGCCAAACATCAGCCCATGGTGCTGCTTACATCCAACAACACGCGCGAATTAAGTGAAGCCCTCAAGCGGCGGTGTTTGTTCCTACATGTTGATTACCCAGACTATGAAGCTGAAATGAACATTGTTCGCATGAAAGTTCCTGATCTGAGCGAGGATTTAGCTAAACAAGCGATTAGCGTGGTTCAAGAACTACGAAAAATGAACTTGCGCAAAATGCCTAGCATCAGCGAAACACTTGATTGGGCCAGGGCACTTGTAACACTTAATGCGAAAGAAATAGATGCGGAGACTTTAAATAATACCTTAACCGTTCTACTAAAATACGAAGCTGACGTGCAAAATGCACGGCGTAGAATGGGCTAGTTGATTTACGATTCTAGGTTAAAGATTGATGATTATTTACCATTCAAAAATCTAAAATCGTAAATCCTTAAAAGTTATGGATGGTCGTCTGATTGAATTTGTGCGGGGGCTGCGTGCGGCCGGTGTGCGTGTTTCTGTGGCTGAAAGTCAAGAGGCATTGCAGGCTGTGCAAGTTTTAGGGATCAGCAATCGAAATCTTTTTCGTGAAACGCTGCGCGCAACGATGATAAAAGAGGTCAGTAGTTATCGTGTGTTCGATGAACTATTTCCACTCTATTTTTCGGCTGATGATCCCCCACTCCAAAACGTATATGATGATTTAGACGGAGATGAGCAGGATATGCTTCGCGGTGCTTTGCAAGCGATGAGCGGCCGCTTAGACAGTCTGCTCGATTGGCTAACCAGCGGTGAGGGCCCCACACCAGAAGAGCTGGAACGCATGGCTGAGCAAGCTGGCAAAGGGTATGCTCGTGACCACAGAGATGCTGTTTATGTCACGCGTGAAATGATGCGCGAGATGGGTTTTGACAAGCTCCAAGAAAAAATGGGTGAGCTAATTGAAAAGCTCCTTGAGATGGGGATGAGCGAAAAGGCGATTATGAAAATCTTGGGCGTCATGGAAGCCAACCAAGAAATGTTGGTCGAAAATATGGCCCGCCAAGTCGGCCGCCAAATATCCCAAGATCGCGCTGAACGACCCGATGAGCTTCAGGATTCTGATCTAATGGGCAAATCGTTCAATTCGTTATCAACGGCCGAAAAGATCGAACTCCGACAAGAGCTTGGCCGTATGGTTAACCAGCTTAAAACGAGGGCCGCATTACGGCGTAAGCGAGGCCAAAAAGGAAAGTTTGATGCGAAAGGGACAGTGAGGGCCAGCCAACGATACGGTGGCACCCCTTTTGAGCTGAAATTCAAGCGTAACCGGCAGAAGCCATCGATTGTGCTCTTACTAGATGTTTCAGGATCTTTGCGTGAGACGGTCGATTTTGCGCTTAGGCTAATCTATGAATTGCAGGATCAGGTTTCAAAGGTCCGCACATTTGCGTTCTATCGAACATTGGCAGAAGTCACCTCAATCATGGCAAAGATCGATGCTAAAAACGACGATGAAATTTACCAGCCTGTCCGGAGTGCGGTAGAGGGTGGCCCGTATCAAACTGACCTTGGAAGTTGCTTGCAGACGTTTGAGGAAAAATATTTATCAGCTGTAACCGGCCGAACCACACTGATTATCGTCGGTGATGGCTGCAATAGCTATAATCCACCCCGTGATGATCTACTTCAAGATTTATCTCGCCGAGCAAAAAAATTAATTTGGTTCAACACTGAGGATCCACGCAATGTTCAGGATGATAGCGATATGTATGCTTATCAACCCCATTGTGATGCGATCTACCCGGTGCGCAACTTACGCCAGCTTTCAGCGGCCGTCGACAAAATACTAATTGATTGACGATGTATGATTTTGGATTGACGATTAGAAACCATCGATCGCACAGACTAAAATCGTAGATTATCTTTCGTAAATCGTAAATCAAAACATGCAAGAAAGAATTCTAGAATTTATGCGAGGCTTGCGCGCTGCAGGCGTGCCAGTATCAACAGCGGAAGGGCTCGATGCGTTTGAAGCCATCGGCGTTATGGGAACCACTGAAAAAGAATTGTTTCGGCAATCTCTACGAGCCACATTGATCAAAGACAAGCCATCATTTGAAGTCTTTGATGAGCTGTTCCCCCTCTATTTTTCCAGCTCTGATGCGCCGTTACTGAACGCATTTGATGATTTAACAGCCAATGAGCAAGATATGCTTCAGCAAGCCCTAGAAGGCTTCGACGGGCAGCTTGACCAAATACTGGAGTGGTTAACATCTGGCGAAGGACCTACACAAGAAGAGCTACAAGCAATGATGGATCAGTCCGGTATCCGCTGGGCGCAAAACCCCAGTGCGGCTTTTTGGGTGACCCGGCGGATGATGCAGCAAATGGGGTTCGGCCGACTAGAGGAAAAGTTGCAAGAGCTGAGTCAAAGTCTGCGCGAGCTAGGCATGACGGATGAATCAATTAATCGAGTAATGGGCGTCATCGAAGTCAATCGAAGCGAATTGGCTGAAAATATCGCTGAACAGGTTAAGTTCCGCATTGCCCAACAGCGAGCCGAACGGCCGCGTGATATTCAGGGGCCAGATTTGATGAACAAATCATTTGGTGCCCTTTCAAATGATGAGATGACCCAACTCCGGCGTGAAATTCAGCGCATTGTGAACCAACTTAAAACACGGGCTGCATTACGCCGCAAAAAGAAAGACAAAGGGAAGTTCGATGCTCGCACGACAATCCGAAGCAGTATGCGGTATGGTGGTACGCCATTTGAAATCAAGCACAAACACAAAAAGCTGAAGCCGCAGATCGTGCTGATTTTCGACGTGTCTCGTTCAATGGAGACGATGCTGCAGTTTTTACTTTACTTTGTGATGACGATGCAGGATCAGGTTTCAAAGCTCCGCTGCTTCGCTTTTTATGACAATTTAGGGGAAGTAAGCGATGTGGTCAATCGAGCGCATATTAGCGAAGTCAGCAAACTGTTTGGGCAAATTCAGCAGGCGATTCCAGGCTACTTGTTTCGAACAAACTTAGGCTACAGCTTAGATACTTTTTTCACGAATCATCTTGATGCGGTATCAGGGCGTTCTACCGTTATTTTAATTGGCGACGGCCGGAATAATTACAGCGATCCACGTCTAGACTTGGTCAAGGATTTAAACCGCCGAGCGAAAAAGCTAGTCTGGTTCACGCCTGAAAACAAACAGCTTTGGGGCACGGGGGACAGTGACATGGATCGTTATGCAGAGTTATGCGATGAGGTCTATTTAGTCCGCAATTTAGCACAACTATCCAATGCAATTGATCGAGTATTTGTCGATTAATTGCAACCAACAAGCAGGCAGTCTATTTCTCACAATCGAAAGCTAACGTCAAAAAAACTAAGGAGCTGGTGTACTTGTCGCTGGAAACAAACTCCCTGTTGGCGTTAACGTAGGGAAATCTACGGCCGCACTTGTAGGCAATGGAACCTGCGTCTCGGTTGCCGTTGGTGGGATAAGTGTGTTTGTCGGTGCAGGCAGCGGTGTATTCGTAGAAGTGGGAGGAACGGCCGTATTGGTGGGTGGAATCTCTTGTGGTAACGGGGTTGGAGTAGAAGTTGGTAGCAAAGGAACTAAGGTGTTCGTTGCTGTTGGCTCAGTAACTGGTGTCGGAGTCGCGGTGGAAACCGGTAATGCGGTTGGGAGTTGCTGAACAGCCGTGGCTGTTGTAGTCGGGGTAGGCGTGTTGATGACAGGCCCGGTTTGACCTAATGGCGTTGGAGCCGGTGGTTCTACTGGAGTGCTGGTACTGGTCACTACAACCGGTACAGGTACGATGACTGTGGGAGTTGGTATAAGCGTAGGTGCAGCTGTTGGCGTGGGCCAATTACCAAAAATTGTAACGACATCTACTTCACTATCTGTTTTTTGCTGCCCAGAAAGGGTTTCTAAACGTACAAACCACTCGGTTTCACCTGCGGCCTCAGCTAAATCAAGCCCCTGGACTGGGTACCCGTAGTCAAAGGGGTTTTCATCAACGTTAATCGGCTCACGAATTGATCCGATCTTTATAGCGGCCCCATTACGCATCGTATACAGGCTAAATGTTTGATCTGCCTCCAAGGTTAAAGGCCAGTACCAATAAAAAATTATTGTGTCTTCAGCAATAGGCTCATCAGGGATATACCCCTTGGTTCGGATACCAGCTTCAAGCAGTTGGCTCTCGATTGAACCGTAAGTCGAGGCGAATTCGGCCGTCCAGTACCAAACATTTGGCCCATTGTAATTGGTGGTATGTGCGACACCAACCTGGTTTGCTAGCGGATTCAGTAGGATCAATCGGTGTGGCGGGCTGTTAAGCCAAAATTCAACCGCCTCACGTGGTGTTCTAAAGCCCCATGCGGTTGTTTCACCAGCATACCCACCTTCACGGAAGCCAACACGGGCGACACGCTCATAAGGATGAGTACCGTCTGATCCGGTATGGCCTGTATATTTAAAGGTTGCCATATCATTGGTGTGCTGTTTCGCTGCAACGCTTAATGATGGAATCAAATTCACGCTACCAAGCTCAGCCTGTCTGCGAGCTTCATTGATATACCAGTAAAGCTGAGCCGCTAAATCTGCACCAGCAATTTCAGGGTTATCTACTAATACAATTTCCGTGTCATTTTCTGCTTCAGCTAAGGTACTAATTAGCAAATTAACCGATTCGGCAGCGCTTTCAGATGCGACCGCTTCGACCTCAGTCTCAGCACCCACATCAGTTGCGTTGATTTGAGCGATCATATCTTTGAGAACTAGCGGTAAATACAGGCTCGTTCTCCCGGCCGAAATTTCTACAATGCGTGAAATCGTTGCGGTTCCAAATGCCCCGATTGCATCCATGCGCACCGTATAAACGCCAGGGAATTGATAAACGTGGGAAATATCTAATCCCTCTAGAATTGTTCCATCACCCATGTCCCAGATGATTGTTTGAACCGAATCACCTGCAAAAGCTTGCCCAATTAGGGGTGCCCCGACTTGACCGGTCGCTGGTACAATGGCATCGGCCGCAGGTGGTGTACCCACATTGACTTCAACAAAGTTTTGAGCACTGCCAAATTCGTTTTGAACCGTGTAAAGAACTGTATAGGTGCCAGCAACAGGGTACTGATGTAGTGGATTGGGATCAGTCGAAAATGTACCGTCACCGAAGTCCCAATAGTAACTAAGAGGTTGTTGCCCGCCTCCGGTGCTTTGAAACTGAACGATCTCGTTAACCGCCGGAGCAGAATCGCTTAAACTAATAAATGCGGCAGGTTCAGGTACAACGGTAATGAACTTCTCGATTGTGGTGGTCCCGGCCGGGTTTGTGAGATGTAGTGTAACCGGATGGGTACCGACTTCTGGAAATACGATAATTGGATTTGAGGCTAGAATTTGACGGCCGTCACCCAGCGTCCAAGTTTGATTCACTGGCCCATTGCCAGACACGGTGGCCGAAAGTTGAACCGGTTGTCCAACTGAAGCTCGCTCAGGGTTCATCGAAAAGCTGCCAGTTGGTAAAGCACCCGCCCAAAAACCAACTTCAGTTAGTTCAGTAGTTCCACGATGCGTAATTTCAAATTCAATCTTGTTTTCTGGATTAGTCGGGTCAGTCCGAATCAGCTCAAAAGAAAACTGCCCTTCCACTGAACCACCTTGCCCATTTAAAACTGGAGACCAGACAAGCTCTTGATTTTGCAAGTTCAGAGCGGTTCCAGAGGGCAATGCAGCGACGTCAACTTCGAGCGTAGAAGGCAAAAGTATACGAATAACAGGAGAAATTGGATCTGGCGAATCATTCTTCGCAATCAGCTGCAGTGATAAGGTGTCACCAACGGCCGCTACAGATGGCGTAAGGCGTGCATTGAAAGAGAATTCACCTTCTATCTGGGCTGATCCGGGATAAAGGGCCAAAAGGTCTAAATTGCTGAAACTTGGAGATGCAGGCGCAGAGGATGCGGCGACCAGCACGGTAGGGACCAAAAGCAAAAAGATAGCTAAGATGATGATGTTGGCTGAAATATGGCCTTTTAACTTATTCAACAATTATGGAACCCATCCTTAATATGCTAGGTCGATCTTAGCGTCTTTTTGTTACTCGCTCGCTCCCAAGAGTGAACGCCCTATTCAGCTAGATAGCTACTAATTTTACCAGAGGCAGATTGTGGTACCAAACGGCTAGCGCAAATTTTGGGCCAATAATTAGAAATCAGCATGACTTTTGTACCTATGATTATGTAAATGCCGTTATCTACTTGTTTGATCCAAATGATAGTGGAAATTTTTCTGTTAATTGAAAATTTGAACCTACCGAAAACTTGCAATTTTAGGCTCGCTCACTAAAATTCCAAATAATGGTTTTAAAGACCACTATTTGGAATCAGATCTTATGAAAGGTACTCAATCAATTGAGCGGGCAATTCAAATATTACGTCTCTTTAATGATGAAAAACCGGACTGGATGTTGCCAGAGCTAATTGAAGCGACTGGGTTAAAAAAGACAACCGTTTTTCGAATGCTAACAACTTTGAAGCATGAAGGTTTTTTAGAGCAA
>JBGCDP010000154.1:0-26102 GCA_045105475.1 Anaerolineae bacterium
CGCCCTTTCTGTGCTTTTAATGCGGCAACTATTAGCTTGAAGAGATTCACTGAAGTTGACTCAGTAACCACAACCTCATCGGCTCTGGCACCCAGCAACTTTGACATTTTTTCACCAAGGTGTTGAAACGCGTGGAAGTGCTTTTCCCCCCAGGTTCGAATCAGCCGATCAGACCAATCGTGCTGAAGCTCATCGAGAAGATCTTTGGTTGCTTTCGGCATCCGCCCCATAGAGTTCCCATCCATATAGATAAGGTCAGGGTCGGTAATCACAAATCGATCACGAAACGAAGCAAGTCGGTCTTTTGCATCCATCTCTTTTGCATAAGAGGTATCTGTATTCATAAAACTCTCCTTTGAGAATATAAAGTCAACTTTTGAAATTTAGGTTTGGGGTACAAACTTTGGTTGATCACCGGAATCGGCCCAGCGCATGACAAAAATCGTGGCAAAACACATGAGCGCAAACCCACCGATGAGGGGCAACACCGTACCGTCAAATGCACGGCCGATAACCGCGCCTATCGGGATCGATAAAAATAGTGAGAGTGAGCCGACAACGGCCGATCCGACCCCTGCGATATGCCCCAATGGCTCCATCGCCATTGAATTGAGGTTGCCAAACATAATGCCAACCGCAAAAAAGTTCAATAAGAAATAAGCGATAAACGTCCACAGCGGGGGTTGCCCCTGTTGCATAACCGCATAAATAAAATACAAAATCGACAAAACGGTAAGCGATGAGTTCGCAGCATTTGTGAGCCAGCGCATACCAAAGCGTAAAACAAGCCGTGCGTTTATAAACGAGGCCAACCCGCTAGCGATAGAGATGATCGCAAAAATAAGGGGAAACCGTTCCCCCAAGCCGTACAAATCTTGAAAAACCGGCTGAGCCGAGTTGAGGTAACCTAAAAATGCCCCTGAAAACAGCCCTGAGGCGAGGGTAAACCCCAAAGCAACTCGGTTTGTGAAGACTTCTTTGAAGGCAGCGCTGATCCGGCTGACTGAAAAGGGGATTCTGTTTTCAGGCAAAAGGGTTTCTGGTTGGCGAATCGAAAACCACAGGAAGACGACAATTGCAGAAATGAGCAGAACACCGAAAATCGAGCGCCATCCAGCAAACAACAGAATGCCCTGCCCAACGGCCGGAGCCAAAATAGGGACTAGGATAAACACCGACATGATAAATGACATGATTCGGGCCATCATCCGGCCGGAAAAACGGTCACGTACAACGGCGGTGGCCAAGCTACGTGGCCCAGCGATGCCCAATCCTTGCAACACACGGGCCGCTAGCATCATCGGAAAGGTGGTGGCGACCATTGAGAGCAGACACCCTCCCATAAAGATGGCGAGACCGGCATAAATGGCTGGTTTTCGGCCGACACTGTCAGAAACTGGGCCGTAAAAAATCTGCCCAACCGCCATCCCCAAAAAGAGCAGTGACAAGATCAGCTGGCTGTCGTTCGCTTGGCGTATGCCCAGCTCGCTACCTATTTCCGGCAATGCGGGGAGCATCGCATCGGTTGAAAAGGCGGCCAGCGCAATCATCGAGGCCATAAGGGCTACAAATTCACCAAATGGCAATTGATCTGCCGGTTGGGTTGGATCGTTTTTTTGCATAGGTTTTAGTTGCCAAACTCTGCCAAAATCGTGTCAACCACCAACTCTCCGGCCGGATGGGTGGGTAGCACGATCTCAAAATGGCCGACATCGGGCACACCGATGAGTGATGCATCATCGCCTAATTTTTTAGCTGTAGCGACAAATGGCTCAACATATTCGAGTGGGACAATATCGTCTAACGCCCCATTGATCGTGACATGTTTTATATCTAACGGGAGCAAGGCGCTGGGCGAGCCTTGATAGTAATTGGCATACACTTTGCGTGGATGGCCGCCGACCAGCACATCAGATGCATCGACACAAATGCCCCACGCTACCGCTCGTTCAAGGTCGCAAACGGGAGCGAGGGCGACAACGCTTTTAAATTTTAAGGGATTGGCTGTGTAAATATCGCTATCGACCGGGAGGTGTCCACGTGCGGCCGACCATAATGCCAAATGCCCTCCGGCCGAGTGGCCCGACACAACAACTTGTGACAGATCAAGAGCGTGTTCACTCGCGATGTCACGCAACTTGTCAGCCCCATTTGCAATGTCCAAAAAGGTGTTTGGCCATCCTCCCCCATTCCCTAAACGGCGATATTCAAGGCTCCACACAGCAACACCGCCTTCAGTTAGTGCTCGTGCCATTTTGCCCATCGGTTCGAGTCCATACTGGGCACGCCAACAGCCACCATGAATTAGAAAAACAACAGGATGGGGACCGGCTCCGTTTGCTAAAAACAGGTCTCCAAATTGTGATGGGTCATCACCGTAAGGTATCCGATGATCAGCGGTGGGCGCCTCTATGGCTGTGTAATCTGCGGCCGAAATTAGTGTCATCATTTCTCCAAATAGTCCGGTTGATTCAAATTGTTTTCGCCCATCTTTTATCCACACGAACGGGCCAATTATCTTCAAATATTTTGATCACCCTATGATGGGCATTTTTTTAGCTGGTGCAACATTAATTCGACCAGTTTCCGATATAAACGGAATATATAGCAAAAGCAAAGATCATTTCAGGAATTATCCGATATAATCGAATTTAGTAACCAAAACTCAAGATAATTCAAACTCTAAAAGATGTTAAAAACAATTGAACGCACGAGCCAAATGCTTAACTTATTTTCACCAGAAACGCCAGAATGGGGAATTACGGAACTTGCAGAAACGCTGGGCTGGAACACCTCAACAACGCATGATCTAGCTTCATCACTCTCACAAATTGGATTTTTAAGAAAGAGCGATAAGCGGCGGTATAAAATCGGCTGGCGCGTTTTAGAGATGAGTCAAGTGGTTTTAAGCTCAAGCAACCTTCAAGTCGAGGCCCGTAAAGTGATGGAGCAGTTCACTACGAAATATGATGAAACGATCCTTTTAGGTGTTCTGGCTGGGGGGAAGATTCTATTTGCAGAAAGAATTGTGGCAAAGCATTTCTTAGACAATAATTTCCCCACTCCCGAAGGTCGGTATAGTGCCCACTGCACGGCCGCTGGCAAAGTACTTATCGCTCATCTGTCGGCCGAAAACCTACAGAACCTTATCGATGAACACGGGCTCGATCCAATGACACCCAAGTCGATACAATCGATCGAACAATTGCATGACGATCTTGAACGAATCCGGGTTCAGGGGCATGCATATCAATTCGAGGAATCAGTTCTTGGATTGGGCTCCGTCGCCGCACCGATTTATGATTACTCAGGCAAAGTTGTAGCCTCCCTGACTATTACAGCACCGATTCAACAGTTCGAACGGCAAATAGACGACTACCGCAGTGCGATTCTCCGTATGACCAAACAAGTCTCAAAACGATTGGGTCACATGGTTTAGATAGGCTAAACTTTTAAAATGTCATCAAAAATCATCGATATCACCCATCCACTACAAGCAGGAATTGCCACTTGGCCTGGAGACACCCCCTTTAAGTTAGAGCGTATGCTCAACATGTCTGACGGCGAAAGCGTTAACCTAACTACAATCACGATGAGTGCACATACTGGTACGCATGTTGATGCACCGCTCCATTTTCAAAAAGATGGAACACCGCTTGAGCAGGTTGATCTTTCACCCTTTTGGGGGTTGGCTCAAGTTATCTCTGTCAAGAACAAGCCAGGAGGCTTATTACCGGCCGACATCGCCCATGTCGACCTCAGCTTGGCTCCTCGCCTACTCATTCATTCGGCCGCTAGCCATGAACCAACGACCCAGTTTATCGAGCAGTTCGTCTATCCAACGCCTGAAATCGCAGCCTATCTCAGGCAAAATAACATCGTGCTCTACGGCACAGACGCCCCCTCTATGGATGATATGCATGACGAAGCATTACCGGGGCACAATGCTCTGCAAACCAACGGGATTTCGATTTTAGAAGGATTAAATTTAGCCGATGTTGAAGATGGCGTTTATGAATTAAGTGCGCTGCCCCTAAAGCTGGTTGGCGGTGACGGGAGTCCGGTTCGAGCCGTGTTAAAAACAACCTAATCGGGTACCGAACCAATTTGTATCACCTCTGTTGGCTCAATTGTGTCAGCTTTTAGCCAGACATGGCTGATATGATTGCGCCACTCTTTTTTCCCCAAAACTTATGCCAAAATCAAATCATTTACGTGCCGTTGCTACCCTACTTTTCGCCTCTTTGCTGTTTAGCTTGGGCGGTGTCTTTATCAAACTTTCAACCTGGGATGCAATACCTTTAAATGGTGCACGTAGTGGCGTTTCAGCCGTTGTAATCGCCATCATTCTATTTTGGTTTCGGAAAGGGGATTGGCCACCCCGGCCGACTTTTACGCGTAACATGATTTTAGGTGCGGTCGCTTATACGCTCACCAACATCACGTTTATTATGGCAACCAAGCTAACCACCGCCGCTAACGCCGTCTTTCTGCAATTCACAGCACCAGTTTGGGTAATTTTAGGTAGCTTTTTCTTCTTGGCGGAAAAACCAAAGTGGGTCGATTGGGCAGCTGTTGGCATCATTATTCCTGGCATGGGGCTTTTCTTTGCTGATCAACTATCAGCTGAAGGGGTAACGGGTAACTTTATCGCCATACTCAGCGGGATATGCATGTCGTTTATGGTGATCTTATTGCGCTCAGAAAGCGATGCGGCCGGAGACATCGTTGTTCTAGGAGCGGTTTTTGCGCTGATTATCGGGCTACCCTTTATGTTTAACCAAGATTGGACGATGCAGAATATCGCTTTGATTTTAGGATTAGGGGTTTTCCAGCTGGGCATCTCATTTGGGTTTTATATCTCAGCCATTCGGTATCTGACTGCGGTTGAAATTATCGTCATTATGTCTCTGGAGCCGATTCTAAATCCGGTATGGGTAGCGATATTTGCAGGTGAAACACCTGGAACCTGGGCGATAGTAGGTGGCAGCATCGTTGTACTGGCCATCATCGGCCGGGTCTTTTTTACAATTCAAGAAGAGAGAAGGACAGTTAAAAAGGCAACCTAATGAAAGATAAAATCAATTTATTTCAAAAACTCGCGCAATTCGAAGAGCATTGGTCTCCACGAACCGTTGCTCAGTTAAACAACTTCGATGTCATGGTGGTTAAAGCTCAAGGGGAGTTTGTCTGGCACAAACATGATGAGACAGACGATTTTTTCCTCGTACTAAAAGGAAAAATGACGATTCAATTGCGGGATAAGGACATCCATCTAGAGGCTGGGGACTTATACATTGTCCCTAAAGGGGTTGAACACTGCCCGATTGCACAAGAGGAAGTTCATCTGCTGTTAATCGAGCCATCTGGAACGCCGAATACAGGAAACGCGACAACGGCGGCCGACAGAAAAGCTATCTGATTTGGGTGCCGGGTTGAAGTAGCTTATCTTAACGGCTTACACCGGCGAATCATTGCTGCTAAGGCTTCGATACGCAACGGCTTAGTCAGATGACCGTTCAATCCGGCCGCATGGCCAAAACCGGTTTCATCAGAGTCTGATGCGGTTAAGGCAACAATCATGGGCTGGCTGTTCTCAGGCAAGTCATCACGAATATGCTGCGTGGCTTCCATGCCGTGCATTCTGGGCATTTCCATATCCATGAGGACAAAATCGTAAGCCTTACGCTGAACGGCAACGAGTGCTTCTATGCCGTCTGAGGCAACGTCAGCCTCGTACCCTAATCGAGCAAGAAGTTTGACCCCTACCTGCTGATTAACAATATTATCATCGACTAAAAGGATTGATAGTGGCAGGCTCAATGCTAAATGGTCTGACGCCTGAACCGGTTTGCGTTCCAACCGCAACCGGCCGGTTGCAGTCCGAGATTCGAGCTTTACACGCGACAATAAATCGCCCAACAAGGTTGGTCTGGCAGGACGGCGCAGAACCGCCTGGAAACCATCTCTGCGATGCTCATTTTCGGCCGAATCACCCATCCCAACTATTAAAATCAATGAGAGTTTGGTGGCTGCTTCAGATCCATCATAACCATATTTTTGCACAAACCCTTCATCAACGTATTTCCCATCGACCAGCATGACATCACACGGGTTACCTGCAGACAACCATTCATCCGCTTCCGATGAATGATTAAAAAGAGTGACTGGTCCACCCCAAGTTTCGATTTGGCGTTTAATAAAACGGCCAGTCCCTTGCGGCGCGGCAATCATAGCTATGTCTAAGTTTGAGACTCTGTCTAGCCAAACGTAATCAGAAAACACCGGCTTTGGATCAACAAACGGAGCATCAATATCAAATGAAAATGTTGACCCTATATCGATCTCACTCTCAACGTGAATCTGGCCACCCATAAGCTCAATCAGTTTATTCGAAATAGCCAACCCTAGCCCGGTGCCACCATACGTGCGTGTTGTTGAGCTATCAGCCTGTTTAAATGGTTCAAAAATGTCACCAAGCCGATCAGTCGGAATGCCGACGCCAGAATCAGAAACAACAAAATTGAGCCTTGATTTACCCCGCCGTTTAATTACTTGAACCTCAACCCCAACAAAACCATCACGATCTGTAAACTTGATCGCATTACCCAGCAGGTTAACCAGAATCTGCCTTAAGCGGGTGGGATCACCTTCAACAGCAGAAGGAACCTCTGGGTCAACAAACATGCATAGGTCAATCCCAGCAGATTGCGCTTGACCAATCACCATATCTACAGCTGCTTCCGTAGCTTCGGTCGGATTAAATACCGCTTTTTCAAGCTCGAGCAACGAAGAGTCAATTTTTGAAAAATCAAGGACGTCGTTCACAATTGACAGCAACCCTTCACTACCAGATTTCACAATAGAAGCGTACTCTTCCTGCTCTTCATCAAGATCGGTATCCATCAAAAGCGTTGACATTCCGATCACCCCGTTAAGTGGTGTTCGAATCTCATGGCTCATATTCGCTAGGAAGTTTGTCTTGGCTTCAGCCATCTCTTCTGCTGCAATTTTAGCCTGCATAATTGCGGCTTCAGCTTCTTTTTGGCGTCGAATATCATGCCCGATACAAACAACGCCATACTCACGTGGTGCTGTTTCCATAATAGATGATGAGAGCAAAATATCCAGCTCTCTGCCGTCCTTTGCAAACATCACGCAATCAGTATGACGCAGATTAAAAACGCTGGTCTGAGCCCCTTGCTGACGCATCCAGCGTGGCCATGTTGTTGGCGACACGAAATCTTGAAGTTTGGCTCCAATCAACTCTTCGGCCGTGTAGCCCAACATATCGCAGGTGTTTTGATTAACCGTTTTGATCACCACTTGACGGTCAACAACAATGAGCATATCGCCCATCGAATTCAAAATGTTGTCAAAATAATCACGGCTGATAGACGTCTTAGAAAGCTCACTCATCATCTTGGCCACACGATCATAACTTCGACTGGTCGCTTTTGTTGCCAAATAGATCAAAAAAGCAGCCCCCCCAAAATAAAGATCAAGAATTACCAAATCGAAAAAGGTAGGTGGCGTTGGGTAAGGTGTGATCAAGTAGCCTTCCCGTTCAGCAAAAAACAAGAAAATTGATACTCCGATTGCAAACGCACCATAGGTGACAACACCCTTTAACCCCAACAAAAGTCCGCCCAGAACAATCAACAAGAAAAACGAAGCGACATGACTATCCCGAATGCCGTTATACAGCCAAACATCAACAATCAGTATGATGCCAAAAACAGTTAAAAACAGGAAGCTTGCAGCATTAACCCGATTGGTATGCATCAAATGCAATACTGGGAAAGCGATTAAAGTTACGATAATGGAAAAAAGGTAGCAGATGTAGACAATTTCACGTGAAGGCAGAAAAGGTCCAAGTAAAAGCGAGCCTGCAAAGAAAAATACGATTAGACCAATCACCATCACCCACAAGACTTGTGCTGGATGCATCTTTGCAGGGTCGGTATAACTCGGTTTCTTAAATAACGATATTATGTAATGTCTATCCACAGTTCCATTCTCACAGTTTTTAGTGTGATTAACTTAAGCAAACGCGAAAGTGTTCACCCTGAGAATAATCGCAGAACTGAAAGAAGTACATAGGCTTAATGCCCCAGCCAGTCGCTTGAAAAGCAGACTGATGGTGAAATTTAAGGGAATTAGTTGAGGCTATGGAAAGACGACATTATCCCGGCCGGAAAGGCGTGACTCGATATGATCGACCACAATTTCAAGATGGTCTTCCCGTTTAACAAAATTTAGATCACTGGAAGGAATTGTGACAACAGGACACAGGTCGAAGTCAGCAATCCAATCTTTGTAAAAACGGTCTAAAGTTGACAAATATTCGGCCGATATGCCCGCTTCCATCTCCCGGCCCCGATCTTGAATACGTTGAACCAAAATATCAACCGGGCAGTCAAGGTACAAAAGCAAGTCAGGCTTAGGCAAACCAGAGATCACCATCTCATAGACGGTTTTATACGCTGCGTAGTCTCGTGCAGTCATGCTACCGAGGTGATGCAACACGCGCGCAAAAATATGTGCATCTTCATAGATGCTTCGGTCTGAAATCGCTGAGTTCGTATTATCAAAAAGTGCTTGATGCTGCTGAGCACGATGCCCCAAAAAAAACACTTGCAAATGAAATGACCAGCGAGCCATATCACCATAAAAGTCTGCGAGAAACGGATTGTCTTGGACCGATTCATAACCGGTCTGCCACCCTAGGCGCTCCCCAAGGCGTGTCGTCAATGATGTTTTACCTGCGCCGATATTTCCGGCGACAAGTACGAATTTCTTTGTCATAGGAGCTTATTATATCCCAGTAGATCGCTACACAGTATTCGGCTAAAATCCGGCCGTGACCAAAAACCGACTGAATTCACTTATCCGCTTCGAATGGCTTTTTTGGACCTCGGCCTGCCTTTCCGCCGTTTTCCTCTCACCCGGCACAAATCCAATCCTTTTTACAAGTTATTTTTTGGCTCTTCCGCTTTTTGCAGCCTTAAGATATGCAACAGATCGGCCAATTCTCCCACCCAATAAAAGCGCAATTCCACTAATAGGCATCTTAATCATTGTTCTGCTTTCGGCCGCAATTACCCCAGATATCCAGTTCAGCCTGCGCAAAATCAGCGGGCTTATCAACAGCATCGGTCTATTTACTGCACTGTTAACCTCTGCCCCATCCCAGCAGAAAATTCCGACCTGGCTACTCCTGTTTTCCGGGATTGCAATCGCGGGTGCAGGAGCAGTCGGATCAGACATTTATGCGCGCATTCCGATCCTCTTCCCTTTCTTTGAGCTCTTTTATCTCATCGTGCCACTGCTACCCAACGTGCAGCGGGTCATTAATGCCAATTTGATTGCCGGAGCATTGCTATGGACGCTACCAGTTACGGCCGGATTGCTCGTTTACAACAGGAAAAACGGCTCTATTTTGACAATAACATTGGCCGCCTTAAGCCTATCAATTCAGGGCTTTTTGCTCATTATTATGCAGTCAAGAGCAGCGCTTTTAGCGATTCTTTTGGCAGGATGCTGGAGTGCATGGCTTCAATTTAATAGAGCAAGACATTTAATCGTCACTGTGGGGCTAGTCTGCATCGGGATAATAACTTTACTTGTCCTACCCATTTGGCCAGCGTCAGTTCAAGCAGGGCTGCAAGACAGCTATTTCAATCTGCTAGTTAAAGGAGATGAGGGGGAACGCGGATCCGATTCGCTCGATGCTCGAGTGAAAATTTGGCGGCGTGCGGTTGAGAAAATTAGTGAAAAGCCAGTTACAGGCCATGGGCTAAATATCTTCCGCAAAATCGCAAATCAGCCTGCCCCTATTTTGAACTCGGCTAAAGAGATACCGCACGCACATAACTGGACGCTTCAAATCATTCTAGAATTAGGCTTAATTGGGCTGTTTTTTTATGCTTGGTTGATGCTAGCCGCTTGCCAACACCTCTGGATAAGTTGGCGACTAAAAGGGGCTAAACGGCCGATAATAGCTGGCTACGCAGCCGCCCTACTCGCGTTCACGCTGTTTGGCTTACTCGACACAATTAGCCCAGGGGCGCGCCCCGATTTTATTTTTTGGGTTTTATTGGCGGGTGCTTTTTCACTAGGCACAGACCAGCCCGAAAATCTAAAGGCGAACTAGTTAAAAATTAATTGACCAAAGTTGGGTCCCATTCAGCAGGAGTCGGCTGCAACAGACCTCTGGCCTTAGAGCCATCTACGATCATTTGATTAATGAGAGCCTGAATTTCATATTCACCGCGGGGAGACAAAATCATTTGGGGCAAAAGTTTGACTATGCGAGATGGCAAAACAAATGTTAATGAACCTGAAAACTCACTTGGCGCTTGGCCTTCAGCCGGTTTTTCTACAATTTCTTGCAGCTCAAAATCACCCGTAAATCGGACGCTACTCCGACCGGATAACTCTTCTAGAGGAACTCGCTTGAGACTCACGACAATGCCTGCCCCAGTTTGGTCTTGGCGCAGCGTTAAATCGGTCAAACAATTAGCATCAAGCAGATAATCAGTCGCAGTCAATATGAAGCTGGCATTCTCTTCAAAAAGTTTTGGGTGAGCATCGGCCGCCATTTTAAGCGCATGAGCCGTCCCAAGTAGCTCTTTCTGCTCGCAAAAGTAAGGCTCAATGCCCCAAGTAGAGCCGTCACCGACATAATCAATGATCTGCTGACCTAAATGGCCCACAATAAAAATGACTTGTTTGATACCTGCCAGCTTGGCTGCCTCCAAACTAAAATCAAGTGTCGGCCGCCCATTTACAGGCAAAAGTGGCTTTGGGACAGTATCAGTCCACGGCCGTAAGCGTTTTCCACGGCCGGCCGCAAGTAGAACTGCAAGCGTGGGGGATGGATGGTTCGTCAATGCCAATTCTTCATTCTCCAATAACTATTTTTCAATTTACAGGTAGATATTATTTGATGACGGCCATCAGCCGTATTAAATATTAAACACGCAAAGCTGCCCCATCGACCCCGTTTGCAATCCAACCAGCGCATACATCAGCTTTTTCCGGGTATGCCAAACGATATTGTTCAAGAATCATTTCAAGTGCAGTCGTAGCTTGATCTCTATGACCCAAAGCGATCAAGCACCCTCCAAAGCCTCCACCACTAAAGCGACTACCTAAAACCCCAGGCGCATCCAATGCGAGTTGGTGCAGTTTTATCAATGGATCAGAGCCACACTCGTACTGATAAATTGAGCTTTGGCAAGAAGCATTCATCAGATCACCAAACCGCTCAAAGTCCCCGCTCTTCCAAGCCAGTCTCCCTTGTTCAACTCGGTCTGTTTCGGAGAAATAATGAGCCGCCCGACGCTGCAGCTCGGCCGGAAGCTGGTCATATGTCTCAGCATGGTGTTCGCGAGAAACATCGCCAAGAATCTTGGCATCTGGTTGCATTAACCCTGCCGCTTGCCAACACTCAGCCACACGGTCATTAAAACTTGAAGAAGTTAATTCTCGCGTATAGCCAGAAAAAATGGCGAGCCAAACATAGTTCTCATAACCGGTTGGGTGAGGAACTGAGGTCACTATCCGGTTGCGCGTATCTTGATGCACAATGCCATCTTTTCGTCCGTAAATAATTGTGGTCTGGTCTTGAATACCGTTATTCAACCCCAGATATTCATTCTCGATGATGCGATCCAATTCAACCAGTTCAGCCTGGGTAACAGAAAGGTCATTCACCTTGGCAAACGCCATCAAATAAGCGACGCCAGCTGATGCAGATGAGCTTAGTCCAGCCCCTAACACCCGGCCGGAAATATGCCCCGTCCATCCTTTAAATGATTGATTCGGAAACATTTTTTGCAAAGCAAAAGCCGCCCCATAAGCATAACGGCCCCAATCTGGCTGGTGCTGAGGCGGTTCATCGGCTGAAAATTCAATTAGCCCATCGAAATCAGCACTCGTTAAGTGGACCCGACTATCTCCAGATGGAACAAAAGCGAGCACTGTGTAGGCGTCAATCGCTACACCTAGCACTTCGCCACCTTGATGGTCGACATGTGCACCTATCGGACAAATTCGATAGGGAGATGCAACAACACGAATTTGAGATCGATCAGCAACATCAACCCCATTGATAGTTGACTCAATTTGAGAATCTAATGATGGAAAATACATAGTTCAACGTTTATCAATTAAGCAGCCACAGAAAACTGCCACACCCCATCTAACTCCACCTGACTAATACGGCCGTCATCGATAAGCAAATCAAGATAGCCCAGCACCATAGCAAAACCGGTAATACGCGAATCTTCAGGGAAATGCGCATACATAATATCAGTAAGCCCCATAATAGTGCTGTTTCCAGCCACTACAAGCCCAAAACATTGTTCCTTACGCTTATTAATTCGGTCTCGCTGCCGGTCAATCATTTTGCGGTGGGGCTCTTTAAATTCACCACCGTGCCCAGGATAAACGGATGTAGCCTCAAGAGCATAAAAAGTATCAAGCGAACGCATATATTGCAATAAGCCTGGTGCGCGTGAAACGGTTCCATCAGGATTAGTTTTGGGCAACCGCTCGATAACAGGAACCGGAGCGATGTGCAACAACATATCGGCCGAAATCAGCATACCGCTTTCAGGCTGATAAAAGCATGTTTGGCTTGTTGTGTGGCCAGGCGCATAAATCACGTCCCAGCGAGCGCCCCCCATCAGCAATTTGGTTCGAGTCGTAAATCGCACCATGCGATCAACCGGGACAGATTCCCAGATAGAGAAAATTCGTGCCATACCGGCCGACAGCTTCTCAACCGCTTCAGGCGGCATCCCACCCTTTAGTGCAACCCCGTGCATAAATTCAGTGCGAGCGTTCCACTGCGTTTCAAGATCACAAACCCAATCCCAAGCATATTCAGACACCCAAAATTCAGCATCGCAATTCTCAGACAGATATCCGGCTAATCCTGCATGGTCAACATGAGCATGTGTGATCACTATTTTTTTCAGATCAGCAATTTTAAGGCCATGTTCAGCCAAACCAGCAATTAAGGCTTCAATACAATCTGGGGTTTTCTGACCACAATCAACCAAAACGGGCTCAGGCTCAGTAAAAAGCCACGCATTTACGCTCCCGATAGCAAAGGGGGTGGGTAATTCGATACGCACAGGTTTATGCATGGTCATCTCGCAGAGTTAAAAGGTGCGGTACACCTTGGGTAATAATTAGATTAAAGTGTTCTTGCAACGCTTTCGGCGATAGTTTATCTGGATTTTCTAACCACCAGTTCAGAATAGCCAACATCCCACCAGCAATAATATGCGAAGTGACAGGAATACTAAAATCCGGTTTTATGCCCTGCTCTGCATGGAGCAGGGTTAAGCTCTCACTGACTCGTGTAATGATAAAACGTCGAATCCGTTCAACTGATTTTTGGTGACCGAGGACAACACGGTAGAGTTGCGGTCGATCTTTCGCATGCTCTAAGCCCCATCGCAGGCCGATAAACTCACGCCTACCAGCTACCTTCTCTAATTCACTTTCAATTTCAATACACGCTTTTTCAGCCACGGCCGCCAACAAATCTTCTTTGTCGGTATAGTGCATATAAAACGTCGCGCGGCCCAAATCAGCACGATCAGTAATATCTTGGATGCGTAAACTGCTGAATTCTTGCTCCTGCACCAACGAAATTAGTGCTTCTTGCAACATCCGGCGCGTCCGTAATGCTTGTCTACTAGGTTTCCTACTCACAGGTTTCATAAGGTAATACGCATCTAAAAGTCTATAAATTCTAGACGCCTGTACAATAACAGACACCTTCGCTCAGTTGGCTATTGCAATTAAATAGATGCTAAATACAATATTAGACACAGCGTCTAGTTTTAGCAAATTGCAAGCTACTTCAAAATTGACTTATGCGCAAAACGGTTAAAGGTTCTGTGAGACAGGACGTTCGTAAGGGGCAATTTTAACCGCTCACCCTCTATAATTTTCAAATCAAAGATACCAATCAACATGGCTCTTTTAAGCATTGGCTACGTCGCTGATGAAAAGAAGTCCAACTTTTCCGATGGTTCAAAACAGCAATATGCAATCAACCAATCCGCTTTTCAAGCTCACAAACGTCTCAAAAGTATTTACGACAGGTGCTGGAGATTTTACCGCCCTAGACAAGGTTAACATCGATATCTATCCGGGTGAATTTTTGGGCATCATCGGAAAATCAGGGGCAGGCAAGTCAACCCTACTCAATATGATTTCCGGTGTCAGTCGCATTACCTCTGGGCAAGTCGACTACACAGACCCGGCCGATTCAAGCCTCCAAACCGTTTATCCCATCCATGATCTCGATCAAAATCAGCTAGCGACTTGGCGTGGGAAACACGTTGGCATTGTTTATCAATCATTTGAACTTCTGCCGATGCTGACCCTCACAGACAATGTCATCCTACCCCAAGATTTTGCAGGCATTTTTCAGCGACGTAAAAGCCGCAAAAAAGCGCGTGAGCTGCTTGAAATGGTAGAAATCGGCGATCATGCCCACAAAATCCCAGCCCATATTTCAGGTGGCCAAAAACAGCGGGTTGCCATTGCGCGAGCACTTGTCAATGATCCGCAGGTGATTGTAGCTGACGAGCCGACTGGGAGTTTAGACACAAAAACATCCAACAATATTTTCGCCGTATTTGAAAAGCTGGTTGCCCAAGGTAAAGCCGTCGTCATGGTGACCCATGACATGAATTTAGCCGATCGTTTTGATCGAGTATTGCATATCGTAGACGGGGTTGTATCTGAACCAGAGCTAGATGAACATGGCAAGATCCACACCATTGGCCATTATGCGGCCGAAGATGATGAAGAAGCGGAGAACCTAAAGGACATCACGCTTGAGCCGATTTTTGGTCAAAATGGGGATAAGAAAAAAGAGGTTGCCATCAGCCTAGAAGATGTGATTAAAACATATCGAGGCCCGGCCGGAGAGTTCACCGCCCTTAAAGGCATCACGCTCGATTTCAACTATGGAGATTTTGTCGCCATAGTCGGCAAATCAGGCAGTGGCAAATCAACTCTACTCAATATGCTCACCGGTATCGATCATCCAACTACGGGTGACGTCACAATTGGCAATGAAAAAATCTATGAGATGAGCGAGAGTCAGCGGGCACAGTGGCGGGGGCAAAACATCGGCATTGTCTTTCAGTTCTTCCAGCTTTTACCCACATTGACCTTGGTCGAAAACGTGATGCTACCGATGGATTACTGCAACGTGTTTGAGCGCTCAGAACGGCCGGACCGTGCGATGGAGCTACTCAAAATGGTAGGTCTTGAAAAAGAAGCACGTAAATTGCCAGATGCCCTGTCGACGGGTCAGCAGCAAAGTGCGGCCATCGCTCGCTCGATGGCCACTGACCCAGCCATCATCGTGGCAGACGAACCGACCGGCAACTTAGACTCTAAATCGGCCAACACAATCATCAATCTATTTAACAAACTTTCGGCCGATGGCAAGACAATTCTTATCGTGACCCATGATCCTGGCCTCACCCGTTTTACCCATCGCACCGTTACGTTGGCAGATGGGTTGGTCGTCAGCCAAGAAGACGAGCCAGAACTCTCAGTTGCCAATCACTCCGACACAACAAGACCAAACGAAGCGGCCCTTCCTGAGCCGGCAATCTAAACAGTAAACCATGTCAACTTTAGACAATAACTCCAACCCAAACGCAGGCTGGGACGCACGTCCTCGCTGGCGAAAAGTTCTGCTAGACCTATGGGAAAACCGAACACGGACAGCCCTTGTTGTCATATCAATTGCTGTTGGCGTTTTTGCACTAGGCACCATTATTACGTCGTACATTATTTTGGCCGAGGATATGGAAGTCAGCTATTCGGCCGCTCAACCGGCCAATATCGAATTTAATATTCCAGCATTCGATCAAGGATTTGTCGATACCATCGCCAAAGTTGACGGCTTAGACAAAGTTGAAGGGCGCCATCGAGCCGTCTTGCGGATAAGCCAAGATGGGGGTGAAACTTGGCAAGGGCTCATTGTCATCGGCATGGAGAACTTTGAAGAATCAGAAATATTTGTCCACGAGACAATTGAAGGGGCATCGGTACCCGGCCGACGTGAAATTCTGCTGGAAAACCGCATTCGTGAAACGCTAGACCTAGCCGTTGGCGATGTCTTGCTCGTTCAGTTGGCCAATGGCACCACACGCGAAATGCCCCTTGCAGGCTTCGTGCAAGACCAAGGGGTTCGTGGTGGCCCGAACGCAGAACCACACGCCTACGTCACACTTGACTCGCTTGAATGGATGGGGCGCAACAGTGCGTTCAATCAAATCATCGCTACAGTCGATGGTGATTCAAACGACATCGTGCATATCGATGAAGTGGCTGATCGTGTTGAAGAACGGCTCAAAAAGCGAGATGACCGCATCTTCCGACGCTGGACAGGCACAACGCGTGAGCATCCGATGGAATCAACCGTCCTCGCGATCTTGGGCGTTTTAGGGGCGATGGGTGGCTTGATGCTATTACTAGGCAGTTCATTAATCGCTAATACGCTCAGTGCGTTACTCAATCAACATTTACGCCAAATCGGAGTAATGAAGCTGGTTGGGGCTCACAGCTTGCAGATTATCGGCATGTATTTGATGCTGATCTTATCCTTTAGCTTTTTGGCGCTAGCGATTTCAATTCCGCTTTCAAGCTATGGCGGATACGGGTTAGCCAATTATCTGGCCAACCTTTTGGCGGTAACGGTTCAAGGGTTCCGGTTTATTCCAGCATCGATCATTACTCAGCTAATTATTGCGATCCTCGTACCGCTGGCGGCCGCATTTATTCCGGTCCGATCAGGCGCCCGCACAACGGTTGCACGGGCTATCAGCAACACGGTCGGGCAAGAAAATGGGAAAGGTGGCTCAATGCTTGATCGCATTGGCGAATCGATCAAATGGCTATCACGGCCGGTTTTGCTTTCAGTGCGCAATACGTTCCGTAAACGGGGCCGATTGGCACTCACGCTGTTTACGCTAACAATGGCTGGCGCGATTTTTATCGCTGTCTTCAACGTGCGCGCGTCCCTCGATGAGTTTATCGATTCTATTGGCAACCTTTTCTTAGCAGATGTCATCGTTGACATGGACCGACCTTATCGGACAGACAAATTTATCCAAGCAATTGAGGACATTGAAGGGGTTGAATACATTGAACCATGGCTCGCAGTTTCAGGTGAAGTCCAAGTTCCTGATTCTGAATCAGGCGAAGGGGTCGTCTTTTTAGGTCCCCCGGCCGACAGTGACTTGATCAAACCACGTATTCTGGCCGGCCGCTGGCTAAACGCAAGCGATGTCAGAGGGGTTGTTATTGCTGACAACCTGCTTCAGGTATTTCCAGACCTCCAACCTGGCGACATGCTGCCGATAGAAATAGGAGGCGATCGTGAAGAACAATGGGAAATCGTAGGAATCTTCTCGTTCCCAGACCCCAACGGAGAAACGATTCTAGGCTATGCCCCTTATGACACCATCGCACAGCAAACCGGCTTAATTGGACAAGGAACCTCATTCCGGGTCGTCACCCAAAATCACTCGCTCGCATCACAAGAGCTATCCAGCAAGCAAATTAATGACCGCCTTGATGAAGCTGGTTTTAGCATCAGCAATATCGAAGCAGGCAAACAGACAACGGCAAGTGCGGCTGATGCAATTGGAGTACTCGTCACCTTCTTTATGACGATGGCGCTGCTGACCGCCGTCGTTGGCTCGATTGGGCTTGCCGGAACGATGTCGATGAACGTGCTTGAACGCACCCGCGAAATCGGTGTCATGCGGGCCATTGGGGCGGTTGACACAGAGATTATGCGCTCGGTTATTTTAGAAGGGCTGTCGATAGGCTTTATCAGCTGGGCATTAGGTGCGGTTCTATCATTCCCAATCAGCTATGGGCTTTTGAGCATTGTCAGTGACGCAATGATTAATTCTCAAATGCCATTATTTTTCAGCCCGCAAGGGTTTTGGATATGGCTTTTAGGTGTGCTGGCCTTGGCAACCATCGCCAGTATTATCCCAGCGCGTAATGCAGCGAAACTAACGATTCGAGAAGTTTTAGCTTACGAATAAAAAACGAGGCCGTGCTAATTTGAAATTAGCACGGCCTCGTTGGTAGCTTAGAAGCTTAAGGCGCTTGTGAATTCTACTTTTCCGAACTATTTGAAAACTTCTGAACCACTCGCTCTAAAGCATCGCATCCTTGTATTAAAGTCTGCATCGTTGGCCCAAAACTGATTCGTGCATACGGCCGATATCGACCTGATTCTCGCCGACGTTCAGGGTCTACATCAAAGAATGCCCCTGGCACAGTAATCACATTTTCTTCCAACCCTTCTTCAAAGAACCGAATACCATCTTTTAGAGGGTCTGGTAAATGGCTTAGGTTGGCCCAAACATAAAAAGTCCCAGCCGGTTCTGCCTCAACACGAATCCCCATTTTATGCAGCCTGCGCAATAAATAGTCTCGCTTTTCCCGAAATACATTTTGGGTCGCAATTGTTTCTGCCATGACATATTCTGGCTCAAGCAGATCAAGGACTTGATGCTGGAACGGATTGTTTGCACCACCATCCAAAAACGAACCGGCCGATGCAATCGTGTTAATAACTTGCTTGGGTGCAAGGGTCCAGCTGATGCGCCAGCCAGGATAGCGCCAATTTTTGGTTAAACCATCGACAATCACGACCGGGTCCTTGTTGACATCATCCACATACTCGGCCGCTGAAACGGTACGGGGCTCACCATGTGTCGGCCCGTTGTAAATGTAATGGGAATAGAATTCATCGAATATAAGTGAGCAGCGCAATTCACTGGCGGTTTCGACCCACTGCTGCAACTGGTTCCCCTCAATGACTTGTCCTGTTGGGTTACATGGATTGCTCACAAGCAACGCTTTCAAGCCGCGCCCCTGAATTTCTTTGCGCAAATGACGCATCGGAATTTTGTATGCCAATTCGGGATCAAGCAGAATCGGTATGGGGATAAATGCACGAAAGACGCTTAGTAGTTCTTCATAGGCGGTGTAGTCTGGCAGAAAATGGCCCATATTTATGTTGCCAAGCGCCGCTGCCAATCGGGTGAGCGCAATCCGGCCGCCACCTGCGAGGCTCACGTTTTCATAGGTATATTTCGATTCTTTGTCTTTGCGATACAGGTGGTTGTATAAGTCAGCAACCTTTTGCCTGAGCTCAACCTGGCCGGTCACAGGGCCATATTCGTGCCGATTCATATCGATTGTTACTGTATCGATCCGTTGAGGCGACCCATCTAGCGGCCCAACCTCAGGCGCCCCCTGTCCTAAATTTGCCCACTCTAAATTATCATAACTAAAGCCTCTTTCTGTAGCTTTGTGCATGACGTAAATCACACCTGTACGGGGCACCTGCCGAAAGCCGGGGATGGGCTGGCCATTCATACTTTCATTATTTTTGTTATTCATTTTTATCTCTCGTTAAATTAAAGTGGGGTTTAAGATTATATATTGAGAGGGAAGGGGTTCAAAAAATCGATGTGCTTTCTACTAATCGTCTAGCAGAGGTTGCCAAGTAAAAATCAGGTTTCTGAACGCTCAAAGACCATGATTTTCCACAAGTAATGACGATTCGTATGTACCAAACGCATGCCTGTACTTTCGGCCGTTTGGCGAATATTCTGAGGTCCATGTAAATAAGGATGATAGCCAGAGCCAAATAAGCTAAATGCAAAGCTGGCTAGCTTAATCCCAACTTTGGTAACAATGTTTTCAATGGGGAAGCTGATTGCTAGATATCGGTTTGCCTTTTCGGCCGCCTGCCCAAGCAAAAGATCGAGATGCGGATAACAGCAAATGACCCGATCCATTACGACTAGATCGGCCGCTGAGTGCTGTTCTGCATTTTGGGCAAAGTCTTGCCGATGATATGCAACATCATCAGTCAAACCTAATGTTTCAGCATTACGAGCAGCCGCTTTAAGTCCGGCCGAAGAAGCATCAATCCCAATTGCAGAGCTCACTTTCCCATTTCGCAATAGCTCATGGTGTAGCATCCCACCCCCACAACCAATCTCCATCATCGATTCGTCCCCATCCAGACGAGAACTCACCCAATCAATTAATTTCTGGCTTTCCCGGCTCAACCCGTTGCGTAAATAATCATTCGCATGCCGAAACTGATATTTTTCATCAAAAAAGCCATCCAAATCATTAATATTTTCATTTCCACTACAACATGGGCACATAAAAACGTCCTATTTTCAAAGTAACCGATTACTACAAAAACAGCTTATCAAAATAGCAAATTTAATCAAACAATTCCGAGCCATTTGCATAAATATAAATATCCGCTAAAGTTTCGTTACCCACGGGTAACTACCGTTTTTGCGTGATCATTGTTCAGTTTCGCAAAAAGCAAAGATATCTTGCACAAAAATAGCGTTGTGCTATTGTTCAAAATCGATAACTTATCAATTAATAAGTGACATGTTATATCGATAATCGAACCGAACTAAATTGGTAATGTTAATCATTATAACTTTGAAAATTGAAGGGGAAGATGGAAGAAAAAAACAATCCGATCTTAAGTGTAGAGGGGGTTGAACTGAGCTTCGGGGCAAACCGGGTTCTCAAGAATGTCAGCTTTGACGTTCAACAAGGAGAAATCCGGGCAATTATTGGCCCAAATGGCGCAGGGAAAACTTCAATGCTCAACTGTATGAGCGGTTTTTATCGACCACAGAAAGGGAGAATCATGTTCGATGGGAAGGATGTTACTAAAACGCCTCCACACGACATCGCTTCACTAGGAATGGCCCGCACATTTCAAAACATCGCCCTTTATACAGGCCTAAGCACCCTTGATAATCTCATGGCGGCCCGGCACATTCATATGAAGCAAGGTGCACTTGCGTCAATGCTTTATTGGGGCCAAGCACAGCGAGAAGAGATTGAGCATCGGGAGTTTGTCGAAGAAATCATTGACTTTCTAGAAATTGAACAAATCCGCAAAGCGGTTGTAGGAGCACTACCCTACGGGTTACGCAAACGCGTCGAATTAGGACGCGCGTTGGCGTTGGAGCCTGAATTGCTACTGCTAGATGAACCCATGGCGGGTATGAACGCGGAAGAGAAAGAAGACATGGCGCGTTTTGTGCTAGATATCCATGAACGACGAGGAGTTACGGTCGTTTTAATCGAGCATGATATGGGACTCGTTATGGATATTTCAGATCGCATTGTGGTGATTGATTTTGGCGAAAAAATCGCAGACGGTGCCCCTAACGAAATCAAAAACGATGAAAAAGTGATCGCTGCTTACTTAGGACAAGAGGAATAACCAATGAGATCCCCTGAAACCCTTCCCCAGCATTTTTTAACTCGTGTCGGCATGTACAGCCAGCCAAAAGAAGCGATTCGCCAAAAAGAGTTTGGCATTTGGCGCACGTGGACATGGGATGAGTCTTATGACATGGTCCGGGCATTTGCTCTGGGCATGATGGAACTAGGCCTCACTCGTGATGAGCATGTGTGTGCAGTAGGCGATAATGACCGCGAATATCTGTGGGCCTATATGGGCGTACAGTCAACAGGCGCAGGCATTACAGGTATGTTCACAGATGCAATTTCAAGTGAAATGGAATACATCATTAATCACTCTGACTCAACGTTTGTGCTAGCACAAGACCAAGAGCAATGTGACAAGATGCTGGAAATCCAAGACAAATTGCCAAACATACGCAAGGTAATCTATTGGGATGACCGTGGTTTGTGGAATTTAGACAATGACTGGCTTATGTCATTTGATGAAGTATGTGAACTCGGCCGGGCTTCACTCACACGCAATCCCACAAGGTTTGAAGATGAGATTTGGCAGGGCAGTGCGGATGACGTCGCCCTGATCTCATATACATCAGGAACAACCGGTTTGCCAAAAGGGGTCATGCTCACCCACAACAACATCATTTCTGTTGTACTTAAGGGTGCAGAAATCGAACCTCGCTACGACACAGATAATCATCTTTCATTCGCACCACTAGGTTGGATCGTAGAAACCGCCTTGGGTTTCGCACCGCATGTGGTGCTGGGTGTGATCATGAATTTTCCCGAAGAACCAGAAACAGTTCGAGAAAATATCCGCGAAATAGCCCCTGAAGTTCTTTTTTACAATGCGCGACTTTGGGACCAGCTTTTAGGGCTTGTCCAAGTCCGGATGGCTGATGCAACCGCCTTGAATCGTTGGTTATACAAAACGTTTTTACCCGTTGGCTACAAAATTGCCGACGCGAAATTCAACGGAACCAATCCAGGAATCGGGGCAAAAATCGCCTATGCAGTTGGTGACCTGCTTGTATTCCAACCACTGCGGGATCAGCTTGGCATGGTCAACTTACGCGGCGCAATCACGGCCGGTACTTTGCTCAGCCCTGATCATATGCGCTGGTTCCATGCAATTGGCGTCAACCTAAAACAGATCTACGGTTCAACTGAAGTCTGTGGAGGCACAATTGGCCATTATGACAATGACATCAAGGTAGCCAGTGTCGGCAAGCCATTTCCTGGCTTAAAAATGCGAGTCACGGATGAAGGCGAAATCCACTTAGGTGGCTCGACAGTCATGAAGGGATATTACAAAAACCCCGAAAAGACAGCAGAAGACCTTGCAATTGATTCAGATGGAACACGCTGGTTCAAAACAGGGGATGCGGGTTTTATCGATGGTGATGGCCACCTCATTTTCCAAGATCGTCTAAAAAACATGCTCCGCCTAAAAACCGGAGAATCATTCTCACCACAGTTTATCGAGGGGCGTTTAAAGTTTAGCCCCTTCATTAAGGATGTGATGGCTGTGGGTGATGAAACTAGAGAGTTTGTAACGGCCCTAATCATTGTTGACTTTGGCAATGTGTCTCATTGGGCTGAAAAACAGGGACTTAGCTTTACAACCTTCACGGACTTATCTCAAAAAGAACAAGTTTATGATTTGGTTACAGAAGCAGTCCAAGATGTCAATGCAACATTAGACGAAGCGGGCCGTGTTCGCAGTTTTGTTTTAATGCATAAAGAGTTTGATGCAGACGAGGAAGAAATGACTCGGTCACGCAAGCTGAAACGAAACGTACTGGCTGACAAATACGGCGACATCATCGATGCCATGTACGATGGCCGCACGGAAGTCAATGTAAAAGCGGTAGTCACCTATCAAGATGGTAGCGAAGGTCTAGTCGAAACTGACGTTCGAGTGATGAACGTATAATCAAAATTAATATCTGAGAACTGGAAAAAACTATGAAATGGATTCTTGTACCGCAAAAATTGATTGATGGCACATTACAAGGGGGAGTTTTAGCTCTCATCGCCATTGGTATTGTACTCATCTACCGCTCTTCAGAAATTTTTAATTTCGCTCAGGGGCATATGCTCATGATCGGCGCTTACCTGACTTGGTTTTACGCTCAATTTGCTGAAGGCTTCACTGACAACAAGGCGGTTGTTTTAGCAATATCGATCACTCTCGCTTTGATGAGTGCGGTCGTCTTGGGATATTTAATCGAGCGCTTCGCTTTACGGCCGATGACGGGGCAACCCTTGCTCTCAATCATTTTAATGACACTCGGGCTATCCCAGCTTTTTGAGGGGTTGATAGCCCTAGGGTTTGGTGTTGAGCCGCTCCAAGACTTTCCATCAGTCTTTTCAGCGGCCGACAGCATCAAGATCGCAGTCGCCCCTAGAGCCGATGGAAGTTCGATTGTTGCATTTGACCAGTTAACAATCCCTCAAGCGAGATTAACGGCATTCATTGTTGCTATCATCGCCTGTGGATTCTTAATGGCGTATTTCCGCTTTACAGATACAGGCTTATCGATGCGAGCTACCTCGGAAAATCATGAGCTCGCTCGCTCTGTTGGAATTCGAGTCCCGCGTGTTTTCGCTCTTTCTTGGGCAATTGCAGGCGTCATCGCAACCCTTGGCGGCATTTTACTGGCATCAATTTCAGGTGTCAGTACCAGTCTAGCCCTCGTTGCTTTAGCGGCATTTCCAGCTATTTTACTAGGCGGTCTCGAATCATTTGCAGGTGCAATGCTTGGTGGAATCATCATAGGTCTAGCACAAGCTCTGGTCCAAGCCGCAAATATGATCGAAGTTCGAAATAGCTTTGAAATTACCCCTTACATCCTTTTGCTTCTTGTTTTGATCTTCATTCCTGAAGGACTCTTTGGGCAAAAGCGGATTGAAAGAATTTAACTTAGAAACCGAATTTGAATCGTTAGAGTCTAATGGCAGTTAATAACCACTCACCCTGACCGCTCTAACGATCAAGATCCAATCACCTAACAGTAAAAATTATGGCTGCTTTAAGACCCGCTGGCGATTACGATGAGTCCTATATAAGGGACATGTCAATTTTAAGACGTCCCTGGATGAACTATGCTTCATGGGGCTTCATTTTATTGGTTTTCCTATTACCCTTTCTTGAGATTTGGAGTCTTGTTCCAGATGCTAGTTTCGCCCGATACACGTGGTGGATGAACATATTGAATCGTATTGCCTATACGATTATTGCGCTCCAAGGGCTAAATATTTTAACTGGCTTCACCGGGCAAATTTCACTGGGCCAAGCTGCATTTATGCTCGTTGGGGGGTATATCAGCGGTCTCTCAATGACATATTGGGGACTACCAGTTATTTTTTCAATCCCCCTAGCAGCGATAGGCACAGGCACCTTTGGTTTGATCTTTGGTCTTCCATCTTTGCGTGTTAAAGGATTTTATTTGGCGATGGCAACTCTGGCCGCCCAATTTATTATTCCTTGGATGTCACGTAACTTATGGAAAGATTATTTAGGCGGAACCGATGGGTCAATTGTTGTGCCAGTTCCAGTTCTTTTTGGCTACGAATTTCGTGGCTCCACAAACATGTTCATTATTTCGTTTGTAGTTCTAATCTTCACCTCAATACTTTGTAACAATATAGTTCGAACGAAATTAGGTCGGGCGTTTGTATCGGTACGGGACAACGACTTAGCGGCCGAACTTTTGGGTGTCAATCTTTACAGCTACAAGCTAAAAGCGTTCTTTTTAGCGGCCGCTTTTGCAGGTATTGCTGGTGCTCTACGTGCACATACAGAACGCGGTATTGGTACAGAGTTTAACTACACGCTTGACATCTCAGTTCTGTTTTTAGGAATGATGGTAATCGGTGGATTAGGCACAACGCTTGGACCGTTCTTCGGAGCAATTTTCGTAATCTTGCTCGATGAAGGGTCACTCTACTTAGGTGAAGTCATCGCCCATGCATTTCCAGATCAGGCCGGTGCACTACAAACTTCTTTCCGGCCGATTGTGTTTGGGATCACGCTCATCATCTTTTTAATCTTTGAACCACGTGGAATCGCCCATCGCTGGGAACTACTAAAGGCATCGTGGCGATTACGTCCTTTTGCTAGATAGGCAAGGCTTCTCGTTTAAGAAGCTTTCGAATTTAATTAGAGAAATGGATGGCCTTATGCCATTCACTTTAATTTTTCAGATAATAAATTGCTTAGTCCTTTATCGAAATATCTCAATTAAAGACAAACCAAACATTAATTAGGAATTTCGAATCAGTTATATATCTCTATGGAGGAGACAAATATGAAAAAACTGAAATTTAATTGGTTAGTTGGTGCAATGCTTCTATTAGCACTTGCACTTGCCGCCTGTGGTGGCAGTGCTCCGGTTGATAATGGGGGCGGTGACGAGCCTGCGGCAGTGGAAGAGCCTGCTGAAGAAGAAGCCATGGAAGAAGAGGCCATGGAAGAAGAGGCCATGGAAGAAGAAGCCGTGGAAGAAGAAGCCGTGGAAGAAGAAGCCGTGGAAGAAGAAGCCATGGAAGAAGAAGCCATGGAAGAAGAAGCCATGGAAGAAGGCGGTGTACAAGTTTGCCAAGTTACTGACGTTGGCGGCATCGACGACAAATCATTTAACGCCACCGCATGGGCCGGTGCAGAACGCGCCGCAGCTGACATGGGGATCGAAGTTAAATTCCTCGAATCACAACAACAAACAGACTACGACAAAAATATCAACGCATTCATCGATGATGGC
>JBGCDP010000155.1:0-3177 GCA_045105475.1 Anaerolineae bacterium
CCTTGTTGAGTATAAAAAGTACGAGCATCCTGTTTTTATAGATTATTAAATCAAGGGTTGAAATCTTCTGGATTTCTTAAATTGCGCAAGCCACTTTGATTACGAGCAAGATCAACATTGAATTCGTATTTGCCATACACATTGATATGTTCGAAGCGGGTTGGCCAAATATGCTTTAAGTCTTGAGGATTAACGGGACGGCCTTCAGCTTTCAATTCTTCCAAAACCTTCCCCATGTACACACTGTTCCACAAAATAATGGAATTGGTCAATACATTCAAACATCCCACCTGATGTTGCAAATCTTCATCTGTTTTACGACGTAAGACCCCACGATTTCCAATGATAAGATGAGCTTTTAGAGCATGAATAGCCTCGCCCTTGTTTAGTTGCCGATTGGCCCACCGTCGTTTCTCTTCACTTTCGTACCACCCTAGAATATGAATGGTCTTGATCAAACGGCCGTATTCCTGCAAGGCTCTAGCTAATTTACTCTTTCGGGCTGATGATTGTAGCTTCTGAATAGCCAGAGATGCTGTGACCCAACCTAATTTGAGGCTGCCTACAAAACGGAGTATTTCATCCCACATTTCAATGATTAAATGTGTGTTGCTCCTTTTAGATAAACGATCTCTTAGTTGAGGGCATTCTTCCAGGTTAAGTAGGTTTGTTCGATAAAGTTGCTGGCTTGCCAAGTCTTTGATTCGCGGAGTAAATGTCAATCCTAATAAATCAAAGAGAGCGAAAACGATCTCTGTATACCCATTTGTATCAGTGGTATGCTCCAGAATAGGCAGCTCTGTCTCGTTAGCCAGTATCTCATCTAAGACATATGTGGCATCTCGCACTGTCGAAGCAATAGCCTTGCTCCCATACATACTAAACTGATCGCTAGCCCAAGTATAAAAAGTGACACCACGTCCATAGCCAAAATACTTCAATATTGAACGTGCCTTTCTGTTCTTGCCGGTCATAGGAAACCGTTGCCCATCAGAAGACGACAAAACGCCACTCCCCCACAATCGACTGACATCCAAACCATGGTGATAATTGACAAATATATTATTGGCTGGCTTTAAGGTATCTTCTCGCAAAAACCAAGTACTGGCATAGACAAGCCGATGATATGGAAGATTACTACTACGGCTCATTTGAGCCAAGCTGTGATTACACCCTTGAGAAATCAATGAGGCATACAGATACTTGAGTTCTTGATTGTTCTGGTTTTTATGACCTGATGAGACATGGGTAAACGAATCACTCATCTTGGTCCATTGATCTGTTTCAATCAACAAATCGGTAATGTCGATTCTAGGCAGTCGCTCAGAAATCTCATTTTCAAGCTCAATGGCGCTGGTTGGGCGATCTTCTTCAGAAAAAGGGGTTAAAACCCATGAACCATCTTTGATTGTTAGGTCACTCTCTGCATTACTGAGTAACGCTTCCACTCGTTGAGCAAGTCTCTCAAGCTGGCCTTCTCGCTCTGTGAGACGTGATTCAGCATCGCTAGGTGTTGAGGTAAGTCGCAATACTTCCGCGCGCCATTCTGACCACTCATCGACCGGAATTAAATATGTATTGGTGTCTGTATGGCGACGTGCATGTGTGACAAATATATCTCCAGACCGGAGAGCCTTACGCAGCTCCCACAAAGTCGCAAGTTCATAATAACGGCGATTAATATTGTTGTCTTTTTCAAATACATATGGCCGCCAAGCTTCAGTCAAAAAATCAGTTGGTGCGGTTTGGGGTACAGCCCGTTTTTTAGTTTGGGTAAGTGTTCTTATTAACTCAACAGCTTTGATAAGAGGATCACCTTCTCTGTGAGCTCTCAAAACCAAAGTGGATAAGAGTTTTGGCGAAAACTGCCTGATATAACCGTACCGTTTAGCAAATAGGTCAATCGCCTCATCATGATCTGGCCGTATCATCTCTTCCGTTTCAGAAACAACCGCTTGCAACCGGTCGCTATGATATTGTTTGAATATAGTTGCTCTCACGTCAGCATCTGAGACTGCATCATCCATAACGATTTTGGCCACATGACTAAACGTACGCAATTTTTCATTAGTAGATCGAGCCGCTTTTAAACGCATTTCATCCAATTCATTTTTGGCATCAGTATGTTTTTCCCATAAACAAGCATCAAACATATCTATTGTAATATCGGTTAAATTGAGAAGTGATTGCTTGAGAAACGCTATCAAAATCGGGTAGCGACGGACTGGAGCCATGCGCTGCAGCTGCTGGTTGGTGGCACGTGCGCCGATATTCGCTAGGAACTTCAGCCGATTTGGATTGATGGCTTGTAAGTCCCAATCTTTAACCCCTTCATCGAGCAGGAATCCGATTTTATTGAGTGTGGCCTTGATTTGAGAGGCTGTATGATCATTAGGCAATTGCTGTAACCATTTGAGATGTGTTCGACCAAGCTCACCAGATCGTTCTAAAATCTGGTCTAAAAAAATTGATGTCTTTGCTTCGATAATGGGCATGCATAAGTCATAGGTAATTTGATTGGCGCGCTTTCTAGCAGTGGTCACGCTTTTTTCCAGTATGGTGATTCCCGGCCGTAAAAGACGATCCCAGCGCAATCGCTCAGCCATGAGTTGAATAAGAAACGTTGGTTTATCATGCTCCATTGCCCGATTAACTAACCATTCTTCAATTGGTGCTAATTCACTTAATGGGAGGCGAGCATAATTTAAATAGTTCAATATCTGGTTGAGATGATCAGATCTGGTTTGGTCCCGATGTCCATACTGTTCCAAGACTTGGGGGGACGTTTCTAGTTGATAAGCCAGCAAACGGAGGATCACATCCGGTGGGGTGAGCAGGTTGTCTGGGATAAAGCCCAAATAACGGATGGTGCATAACTGTAGTGCAAAACCTAGTCGATTGTAATCACGCCGCTGGTGATTAATCAGTTCGATATCGGCTGAGGTTAACGTGAAAAAACGACCGATATCTTCACTGGACATATCTGTAGGATAGTTGGTTAATCGTTCATGCTCTTCATATGTCAGGAAACTTCTCGACATAGTCCTTCCTAATTTAAGTGGGTGTCTTGCTTGTTTCGGATTTCCCCACGTGGACTCCTCTGTGGCGAAGGTAAGAGTAAAGGGTAGGTTTGCTAATATGGAGTTGATTACAAATTTCGCGAATACTCATCTCCCC
>JBGCDP010000156.1:0-7863 GCA_045105475.1 Anaerolineae bacterium
GTTATTTTCGGCATAGTTTGTTTTCACTCCAAAAGAAAATTTTATCTGGCTGATTTTACACCTTATAATTTTTCCTCCCATGATTTCATTACTCACTATCGGATCACGCGGCGATTTACAGCCATTTTTGGCCTTGGCAAAAGGTTTAAAAGATGCTGGGCATGCTGTTCGGCTCGTTTCAGCCGAACGCTACCGGCCATATGCCGATCAGCTAAGTCTCGATTTTGTTGGGCTATCGGCCGATCCCATGGCACTGCTCAACAGTGCCGACGGCCAAGCATGGCTCAAATCTGATAACAATCCACTCGCCTTAATCACCAATTTGATCAAGCTCGGCAAGCCGACATTTGAACAGATGTTGTCTGAAATCGAAGATGCTTTGGCCGGTAGCGACCTGATCTTGTACTCACTTTTCGGCTCGCTCGCGTTCCATCTGGCTGAAAAATGGGAGATTCCGGCCGTCATGGTCCATCTGCAACCGATTATGGGGACAACGGCCGACTTCCCAGCCGCTGGTTCTCCCGTTTTAAATTTAGGCATTCCAGCACTCACCCGCAGCTACAACCGTTTTTCGTACAAATTTGTTGAGCAGGTGATGTGGCAGCCGTTTAGAGCCATCACCCAAAAATGGCGTGTTAGCCATTTAGGCTTGCCGAAAGAGCGTTTTTGGGGACCCTATCAAAAACTTGAAGGGAAGTTGACCCTACATGCTTACAGCAACGCCGTTGTCCCGCGACCGGCCGATTTAGCTTCTAGTCACGAACTGACCGGCTATTGGTTTCTACCACCGGCTGCTGAGTGGCAGCCACCGGCCGAACTGGTGAAATTTTTGCAGGCGGGGCCACCGCCCGTTTACATCGGTTTTGGATCGATGGTAGATGGGGAGCCGGAGCAGTTGGCGAACTTGATCGTTCAGGCGGTTCAAAACTCAAACGTCAGATGTGTACTTTCAGCCGGATGGACCAACTTGAATGCTGCTGAGCTGCCAGACTCAATCTATCTACAAACCGGCAACATTCCGCACAGCTGGCTGTTTGAGCAAATGGCAGGCGTCGTACACCACGGAGGCGCCGGGACAACATCGGCCGGACTGCGTGCGGGCAAGCCGTCGTTTGTGATCCCCTATTTTGCGGATCAACATTTTTGGGGAGGCAGAGTGTTTGATTTGGCGGCAGGGCCACGGCCGGTACGCAGGAAAAAACTGACAGTTGAAACACTGGCAGCTGGATTGCACGAGCTTGTAACAAACAGAATTTTCCAGGAAAATGCAGCCGCCATTGGGGTAAAAATCAGGCAAGAAGATGGTGTTGCAAGAGCGATTCAATTATTGGCATTAAGCCAGACGATTCATAAGTAGGCAATCTCATGACGCAAAATCAAATCTCACATATCGGCCAGATCGCTATCACCGTCAGCAGTGTTGAAAAAACGCTCCCCTTTTATCAAGATGTGTTAGGGCTGGAGTTCGTGTTTTCGGCCGGCCCCGATCTCGCTTTTTTGCAATCAGGCGACACCCGCATCATGCTCAGCACCCCTCAAGGTGGCGGAGCGGAAATCGGGAAGAATTCCGTCCTCTATTTTTCAGTGGATGGAATCGAAAGAACCTACAAGATGATGGTTGGCAAAAGTGCGGCCGATCCAATCGGCATAGCCGAACGTGAGCCACAAATGGCGGCCGATATGGGTGAAACCCAGCTTTGGCTTGCGTTTTTGCGTGATCCTGATGGCAATTTAGTTGGACTAATGGAAGAGAAAACGATTAATGGCTAACCCCCGCGTCCAAATTGAGAGCTGGAGCACCGGTCACAACCGCTGGCAAGAGCTATGGAGCTATATTTGCGAACATGAGCCATTCCCGGCCGAATTTGTAGACAACGAAGCGACTAATAGCTATTTTGCATCTATCGCCCTGGCACCTGACGACAAGCTGATCGGCTATCATCTGCTTCGTGTTCAGCCGATTGGGCCTGAAATGGACATGCCGGAAATCAAAGACCAAAACGATAATGTGTTACAAGAAGCAAAAGTACGAGCACTTCGGGTTGATGAATCATGGCGCAATCAAGGGATTGGCACTAGGTTGCAGGAGGCGACATTGGCGAAAGCGGCCGAGCTTGGCTGTTTTCAAATGCGGTCACGCAGCTCCCTAGATCGAGTCGAAAACTACGCGATTAAAATCAAGTTAGGGTTTGCTTGTCATCCAGCTAATCGCACGTTTAAAGATGGGACAGTTGAAGCCGGGGTCTACTGGGTCAAGCGAATGAATCAAGACGAAGCCTAACGGATTGGGAAAAGAAGGGAAAAATTTGTATACACATTCACTTCGCTTTCAACAAAAATAGCGCCGTCATGCCCCCGCATCACACCTAAAACGTTAGCCAATCCCAAGCCATTCCCATGGTTCCGTGTACTGAAAAACGGATCAAATATCTTCGTAATTACTTCAGGCTCAATCCCTTTACCATTATCAGTGATGGTCAAAGCAACATAACGCCCTGGAACGACAGAATGCCCGGTAGACTGTTGTGAGAATTTGTCACCGTCGATAACTTCAACCGTTTCTGTCGTCACCTTTATTTTGCCAATATTAGTCCCTAATGCTTGGCTCGCATTTAAGATCAAGTTGATAAAAGCTTGGCTGACCTGAGCACGGTCCGCCATAACTGCGGGCAGCTTTTCATATAAATCAAGTTCAAGTTCGATATGTGAACCCAGACTTGATTTGAGCAGTTGGCAGTCTTTAGAAACAATTTTATTGAGATCTAACTGAACAAACCCGCTTGAATTCCGGCCGGTAAATGTGAGCATCTGCTGGGTGATTCCGGTCGAATCTTTAGCTGCAATCAATATATTTTCAATGTTTCTTCTTGCAGAGCTATCCTCAGGCAGCTTTTTCAAAGCAACCGTCGCATTCGATATGATGGCTGTCAGCAAATTGCTATAGTCATGTGTCAAGCCACCTGCCATAACAGAAAGGCTTTCAAGTTTTTTGCTCTGGCTAATTGCCTCTTCCGCCTTCCGGCGTCTGCTAATATCATGAAACATCATATGATACTGATTCACTTCACCTGTTTCATCTCGATCACCAATGGTGTCAAGTTGAGCAGAAAAATTTCTGCCTGCATTTGTTTTTAGCGTTAACTCGCAACTTTGCGTCTCCCCCATACGGGCAACCGCCCTCTGGTGCAACTGAAAACTGACAACACTGTTATCCGCAACAAAACGAGTGAGCGGTTTGCCCAACAGCTCAAGTCTTTCACAATCCAAGAATTTAGTAGCGGCTATATTGACCCGTTTAATCAATCCATCCCGGCCGGTTGATATGCAGCCAATGGGGGCAGAATCATATAAACTAGCAAATTCATCCCGTGATTTTACTAGTTCCCTTTGTGATTTTAAGAGCTCTTTCGTCTGAAGCTCCAACTCGATCTCATGCAATTTAAGCTCTTGAACAATTGTTTCATACTCCTCCACAGAGATCTCTTTTTTTGGAACAGGCCAGAAACGAAATGACTCCTCCACCTGCTTGCGCAATGTTTGTATAGCCTGCAAATATACCGTGTCTTCGTTCTTCATTTTTAGCAAGTCTCTAACCGTCCTTCTTCATACAATGAATAAGTGGCGATCAATAAGTAACGTTTAGCGCGCAGGGAGCGCGTTTAGCGTCACTAATATTTCAGCTAGCCGGCCTTCACTATCGACTACCAACGGTGCCTGTCTTTGATGAACCCAACACCATATCCCATCTTTCGATATCACCCGATACTCGATTTCTGGCTCCCTTTTAATACCATCGATACCAGATGTAATAGTCATCCAGTTGTTCTCAACTCTTTCAACGTCATCCGAATGTAAAGCATCAAAAATCGAACCCGGCTGTTCTAAGTCGCTTTTTGTAAAGCCGAGGAAACTATCACCGCTCACAAATAGCTGCTTTTTTTCTGCAATACTGTAGATATAAACAATATCTGACGCGAATTGAGCAACTATTTTCAGCCCCTCCCGATTCCTTTCAATCTCAAGCGCCTGCTGTCTAACCATTGAGGTGTCGAAAAACCAGATGACAATCCCATCTATTACATTATCAACCGTTCGGTATGGTTTAATTTTCAGCAGATACCAATCTCCATTCTTGGATTTGATTTCAATCTCTTTGGGTACAAGTGTCTCGCGCACTTGCTCAATGTCGCTGTCAAGATCACCATATTCAAGATTTGAAACGATATTGGCAAGAGGCCGCCCGCGATCAGATTTAACCAGGTTGATTATTTTGGCTGCCGAAGGTGTGAACAGTCTAATGTTCAGCTCGCCGTCTAAAAATATCGTCGCGATGTCCGTACTAATCAGCAGGTTATTAATATCGTTAAAAGAGTTTGTTAGCGACTCGATATTTTCTTGATGCTCAACGTTCACCGTAACGAGCTCTTCGTTAATCGCCTGTATTTCTTCGCGGGACGTTTCAAGCTCTTCGTTTGTGCTTTGTAGCTCTTCATTTGTTGATTGAAGCTCTTCATTGGCCGACTGCACTTCTTGGTTTGCAGCTTCCATCACCTCAGTAATGCTCTTGATGTACTCTTTCGTCGATGCAAGTTCCTGTCGCAAGTTAGAAATCGCTTCAAGAGCCACTGGCTCATCTCCAGCGTCATTAACAGGCTCCTGCATCGAATATGATCTTACAGGTTCAAACACCACCATCACGACCAATTCATCAAGCCCTTCTTGTTCAATCTGATGCAAATGGAGATTAGTCAGGTATACGTTTCCCTGATCTTCAACTGCCAGGTTTTTGAAAACGACTCGCTGAGAATCTTGCTTAATTTGATAAAGTCCGGTCATCAGCTCAGACTTGATATCTTGATGAGCCATACTCACGATATTCAGGCTTGCACCACCCGTTTGGTGCTCTAAATACCGGCCGATAGCGCCCTGAAAATAAATAATGTTCCATAAGCTATCCACTACAACGGCCGATGGACCATAAGAATCTAGCAATATGCTACGAGTCGTTTCCTGAATATCAATTATGTTTTCTAAAGATAGCTCTGGTTTCATTGACGCTTGACCTGATATGTATGGTGACTCTAATTGTGGGATAACTAGACGGGATCTAATTAAAGGATTGGTCACATTTTTTTTATATATTTTCCATTTCCTGCTGGCGGCCGAAAACAGATCAGCAGAATCTCCGATCGATTCAGAATTACCCAGAAATAGATAGCCTGATTTATTTAGCGAAAAGTGAAATAAAGGAAACAAACTGTTTTGCAAATCAGTGTCCAAATAAATTAAAAGATTCCGGTTGCTAATCAAATCTACACGTGAAAACGGGGGATCTTTTGTCACACTCTGAACGGCAAATACAACTTTATCTCGAATCGACTTATCAATTTGATAACCGGTTAGCCCTTTCGTAAAAAAGCGATTTAACCGGTGCTCACTGACAGCTTCGACAATAGCATGAGAATAAAAGCCTCGTCGAGCAAACGAAATCGCCTCATCATTTATATCAGTTGCAAATATCTGAAAGTTTACGGCGCTATTTTCTTCTTCAATACACTCTTGCAAGGCAATCGCAAGTGAATACGCTTCTTCGCCAGTTGAACAGGCAGGAGCCCATACTCGAATCGTTTGCTCCGATAACCCGTTTTCCTTCTTATTCATTAAGAATTCCGGAAAAACGTCACTTTTTAGAAAATCGAATGCCTCAGGGTCCCTAAAAAATCGGGTGACACCAATCAGTACATCACGAAATAAAAGTTCGATTTCCGAAGTGCTCGTTTCTAAATAACCAATGTACTCCCCAATATTGGCAAGTTGGTTGGCATGCACCCTACGGCTGATTCGTCTCCAAATTGTATTCTTCTTGTACCCAGAGAAATTGTGCCCTGTTCGCGAATGTAAAAGAACAAGAATCCTGTCTAAGTCACCTGCAACATCATGACTGTATACACCTAACTCAGTTGCACCGTCTGTTATTTCATCAGCGACAACATCAGAATAGTTAAGCAGCTTGACGATTCTTTTACCCAGATCAGCTGGAGACATATAGTCAACGGCTTTGGTCAAAGGTGAACCTAATGACAGTTCTGCAAAGGGGGTTTCAGCAACAACATGCGTATCTGTCGAGCTGGCGCTTACGTCACTAGAAAAACCAAGCAGCTTAACACAAACAATAGGACGACCAGACTGATTTGACAGGGAAGAACACAAGCTATCGATCAGGGAAACTGCTGGCTCCTGATGGTTGGTGAGATTCAGCTGCAGGACACCGTCATTCAAAGCGACTCTACAACTTGGAGGAACAATGTAAATTCGATTTGGCCGAATCTCCGTTTTTCGCTGCGGTTGCAACACCTTGATTTTAGTTCCGTTTTGAACAACTTGTATAAAATTAGGCTCTATGTTTGATTCTAGGCTAGGTGCAAGCAAAAAAGCAGCCCCAGGCTTTGGAGGGATGTGGGCAAAGAATTCTTGGATACTAGACGGGACCTTCGGCAAATAACCAATCACAACAATTGGAAATAAATCTTCTTGCCTACTTGTCACATCAAGGGCTGAATCATCATCGTCAATTTTCAATTGTTTTCACAAAACTATAGTCGTGGAGAAAGTGGGGAAGCCTAAAATTTTCAAGCTTTGTCAGACCATCCTAGAGCAAGTATATAGCAATACTTTCAGTTTCAAAACTGACCATAAAGTACCAATATTGATGTCATTAACCCGTAAAACAACCGGCTGCCTTAGCCAAAGATCGATCTAATATCATCCACTGACAATTGCTTCACAAAATTCTCCTCCACCTGAATCAGCTGATCCGCAATCTCCCGCTTGCGTGCCTGCATCTCCAACACCTTCTCTTCTACTGAATCCCGCATAATCAGTCGAAATACAAACACCGGCTTCGTTTGCCCGATCCGGTAAGCCCGGTCAATCGCTTGGCGTTCAACGGCCGGATTCCACCAAGGGTCCATCAAAATCACATAGTCAGCCGCCGTCAGATTTAGACCAACTCCGGCCGCTTTTAAACTCAGCAGGAAGAACGGTGCTTCCCCATTTTGAAAACGATCAACCACCGCTTGGCGATTGCGCGTACTTCCATCGATCCGGACTGACTTAAAATCGGCTTGATCTAAATCATCTCCAATCAAATCAAGCGCACTCGTAAACTGTGAAAAAATCAAAGCGCGATGGTCATTCGCCTCTAGCTCTTCAAGCGCATCGTTCAAATATAAAAATTTAGCACTTTCCCCCTTAAACTCCGGCTGCATCAGCTTCGGGTGCAGGCAAATTTGACGCAGGCGTAACAGCCCGGTCAGCATGACCATACGTGAGGCTTCAACTTGCCCAGACTCAATCAAACCGAGCAGCTCCGCTCGGTATTGATCCCGTACCTTGTTGTACAGCCTACGCTGATTTGGCTCCATCTCCAGATAAATCACTTCCTCTGTTCGGTCAGGTAGATCAAGTGCGACCTGCTCTTTGGTGCGCCGCATCACAAACGGCCGGATAACGTCATGCAGGTATTTACCCACTTTTTTGTCATTCTGATTTTCAATAGGGTTTTTAAATTCAGTCCGAAAGTAGGTCTGATTCCCTAAATAGCCCGGCATCAAATAGGCAAACTGTGACCACAGCTCCATCGTTGTGTTTTCAACCGGCGTACCGGTCATCGCCAGCCGGTGTCGGCCGTGCAAGAGCCTAATCGCTTTGCCGGTTTTGGCTGATGGGTTTTTAATCGCCTGCGACTCATCGAGCACAATCGTATTAAAATCAACCTCTTGCAACAGCTCAATGTCCCGGTAAATTGTCCCGTAAGTGGTAAAGATCAGATCGTAATCATTGAAAAACTCGATGTCAGCCGTG
>JBGCDP010000157.1:0-2993 GCA_045105475.1 Anaerolineae bacterium
CGTCACGGTGTGGGCTAATGTAAACGCGGTTAAAGGGATAAATAGTTTGCGGAATCCGGCCGTTGCTAGTACCAACGCTAGAATAAAAAGAATATGATCGTACCCACTCAGTACGTGTTCCACACCGGTCAGCCAAATGCCCCAGCTGTTTTCTGTTGGTGTCCCTTCACCTCGTAGTCTAGTAAGTGAGTCAGATTGAGAGAAGACCCCTTCTATGACTTCACCGGTGCGTTCATCTTTCATCAGCCATGCAACTTCATCTCCGGCCGAATTAAATAGATTGAACTGCACATCGACGATTTCAGGCGTGGTTTCCCACCGGTAGTTCAAAAACACCTGCAAAAAAGCATCTTCACGCGTTGGGTCTTCTGATTCGATACCAGGGACAAATGCTTCTGCATAGACAATATCGGCCGAAATTCTGTCCTCGTTGTAAAGAGTTACTTCTTGCTTGACCAATGTTTGAATCGCGGCCTGGTAGGCTGTAACTTCAGTGACAGACAGTAGCCCATTTTGATCCCCATCTGCAAACTCAAATAAGTCAGCAGTAGGAGAAACAATGACCATCGCTTCATCTTCTTTCAATAAAACGCTGATCTGACCCGCTTCAAGATCGTGGGCGTATGCGGTTGAGATTTGGCCGAACCCCAAGAGGGTTAACACCATCACTGCAAATAAAAAAAGAGGTATAGGTTTCATGATTTGTTGGTTCTCTTATCGAGTGTGAGCAAGCGTGATAAAACAGAATCGATAAAGATGATAAGCAAACAGGCTGATGGGCCCAATCGAGTCCACCAGCCAGGATCTTTTTAGGTATTGCCTAGCGGCCGGGGGGTGGCCCTAAGACTTCTTCAAGGGCTGCTTCACTGATGCCAAGCGTTGCTGCGGCCGCAGCAAAATCAGGGGGAGGTCCACCTAATGCATCGAGTAAAGCTTCTTCAGTTACGCCTAAAGCTTCGGCCGCGGCTGCAAAGTCAGGGCGGCCGCCACCTCCGGGAGGTCCATCCTGACCACCTTGAGCTTGACCACCTTCCGGAGGGCCATCGCCACGACCACCGCCGCCCCGTTCTGTGCTTTCAGCAACTTCACCCATAAAGCAGCTCAAAATCGCATTGTCTTGAACGCTGGCCGCATGGTAGTGGTAACCTAATTCATCGGTCGTATGTCCGTTACAGGCATCGAGGTCCGCCGCTTCATTTCCTTCATCGTAAGGGCTGTGAATGCCATAGCCGTCATAAGCATATGCCATGATCGGGGTTTCACCTTCGGCCGCTTCGCCAACTTCAGAACAGCCCACTGCGCCATGCAAGTGATATCCCTCAACCGGATTAATGTGGCCACCACAATCATCGAATGCAGCAATCGTATAAGCGCTCAAAATCGCGTCAACTGGCGCTGAATTGTCAATAATGACTCCATTTAAAGTAATCCCCAATTGCGCACCAGGTGATGTTGAGCCAGATGCCATAACAGGCGTTGTTGGAATCAATACGGTGGTCTGGACCGGCTCTCCGCCATCAAGCCATTCGATTTTCCCCTCTACACAATGGTTTTGATAAGCTGGGTCAACGTCAGGTCGAGCGGCCGCATCAAATGCCTCGGCTGTTTCAGTAATATTGACATTGCCATCATCGTCATATAACTTCCAATTTGAATCGTTATATAGCTCTGCGAGGCCAAGGATAAAGGCCCCGTCCAGTTCATACACGCCGTTTCCATCAAGCCAGATACCCGCATCTTCGGCCGATGTCGAGGTTGTTTCTGGACAGAAAGGTCCGATATCATGATTGACCGGATAACCAGCAATTGTGATTCGGTAGCAGATTGTTTCCGTGCCACCTGATAATGTACAAGCTTCCGTTGTCACCTCTTCCGCTAGCGCGCCCTCATAAAACAAGCTCAAGTCCACACCAGCCATAACCACGGCCGTTGTTACTTCTTCAGTTGTGTCTGTATCTTCTACGACGACAACTGGTTCATTGATTTCTTCGGCTGGAGCCTCTTCATTTGTTTCGCTTTCCGCTTCAATTTCTACGGGTTCAGTCGGTTGCTGCGCAGCAGGCTCTGGACCTGTCTGTTCGCCTCCGCATGCTACTATGAATAAGCTGAGTAGCAGAATCGGCAACCATTTTGCGATCGCCTGATATTTAACGTTTTGATTAGCAATTTGTCTCATGCCAGTAGGATACGGGCTGACAAGGTCTAACTTGTTTATACAAAGTTTAGATCACAGAAAATCGAATTGAAATTTATGCCTTGTGTTTGAAGATGGTTTAGATCACCTTGCTATTTATGAGGAAATAAGTCAAAATAGTTACCCGTGGGTAACTAAACATGCCAATTGGCCAAAAACAGCTATGTTCAACAAAATTATGGTCGCCAATCGAGGCGAAATCGCAAAAAGAATTTTTACCGCCTGTCGTGAGTTGGGTGTCACGAGCGTCGCTATTTACTCAGATGCGGATGCAGGTAGCCAATGGATCTTGTCGGCCGATGAAGCGTATCCGCTCGGTGGCACCACGGCGGCCGAATCTTACTTAGACCAGGCAAAAGTAATCGCCATCGCCAAAGCCAATGGGGTCGAAGCGATCCATCCTGGGTATGGCTTTTTGAGCGAAAATGCTGGCTTTGCCGAAGCGTGTGCATCGGCCGGAATCAAGTTTATCGGCCCTAGCCCCGCAGCGATGCGGCTGATGGGGAGCAAAGCGAGTGCACGAGAGGTGGCGCAAGCGGCCGGTGTACCGGTGACGCCGGGGGTAGATGGGGCGGGTAAGGGCGATGGAGAGCTACAACAGGCGGCCGACGAAATCGGCTATCCCGTTTTGATCAAAGCCAGTGCTGGTGGCGGGGGCAAAGGGATGCGAGTGGTTGAAGCGGCCGGAGAGTTCTTGGGCGCTTTGCAATCTGCGCGTAGTGAGGCTGCTAACTCGTTTGGGGATGACCATATTATTCTCGAAAAATATTTCACCAAAATCCACCACATCGAAATCCAG
>JBGCDP010000158.1:0-49313 GCA_045105475.1 Anaerolineae bacterium
AGTTGGTCATCGGGGCCATCAAAGGTTACAAACCGATTGTCGGCCGCCGTTTCACCCAGCCACGGGTCAACATCGGCCAAAAGCGGTGGAATTTGAATCTCAAGCGAACCATCAAAATTTTGTCGCGGATCATAATGACCATCCCCTACCAGCAGAACCATTTCTGGCTGCGGAGACCAGTTCGTCCAAGCGTTTTTTAAGTAGGCTTGAATAGCGGCCGGATTTGGCTCCCCACGCCCAAATTGATCATAAATCCGCTCAACTTCTTCGATCACGACCGAATAGCCTTGGCTTGAGCGGAGAGCAAACAGACCGTTCAGCTGCCCTGAAAATTCGGCCGACGTCACAATGATATAAGTGGCACCCGTCACTTCACCCGTTAGCAACGATTGGGCCAAACGCACATTCGTAGCAGACCGATATCCCCCATCCTGCACCAAACGATAATCGCGCGGTCCGGCCGACGGGTCACCCAAAACAAGCTGGTTATTCATAACTGAAAAGCCAATTAGATTTACGGGGGAATCTTGGTCGGTTAAGTCATACAGGTGCACATTCGCCGGTTGGGAAATCGGCACCTCGTAATGACTACGCGCAGATTCTCCAGAAAATTCAAGCTGCCCTCCGGCCGGAGCCGGATCTGAGCCAGAGCTATATTTAATTTCAAAGGCATCCACCCACAACCCATCAAACAGCCCACCCATGTCTTCAAGTGTGACAGTCGCTGTGTTCACAGCCTGCAAAACACCGGCCGGAACCGACAATGTTGCCTGCTTATTTGTTTTACCACCCCAGCTGACCTGACCCAGTTCGGTCCCATTCAAATCAACAGAGACTAGATGATCATTTTCTAAATTTTTCAGATCGGTCAATCCCATCAGCCAGATCGTTAGCTCAGCAGAATCTGTGGCTGAAAAATTAGGGGTTACAATCTCAAATTCGGCCGATTCTGCTCCCGGCCGTTTTAGTTCTGCCCACATCCAACGATCCCCATCACGGGCCAGCGGCTGTGAACCACAAATACATTGGGGTGTATAAACCAAATCTTCTTCGGCCGTAACCGTAACTCTATGCGCCGCTAACGGCAGTCCGGCCGGATTAATATTGCCATTCTGCATTTTTAGACCCGGTGTAGTTTCGGCCACCAGACGAAAAATCTCGTTTGTTGCCCAACGGCTATGTTCACCCGGTGCATAGAAAATCAATGATTCGGCCGCTTCTAACCGATCATTACGCGCACCGCTGCCAATCGAACGCCACGCAATTTCAGTTTCGCCCCGATATAAGTGAAAGTTATTTAAGTCTGAATCGTTAACCGGAAAACCGGCCGCCAACAGCTCCGCATGGGTCACTTGAATCATGCCAGCAGCCCCATCTGTTTCAATGATGGCGGTTGGCAAATCGGTCATTTGGATAGCTGATTCGAGGGTTCTAACGATCGGTTCGGGGGAAATTTGAGATGGATTGATAACCGTATCAGAAATTGATTGATGCAAATCTGATCGCTCCACCGCTCGTGCCGATGGCACATCAACTTGAAAATCAAGTTGAACCGTAATGTCACGGGCAAACTCATACCGTCCATCATCAACGGGTAAAACAGGGTGCACCGTTACCCGACCCAAGCGTACGCCGGCCATCGTGCCAATTTCTTCAAATGTGACCCGTTCAGGCTGGTAAGTAGGATCAAATTCGGCCGGAGCAAACGCGCCGCCGATGATTTCACCCGTTTCGCTACGCTCTACACCAACCGGTGCTGGGGCCAATGGGACGGGTTGTTTCAACTGAATTTGTTCAGTTTTCCCCAAAGCTGTAATTGTCAGCTTCGGGGCTGCGTTGGGCGGTAGTGCTACCCCTACCGAACGGCCGGGTAGTTGAGGTTGGCCGGGGGTTTGGCTTAGCTGCAAGCCAGCGATCTCCAAAAGATCACCGCTCTGCGCCACGTCAGGCAGATGCCATGTCAGTTCCAATCCATCATTTAGCAGCTTCACCTGAGGCTCGGCCGAAGCCGTTTGGTTAGCCAAATCACTCGCCTGTGTGCGGCCGGAAGCCAAAGACAGCAGCAGACCACAGAATATACCAACAAGAATGAAGCGACTGAGATTAAGATGAGACATAGTGATATTAGTGATCAGTCAAAAGTGACCAGCAACCTGTTAAATTACCGGTTGCTGGTCACTAAAGCAGTTTTCACTAATCAGTGTTCACCATTGGCAAATAAAGCGTCTCAAAGCGCGAGAAGGTAATCTTCACCGGCCGCTCTTCGATATTCACATCGCCGTCTGTTTCGACATCAACCAGCCAATACCAATAGGTGCCATATTCATCCACCGTATCGTCAAAGCTGTACGTGCTGCCTGTGCCTGTTCCTCCATCAACTTTCGTCAGAATCGGTCCAAGCGCTTCACCTAAATCTGGATTCACCGGCATGTCTGGTGTCGTCGTGCGAACCAAGAAGAAGCCGAAGTTGTCGATTTCAGAGCCGGTTTCCCAGCGTAACGTTGCCGTTTTACCGTTACGTGACCCGCTGAAGCTAATCAGCGTCACGGCCGTCGGATCGGTCAATGGATCATAGAATCCGAAGTCAATCGTCAGGTCAGTACGGTTGTCGCCGTCACCGTCGTTGGTGGGCTCGTCACCGACTGAAAGCGTGATCAACGGGCTAACCACCGGATCGCCAGAACCAACTTGCGAGCCGTTGTCATCATTGTCGATGCGGCTGTCGGTCAAATTGGTTGCTTGACTGCTAACCGGGAAGGCTGGCGGCGGCGTTGGAATCTTGATCTGGTATTGGCCCGGAGGCAAATTCTCGAACAGATACAGCCCACCACCTTGAGTTACCACTGAATCGATCAGTGTGTCGGTGCTGTCAAACAGCTGAACCGTAACGCCGTCAATGCCGGTTTCAGGGTTATCTGGATCAGTTGGGTCGAACAACCCGTTGTTGTTGGTGTCATGGAAGACCAGGTTACCGATAGAGGTCAGCTCTGGAGTCGTGATGTCTTCGTAGTCGCTGTCGTCCTCATCTTCGGCCGGGTCGTCGTATGCTGCACCCGCATGGTCAATATCATCATGGTCAATCACTGGATCATCACCCAAACCGCCGTCACCGGCATCTGGGTCAGACCCATTGTTATCATCTGGGGTCGAGTCAGAATCTGTCGTCCCGTAATCAGCCGCAGAATCTTCAGTGATCTCAGCCCAGTTACGGAATGGTCCGTTTTCCCACTCATCTACACGCAGCGTCAGCGTCAGTACCGTTGATTCGCCTGGAGCAAGATCACCCGCAAACGAGAGCGTTACTTCACCCGTGTCACCCGGTACTGCTGTGCTGCTCCAATCGGTGCCAGCAAGATCGCGGAAGCTCATGCCGCCTGGAATCATGTCGGCCACGGTAAAGGTGCCAGAGTCTACATCGCCCTGGTTCTTCACCTCGATTAGGTAAACCACATCATCATTCAAGTCAACATTATCTGACTGTCCAGGTGCCAACGTGTTAATCAGAGCTAGGTCGTAATTAACAACAGCCGCAACGTCTGCGTAGTCGTTGTCGTCCTCATCACCGGCCGGATCATCGAGCGTAATGTCGTCATGGTTATCAACATCATCGTTCGGTGCGATTCCTGTCCCAACACCATCGTCATTACCTGTATCGGTGTCAGGGGTAGAGTCTTCATCAGTCGTGCCATAATCTTCAGATGAGTCATCTGAGATTTCAGACCATGATCTAAATGGCGTTTGGGCGATGTCATCGACCTGCAAGGTCAATTCAACCGTTGTTGTTTCGTCAGGGGCGAGGTCACCCGTGTATACGAGCGTGATCGTCCCGGTGTCGCTAACTACGGCCGTCGTTGTCCAATCGGCCGCATCTGCACCACCAATCGAGACAAAGCTCATACCCGCTGGAATTTGCTGGGTCACCGTAAAGGTACCTGAATCGACGTTCCCCTGATTCCCGACAATAATGTCAAAGCTCACAGGATCATTTAATCCAACCGTGTCAGCCTGTCCGGCCGACAGCGTCTGAATCAACGCCAGGTCATACACCTCGCCGATCATCACATCAGCAAAGTCATTGTCATCTTCATCATCTGCTGGATCATCCAGATGGATGTTGTCATGGTTATCAACCGGATCATTCGGCGGGGTGCCTGTTCCAGCCCCATCATCATTACCGGTGTCTGTATCTGGAATCGAGTCGTCGTCTGTAACACCAACACCAACCTCTTCTGATGAATCATCAGAGATTTCAGCCCAGTTACGGAATGGTGCATCTGTGTCATCATCAACGAGTAAAACAAGATCAAGCTCAGTGATTTCACCTGGTTCAAGATCGCCGATGTACACGAGCGTAATTGTGCCGGTGTCGCTGACCACGGCCGTTGTTGTCCAATCGGCCGCATCTGCGCCACCAATTGAGACAAAGCTCATGCCTGCTGGAATCTGCTCAGTCACCGTGAAGGTGCCAGAACCAACGTTCCCTTGATTCTTAACCAAGATGTCGTAATCAACCTCTTCGCCAACCACAACAGATTCGTTCTGTGCAGGATCGAGGGTGATGATCAGAGCCAAGTCATATTCGATATTGACATCAACTTGTTCAAAGTCGTTGTCATCCTCGTCATCGGCCGGTTCATCCTCTTCGATGTCATTGTGATTTGCAACATCATCGTTTGGATCACTGCCCACGCCGTCACGATCATCGTTTCCGACGTTACTGTCCGGCGTAGAGTCTTCGTCCGTTACAGTCGGACCATAATCTACGGCTGAATCTTCACTGATTTCAGCCCAGTTGCGGAATGGCGTCTGCGTAGCATCTGTAATTAGCAGCGCCAACTCAATGGTTGCTTCTGCGCCCGGAGCCAAGCTACCTGCATAGCTACAGGTGATCGCTCCTGTTGCGTCCGCTATCGCAGGGCAGTCAAATCCGGTTCCGCTGGCAGAGACGAGGCTCATACCGGCCGGGATTTGATCAGTTACAACAAAGTCATTCGATGGAACATTACCCTGGTTACGAACCGTAATCACGAAGTCGACCGTTTCGGTTGGGGTCACCAACGGACTTTGTCCAACAGCCAGCGTTTTGATCAGCGCTAGGTCATAAGAAACGATTGCGCGTACATCAGCATAGTCATTGTCATCTTCATCATCGATTGGATTATCGAGAGTCACATCATCGTAATTAACAACATCATCGTTCGGATCAGTTCCGGTGCCTGCACCAACGTCCTGACCTGTGTCTGTGTCGCCGGTTGAGTCTTCATCATCGCCAGAGTCCTCTGAGATTTCAGCCCACACCCGATACGGTGCTTCTTCAACTGAATCGACCTGCAATTCAACAACAACTGCCGTTTCACTGTTCGGTTCGAGGTCACCTGTGTAAACCAGCTCAATGGTGCCGGTGTCACTCATGACGGCCGTGGTCGTCCAACCGCTACCAGAGATACCTGCAAAGCTCATGCCTGCCGGAATCTCTTGCGTCACGGTAAACGTCCCAGAGTTCATGTCACCCTGATTGCGCACCACAACCTCAAACTCAACCGTCTCGCCCAGCATCACTTCTTCAGCTTGATCTGGAGCGAGCTTGATAATCAGAGCTAAGTCATAACCGATTAGTAGATCAACGTCTTCGTAGTCGTTGTCGTCCTCATCATCGGCCGGATCATCCAGCGTCAGGTCGTTGTGGTTGTCTACCTCGTCATTCGGTGCAAGTCCAAAGCCAGGACCCATATCATCACCTGTATCTGCATCAGGTGTTGAGTCTTCATCAGTCACACCATAGTCTTCGGCTGAGTCATCAGAGATTTCAGCCCACGATCTAAACGGCGCATCATCGGCCGAATCGACGCTTAACGTCAGGGTGATCATTGTCATGCCGTCAGGACCAAGATCACCTGCGTACACAATCGTGATCGTGCCGGTGTCACTCAGGACGGCCGTCGTTGACCAGTCCGCAATATCTTCACTATCAATCGAGACAAAGCTCATGCCCGCAGGAATCTGTTCAGTTACCGTAAAGTCGCCTGAACCCACATTGCCTTGATTGGCTACTTTGATCTTAAATTCAACCTCTTCACCCACCGCCACGCTGCCAGCTTGTCCAGTTGCTAACGTGTGGATCAGAGCAAGGTCATACACATCGCCAAACAGAATATCAACAAAGTCGTTATCGTCTTCATCCCCTGCTGGGTCATCTAAATCGATGTTGTTGTGGCTTTCCACATCGTCATTGGGGTCCGTTCCAGTGCCTGCACCATCATCGATGCCGGTGTCACCATCGGCCGTTGAATCTTCGTCCGTCACACCAGGACCATACTCTTCGGCCGAATCATCAGAGATTTCAGCCCAGTTACGGAACGGTGCATCAGTCACATCATCAACCTGTAAAATCAGATCAACGGTAGTCACTTCGTCAGGATCAAGATCACCCGTATACACGAGCGTAATCGTACCGGTCATACCAGGCGTTGCGACAACGGTCCAGTCGTCAGCATCGTCACCGTCAATCCCCACAAAGCTCATGCCCGATGGAATTTCATTGGTGACGGTAAAGGTACCTGAACCAACATTGCCCTGATTCTTAGCCACGACGTTGAGGGTTACTTCATCACCCAACTGCACAGATTCGTCCTGCTCAGGGTCAAGGGTGACAATGAGGGCCAAGTCGTATTCGATATCGGTATCAACCTGCTCGTAGTCGTTGTCGTCTTCATCATCGGCCGGATCATCCAAGCTGATGTCATTGTGGTTACTGTAATCATCGTTCGGATCATCGCCAGTGCCAGCACCGGTATCTTCACCTGTGTCAGCATCTGGAGTTGAATCCTCATCGGTAGCACCATACGCATCAGACGAGTCTTCTGAGATTTCAGCCCATGACCTAAACGGTGTATCGGCCGCGTCGTCTACTGCCAGCGTCAGCACAACCATCGTCATTTCTTCCGGCTCAAGGTCACCCGAGTAGGTGAACTCAATGGTTCCGGTAATTCCAGCTGTGGCTGTGGTTGTCCATAGAGGCGCATCCGGCCCGCTAATCGAGACAAAGCTCATACCAGCCGGGATTTCTTCTGTGACTTCAAAGCTCTCAGAACTTACATTACCCTGATTGGCCACGATAATCTTGAAGGCAACGTCGTCACCTTCTTCAACCAATCCGTCTTGGCCAGGAGCCAATGTTTGAATCAAAGCGAGGTCATATTCAATCACCGCTTCAACATCTTCATAGTCATTGTCATCTTCGTCACCGGCCGGGTTGTCGAGCGTCACATCGTTGTGATTGTCAACATCATCGTTCGGATCGGTCCCCACACCTGCGCCCGGGTCACTACCCGTATCGGTGTCTGGTGTTGAGTCTTCATCGGTTACATCTTCGCCATACTCTTCGGCCGAATCATCAGAGATTTCAGCCCAAGCTCGGAATGGTGATTCTTCAACAGAATCCACTTTCAAGTCGAGCAGAAGCACGGCCGTTTCGCCACTTTCTAGATTGCCGTTGTACACAATCTCAATCGTGCCGGTATCACCGATTTCAGCGTCAGTGGTCCAGTCCTCACCTTCAATTCCGGCAAAGCTCATTCCACCTGGGATTTCTTCCGTCACGGTAAAGGTGCCAGAATCTTCGATGCCCTGGTTTTGTACCAAAATCTCGTAGTCAACGATCTCGTCTAACTCTACGTTTGGAAGTTGAATGCCTTCAAGCTGCTGGATCAGTGCCAAGTCATATGAAACTGGGATCCCGATCTCAACATCTTCATAATCATTGTCATCTTCATCGTCGGCCGGGTCATCCAGAGTCAGATCGTTATGATTATCAACATCATCATTTGGTGGGTCGCCCAAGCCAGGACCATCGTCCGAACCGGTGTCATCGTCTGGAGTTGAGTCCTCATCAGTCGTGCCATAATCTTCAGACGAATCATCAGATATTTCAGCCCATGAGCGGAACGGCCCGTCTTCGGCTGAATCAGCCTGCAACGTCAGCGTGATCATTGTCATGCCGTCAGGGTCAAGATCACCCGCATACACAATCGTAATCGTACCGGTGTCACTCACCACAGCCGTCGTTGACCAGTCAGCGATATCTTCAGAATCGATCGATACAAAGCTCATTCCGGCCGGAATTTGTTCCGTTACTGTAAACGCACCTGAACCGACATTTCCTTGATTCGCGACTTTAATCTTAAATTCAACCGGATCACCTTCTGAAACGAGATCGGGTTGGCCATCCGCCAAGGTGTGTACCAAAGCGAGGTCATACACTGCGCCGATCACTGTGTCAGCGTAGTCGTTATCGTCTTCGTCACCGACAGGCTCATCTAAGTCGATATTGTCATGATCAACAACATCATCGTTAGGATCAGTGCCAGTGCCTGCACCATCATCAACACCGGTATCAGTGTCGGCCGTTGAGTCTTCATCAGTCACGCCAGCCCCGTAATCTTCGGCCGAATCATCAGAGATTTCAGCCCAGTTACGAAATGGTGCGTCTGTATCGTCATCAACCTGCAAGACGAGATCTAGCGTGGTGACTTCATCTGGATCAAGATCACCTGTGTAAACAAGTGTGATCGTTTCGGTCACTCCGGCCGTAGCCGTCGTGGTCCAGTCATCCCCATCAATGCCCACAAAGCTCATGCCTGATGGAATCTGCTCAGTCACCGTGAAAGTGCCTGAACCGACATTGCCTTGATTTTTGACCACGATGTCAAAGTCAACTTCTTCGCCTACCTGTACAGACTCGCTTTGAGCCAGATCTAGGGTAACGATTAGAGCCAAATCGTATTCAACATCAACGTCTACTTGTTCGTAGTCGTTGTCATCTTCATCGTCGGCCGGTTCATCTTCTTCAATGTCGTTATGGTTGCTGACATCATCATTCGGATCGAGACCGGTTCCAGCCCCATCGTCATCACCTGTATCTAAGTCAGGTGTTGAATCTTCGTCGTTTGTGCCGTAATCAACGGCCGAGTCGAGGCTGATCTCCGCCCAGTTACGGAATGGAGTCGCCGTTGAATCGGTAATTAACAGCGACAACTGAATCGTCGCTTCGTCATTAGGTGCCAGACTGCCTGTGTAGAAACAGCCGATTGGTCCAGTTGCACCGGCCGGGGTTGGGCAGGTAAAGCCTGCGCCAGCGGCAGAAACAAGTTCCATACCGGCCGGAATTTGGTCGGTCACAACAAAGTCATTCGACTCGACGTTACCTTGATTGCGAACCGTAATGACAAAGTCAACGATTGCGGTTGGGGTCACCAAAGGCGACTGCCCGACAGCCAAAGTCTTAATCAGAGCCAAGTCATATTCAACTGTAGCGGTTACATCTTCGTAATCGTTATCGTCTTCATCGTCGGCCGAATCATCTAACGTCACATCATTGTGGTTGCTGACATCATCGTTTGGATCGATCCCGGTACCCGCACCGGTGTCAGAACCAGTGTCACTGTCTGGGGTTGAATCAACATCCGTTTCACCGATAAGGTCGGCCGAATCATCAGAGATTTCAGCCCACGCTCGGAACGGCGTTTCGGCAACAGAGTCAACCTGCAAAGCAAGCTGCAACGCTGTGATTTCATCAGGTTCTAAATCACCTGTGTAAACAATCTCGATGGTTCCAGTTGTTCCAGGAGTCGCATCAGTCGTCCAATCATCGTCGCCTGAAATACCCACAAAGCTCATGCCTGCTGGTATCTCTTCGGTGACTGTGAAGACGCCAGAGTTCACATCACCTTGGTTTTGTACCAAGATTTCGTAATCAACAACTTCGTCTAGCTCAACATCGGGTGACTGCCCTGAGTCCAATTTTTGGATCAGTGCAAGGTCATATTCGTCCCCTAGTTCAATGTCCTCGTAATCGTTGTCATCTTCGTCATCGGCCGGATCATCCAGCGTGATGTCATTATGGTTGTCAACGTCATCGTCTGGGGCCGTACCAAAGCCTGCCCCATCATCGATACCGGTGTCGGTGTCAGGCGTTGAGTCTTCGTCATTTGTGCCGTAATCAACGGCCGAATCCTCTGAGATTTCAGCCCACGAACGATAGGGTGCTTCATCGGCCGAATCAACGCTCAATGTGAGCGTGATCATCGTCATCCCATCAGGATCAAGATCACCTGCATACACAATCGTGATTGTGCCGGTGTCGCTCACGGCGGCCGTTGTTGACCAATCAGCGATATCATCAGAGTCAATCGAGACGAAGCTCATTCCGGCCGGGATTTCTTCCGTTACCGTAAACGCGCCTGAACTCACATTCCCCTGATTCGCAACCTTGATTTTTAAGTCAACCAAGTCGCCAACATCAACTTTTGCAGGCTGCTCATCGGCTAAGGTATGAATCAAAGCCAGGTCATACACATCGCCAATAATGATATCAGCGAAGTCATTGTCGTCTTCGTCATCCACTAAGTCATCGATATCAATATTGTCGTGGTTGATGAAGTCATCGTCTGGTGGTGTACCCGTTCCAGCTCCGTCGTCACTACCGGTGTTGGTGTCTGGCACAGAGTCTTCGTCGGTCACCCCATACTCTTCAGATGAGTCATCTGAGATTTCAGCCCAAGTGCGGAATGGCGCATCAGTTGCGTCATCCACCTGCAAGATAAGATCAAGCGTTGCGACTTCATCTGGGTCAAGATCGCCGGTGTACACCAGCGTCACCGTGCCGGTCACACCATTGGTTGCCGTTGTGGTCCAGTCCTCCCCATCAATTCCAACAAAACTCATCCCTGATGGAATTTGCTGTGTCACGGTAAAGGTGCCTGAACCGACATTCCCTTGATTCTTGACCACGATGTCATACTCAACTTCTTCGCCCACCTGTACAGATGGGTCTTGTGCTGGGTCAACAGCAATGATTAAGGCCAAGTCGTATTCAACATCAACGTCTACCTGTTCGTAGTCATTATCGTCTTCATCATCGGCCGGTTCGTCTTCTTCAACATCGTTGTGGTTAACAACGTCATCATCCGGATCGATTGTTCCAGTGCCAGGGCCATCGTCATTACCAGTGTCAGCGTCTGGAGTTGAATCTTCATCGGCGGTGCCATAGTCTACGGCCGAATCCACACTAATTTCAGCCCAGTTGCGGAACGGTGTGTTCGCTACGTCATCAATCTGGAGTGCCAACGCAATGGTTGCTTCTGCGTTTGGCGCAAGGCTGCCCGCATAGCTACAGGCGATCGTGCCGGTAGCGCCGCCCACTGCTGGGCAGACAAAGCCATCACCTGCTGCTGCAACCAAGCTCATCCCAGCCGGGATTTGGTCAGTAACGACAAAATCATTTGATGGAACATTGCCCTGATTCCGTACCGTAATCACAAAATTGACGTTTGGTCCAGTTTCAACCAAAGCGGATTGCCCAGGAGCCAACGTTTTAATCAATGCCAAGTCATATTCAACTGTGGCTTCAACATCTTCGAAGTCGTTGTCGTCTTCGTCGTTAATCGGATCATCAAGCGTGATGTCATTATGATTGTCAACATCATCATCTGGGGCCGTACCAAAGCCTGCCCCATCATCAATGCCTGTATCACTATCTGGCGTTGAGTCCTCATCAGTCAAACCAAGATCTTCGGCCGAATCATCAGAGATTTCAGCCCACGCTCTAAACGGTGTTTCAACAACAGAGTCAACCTGCAAATCAAGCTGCAACGCTGTGATTTCCTCAGGAGCCAAGTCACCTATATAAACTAGTTCGATCGTTCCAGTCGTTCCTGGAGTAGCATCGGTCGTCCAATCTTCCCCATCAATACCAGCAAAGCTCATACCAGCTGGTATTTCTTCAGTCACTGTAAAGGTGCCTGAGTCAACTGTTCCCTGATTGGCAACTAAAATTTCATAGTGAACAACATCATCTAAATCAACGTCGGCCGATTGAGCTGAGTCCAGTCGCTGGATTAAGGCCAAGTCATACTCGGCCGGAGCAGCAAGATCTACATCTTCATAGTCGTTGTCATCTTCGTCATTGTCAGGATTGTCTAAATCGATGTTATTGTGGTTGTCTACATCATCGTCTGGGTCACTGCCTAAGCCTGCCCCATCATCGATTCCGGTATCGGTATCCGGCGTTGAGTCTTCATCATCCCCTGAATCCTCTGAGATTTCTGCCCAGCTCCGGTAAGGTGCTTCGTCTACAGAATCGACGCTTAAAGTCAGCGTGATCATCGTCATTTCGTCAGCAAGCAGGTCGCCATTAAAGACGATAGTAATTGCGCCAGTATCGCTAGCAACGGCCGTCGTTGACCAATCTGCGATATCGTCGCTATCAATCGAAACAAAGCTCATACCGCCCGGAATCTGCTCGGTAACCGTAAAGGCACCTGACGGCAAGCTGCCTTGATTATCAACGATGATTTTGTACTCAACCTCATCATCGAGTTCAACCAGCGGGTCTTGTCCGGCCGCTAATGTGTGAATCAACGCTAGGTCATAACCAGGAACGAGATCAACATCTTCATAGTCGTTGTCGTCTTCGTCATTGTCAGGATTGTCTAAATCGATGTCATTGTGGTTGTCCACATCATCGTCAGGATCACTGCCTAAGCCTGCCCCATCATCGATACCGGTGTCGGTGTCAGGTGTTGAGTCATCGTCATCACCTGAATCCTCTGAGATTTCTGCCCAACTCCGATACGGTGCTTCGTCTACAGAATCAACGCTTAAAGTCAGCGTGATCATCGTCATTTCATCAGCCAGCAGATCACCATCAAAAACGATAGTAATTGTGCCAGTATCGCTAGCAACGGCCGTCGTTGACCAATCTACGATGTCATCACTGTCAATCGAGACAAAGCTCATTCCGGCCGGAATTTGTTCCGTCACCGTAAATGAACCTGATGGCAGGTCGCCTTGGTTTTGAACGATGATTTTGTACTCAACATCCTCATCTAAAGCCACAACCGGATCTTGCCCATCTGCTAATGTCTGGATCAAAGCCAAGTCATATTCAGCTAGATCAACATCTTCGTAGTCATTGTCGTCTTCGTCATCAGCCGGGTCATCTAAATCGATGTCATTGTGGTTGTCCACATCGTCATCTGGATCACTGCCTAAGCCAGCCCCATCATCGATTCCTGTGTTGGTGTCTGGTGTTGAGTCATCATCTTCACCAGAGTCTTCAGAGATTTCTGCCCAACTCCGATAAGGTGCTTCATCTTCAGAATCAACGCTTAAGGTCAGCGTGATCATTGTCATTTCATCAGTTAACAGATCCCCATCGAAGGTGATGGTAATTGCACCAGTGTCACTGGCAACGGCCGTCGTTGACCAGTCAGCAATGTCGTCACTGTCAATCGAAACAAAGCTCATTCCGGCCGGAATTTGCTCCGTCACCGTAAACGCGCCTGATGGCAGGTCGCCTTGATTCTGAACGATAATTTTGTATTCAACATCTTCACCCAGAGACACAACCGGTTCTTGCCCATTAGCCAATGTCTGGATCAAAGCCAAGTCATATTCAGCGAGTTCAACGTCTTCGTAGTCGTTGTCGTCTTCATCATCGGCCGGATCATCTAAATCAATGTCATTGTGGTTATCAACCAGTTCACCCGTTGGTGGAGTTCCTAAACCAGCACCATCATCAATACCGGTGTCGGTGTCAGGCGTTGAGTCATCGTCGTCACCAGAATCTTCTGAGATTTCTGCCCAGCTTCGATAGGGTGCTTCATCCGCAGAATCAACGCTTAAGGTCAGCGTGATCATCGTCATCTCGTCAGTCGCCAAATCACCCGTATACGCAATCGTAATCGCTCCGGTATCACTGGCTACAGCCGTTGTTGACCAATCTGCAATGTCATCACTATCAATCGAGACAAAGCTCATTCCGGCCGGAATTTGCTCTGTCACCGTAAACGCGCCTGATAGCAAGTCTCCCTGATTCTGAACGATAATTTTGTATTCAACATCATCGCCCAAAGCCACAATCGGATCTTGCCCATCTGCCAATGTTTGGATCAAAGCCAAGTCATATTCAGCCAGATCAACATCTTCATAGTCATTGTCATCTTCGTCGTCGGCCGGGTTATCTAGGTCGATATCATTGTGGTTATCCACTAGCTCACCCGTCGGTGGTGTTCCTAAACCGGCTCCATCGTCGATACCGGTATCGGTGTCAGGCGTTGAGTCTTCATCCGTTGTGCCATAATCTTCCGACGAATCATCTGAAATTTCGGCCCAACTCCGATACGGTGCTTCAGCCTCAGAATCAACGCTTAAAGTCAGCGTAATCATCGTCATCTCATCGGCCGCCAAATCACCCGTATACCCAATCGTAATCGCTCCGGTATCACTGGCTACAGCCGTTGTTGACCAATCTGCAATGTCGTCACTGTCAATTGAAACGAAGCTCATTCCGGCCGGAATTTGTTCCGTCACCGTAAATGGACCTGATGCTAAACCACCCTGATTCTTAACAACAATTTTGTACTCAACATCATCGTTTAAGCTAACGAAAGGCTCTTGCCCATCTGCCAATGTCTGAACCAAAGCCAAATCATAAGCGAGAACAAATCCAGCACTTTCATCTGAAGAGCTGTCTCCCGGATTTCCAGTAACGAGAATAACAACCGGCAGATCGATTCCACCGATCGTGAGTGTTTCTGTCGGAGATAGATCTGAGTCGCTTAACTCCGTGCCGTCTGGGCTGTCTGGCTCAGTTGGAGAAAGCTCATCAACCGTTGAGCCGCCGGGCAATATCGTTGTCGATGTGCTGACATCAACCGCTACGGTATAGGTTGTCCGTGCGTCAATATCAAACGAGTAGTAACCGTTGGCATCTGTCGTTGTAGAAATAATTGTGCTATCTGGCAGTTGCAAATAGACGGTTGAATCTTCCAACCCTGTTTCGTCAGCATCAAAAACGCCGTTCCCATTCTCATCGAACCACGCATAGTTACCGATCTGCTGTGGCAAGGCTGGACAGAAGACTTCGAGGTCGCCTAATCCACCCGCTTTACCTTGGGTTCCGATCTGGTTAACGGGGGACGGCGAGTTTTCAGATGCATACAGAATATATCCAGGTGAGCGTGGGGTTCCATCACTCGTTCCAAACCAATTGACTCCCCCAGTTGAATGAAATTCGCTTTCCCATGGATTCATGCCTGCAACCATGACCTCATCAGACCCAGGCAGCACCGCCATACCTGAGTTGGCCGTTTCATGATGACCACTAGCTGACTCGCCGTAAAAGAATTCGAGTCCACCCGGCCCTTCGGCCGTTGCATCAGGATTATTGGTAACAAGCCCACCGCACTGACCATTGTTCTCAAATACATAGTCGTCACCAACAAGGCAGGCCATTAAAATATCGCCACCTGACATTTGTTGATAAAGGGTTGAATCATCTGTTGTATCTATACCCCAATTGTCAAACCCCCACTGGTGTGATGTACGGTCAATAAAAGAGACCAGCATATTGCCTTGGTCTGAAAATTCGATATCGGCCAAGATTGGGGTTGGCCAACAGATTCGCCCTTTGTCTCTTAAAGTAAAAGATGGGTGCGGATTAGCCAAGTCGAGCCATGGGTGCCAATTGCTGTTTACCGGACACTCGCCAATTTCCCAAATCGCGCCCCGATCATAATCGAGCGATTCACGCAAAACTGTTTGCGGAACGGCGGTTCCGATAGCAGGTGGTGTCGTCGTCATTAAATCATTGGTCAGGTCGTACTCATAAACAATGGCTTCAAGATTGCTGTTAACGCCGGTTGTTAGCAGATTTGTAGGTTCAATTGAAGCGTCACACACCAACCCAACATACAGGCTACCGTCTGCATATTTAAGCGCCCACGGCCGATGTTCCCCATTGGTACAGGCAACATCTGGGGCTGGGATGTCGTAGGTTGACACAAGTGAGCCATCAGATGTGTCAATCACCAAAACATTTTTGTTTTGAAGGTCTGTCACAAACAGATATTCATGGTCAACCCAACCATCATTTTGACTGCCTGCTGGGTCGAGCAATTCGTCATCGACAATTTCAACATCACCGATACCGATTGTGCCGATGAGATCAAAAACAGAAACATCATGAGTTGGGGTAGTTGCGGTTAATAAACCACGGGCCGCGTTTGATTGAACTTGGCTTTGCCCAACGTCAATGCCTAAACCATCTTCGAGCTCAACCCAATCACTAATGATCGGGGAAGCTGGTCCGTTGGATAAGTCAACAGAGTAAATACCATCTAAACCGAGTGGGCCTAAACCGACATGACGTTTAACAAGGGCACCTAAGTAAGCGGTCTGGCTCTGCTGGCTCCAAGCCACACCCCACGTTGACCCGATGTCACCCGCAGTGGCTAGATGGTCGGCCGGAACAACGTTTGTCGTCGTTGGAATCCCAGGAACATCAAGAGGATTAGGGTCAAAAGCGGCTCCTGTCGCCAAATACGGAAAACCAACAAACGCATCAAGGTCAGCCGCGACCCCAGGGATCAACGGATCACCATTTACATAACAGGGAATGAATGAGTACGCGTCGGCTTCACCACATTGGTAGTTCGCAGGTGAGATAGCTGAAATGTTGAGCACTGTGTCGGTGTTAAGATCAAACACTTGGATGACCGGCGAAGCATCGGCCGGATCATCGGCATATGCTGGCGTTGCGCCGTTCGCATCGTCATCTATCTGATTAACAGGGCCGGTCAAATATCCAGCTGGGTAATCGTCTGTGTCAACTTCCATTCGAACAAGGGACCCGGTACACGTTGCCGTTGCCGTAGGAAGAAAAACAACTTGCCCATCAGCTCCAGTATCGGCCGTGGCACAAGCCCCGGCAGCCAGGTCATCCTCATCAAAAAGCGAGACGGTCACCCCGATGAGACCAATCGTGTCAGCTGCATCAAAGATAGCGTTCGCATTTGTATCTTGGAAAACATTGACAGTCAGTGTGCCTGCGGGCGCAGCTTCAATCGTTTTTGGATTGGTGACTGTAGCAATTCCCAGTTGACTCAAGACTGCAAAAAGTAAAACAATTCCGGCCGAGAATGCAAAGACAGCACGCGACGTCCTTCCTTTAAAGATGTCCATTTCCTACTTTCCTACCGTATCCTTTTTATTTCAACAAAGCCATTGAGTTGAACATGCAAAGCAAACGGATTTTTATGTTTTATTGAATGAGATTACCCACGAAGTGCCGATTTTCTATAGACCGTCAACTGGCTAATATGACGGTTCGACACGCTAAACGTAAGTCATCTACAAAATTATTTCCACTAATTATGGTTGCCAAACGGTTAGAAAGCCTAGCAATTACTTTATAGATTTTGCGGGTAAAACATGCAAAACAACTTTTTTCAACACCATATTTTGCCTCAGCTTGACATAAAAGGAAAGTCCTACGTGAAAATCAAGCAAAAAAGTAAACTACTAAATATCTAAAAAACTCAACTTATAAATGAACGTTACCAAATAAAAAGACAGTAAGCCGGTTTCAGATTTTTGTGTTATTACTTGGCAACGTTCAAAAATTTAGGCGGAGGAAAAGGGTAAATGATTCCATTTTTGATCAATTTATTTATCGGATTAATCGGTGGTATTGCGGCCGGACTGCAGGCCCCATTTACAGGTGTAATGGGACAAAAAGTTGGTGAGCTGGGGAGTGTGTTTTTTACTTACGGGCTAGGAGCCGTTGTCATCTTAGTGATTGTCATTGGCGCTTCTTTTACAGGTGCGGCCGACCTGTCACAATGGCGACAGATTCCATGGTGGGCATACACGGCCGGTCCATTGGGTCTCATTATTATCGGATCTCTCAGCTATTCAGTACCGCGCATGGGTGCCACCAGCGCAACCATGCTCTTCCTTGTGGGCTGGCTGGTCTTTAGTGCCATTGTCGATCATTTTGGCTGGTTTGGGACGCCGCTAAAACCATTTAATTTATCAAGAGTAGCCGGTAGCTTCACACTTTTACTGGGTGGCTGGCTCATTCTCAGGTAGCAAGACAAACCCTTCAAAACTTATTATGACAACTATAAAAGAACTCAAAGAGTCAGAACAGCATTCAATTGATGGTGACGAATTTCAAACAAAGCATGTGGTTACCGTTTCAGGCGCCCACTTTGTACATGACACCTACACAGGGTTTTTGCCCGTCTTGCTCCCACTTATCCGCGATAATTTAGCGATATCCAATTCATTGGCAGGGTCACTCGTTATCTGGTCTCAGGCACCCAGTCTGCTCAATCCGTTTATCGGGTACATTGCAGACCGGGTTAGCGTGCGCTACTTCATTATATTGGCTCCGGCGATCACTGGGACGCTGATGAGCCTATTAGGGCTAGCCAACAGCTATGTTGCAATGGCGATGATTCTATTCGCTACCGGACTAAGTATTGCAGGGTTCCATGCACCAGCTCCAGCTTTAATCGGTCGGGTAGCGGGCAAAAACACCGGCCGTGGTATGAGTATTTTCATGGCTGGAGGTGAGCTTGGACGCACATTGGGACCGTTGATTATTGCAGGTGCCATTAGCTGGTATGGCTTCGGCGGGGTTTGGGGGCTCTCTATTGTAGGCTGGCTCGTCTCAGGCGTCCTCTACTACCGGCTGCGCAATCTATCCATTGCTCCCGCAAAAAGCGGTCAAATTCCGTTCAAAACCCTATGGCCTCAAGCTCAAAGCTACTTTCTGGTGCTTTTCTGGCTGATGGGGTTTCGCGCCATGCTCATTATGGCGGTAACCACATGGCTCCCAACCTTCATGCAAGACGTCATCGGCGCCTCTCAATTTGTTTCATCATGGTCACTTAGTATCGTAGAGGGAGCTGGAGTCGTAGGTGCACTATTTGCCGGAACAATCAGCGACAGAATCGGCCGCCGGTCTATGCTGATGGGCTTGCTTTTTGTCGCACCCATTTTAGGGCTCGCATTTTTGTATAGCTCCGGCCCGATTTCAATCGTTCTCATGATTCTCATCGGTGTCACAGTTATCTCCCCCACCCCAGTTATTATGGCCAGCGTTCAGGATCAGTTTCCAGACAATCGCGCATTTGCCAATGGGGTGATGCTGGCGATTAATTTTATCACACGTGGTATCGCAATTTGGGGTGTAGGCGCCTTGGCAGACGTGATCGGTTTCCAATCTGCGTTTTGGTGGAGCTGTGTCTTTGCTTTCTTAAGCCTCCCTGCCACATACTTCTTACCACTGGGCAATAAAAAGGTACTAAACTAAACCCTAGATAAAATACCTCTTATTTGAATAAAAGCCCTTGGAATCTTAGAGATCCCAAGGGCTTTTAATATTATGATGCGGCCGCACGGTCCAACAAGAACGTAACCGTTGAAGGGGCCAACATCACCACAATCAGAGCCACACCTTGCAGCACCATAAATGGCAACGCTCCCAGATGAATATCCTTCGTCTCCACCTCCTCAGGTGCCACACTCTGTAAGTAGAAGAGTGAAAACCCGACCGGAGGCGAAATAAAGGCCATATTCAAGTTAATCGCCATCATGACCGCAAACCACACAATGTCGTTTTCAGTGAAATTGAGCAGCTTCATCGAGGGGACAAAGAGCGGCATCACGATAAAACTAATCTCTAAGAACTCGAGATTAATGCCCAACAAGAAAACGACAATGTTGGCTACGATAATGAATCCCCAGAATCCGCCCGGCAGATTCACCAAAATATTGGTAACCCAACGTTGCCCCCCTAGTTGATCAAAGACCAGACCAAAGAAAGTTGAGCAAAATAGAATCATCAAAACCAAGGCTGTGATGTTGGCGGTTGAGCGTGAAGCACTCCAAATCATCGAACGCATCGTTTTGCCAAGTGCGCGCCACTCTTCTGGCCCGGGAAGTTCGGCCGCATCTTTTAATAGGTAAGCTGAGCCAATCAATAAGATGATCAGCATCCACCACGGAATCCAGCCAATGGCCCAAACGATAAACAATGCCAAGAAGACAAAAGACCAGCCTATTTTGAGCTTGTTTAGCACAGCTAGAAATAACGCGCCAAATGCACCCACCGCACCCGCTTCGGTTGGTGTTGCGAGACCCGCAAAGATCGAACCTAATACAGCTCCGATCAAACCAAGTGGCGGAATGACAGCGACAATCATTTTCGCAACAAGCTGCTTGCCGCTTAAATTACGTGCTTCTAAAGGTAAGGCGGGTGCTTTTTCTGGATATCGATAAGCGACATACAAAACGTAAAGCGCATAAAAAGTTGAAAGCATCAAACCAGGAACCAAAGCGCCAACAAATAGCTTGCCAACGCTCACGCCAATCTGGTCAGAGAGTACGACAAGTACCAGACTAGGTGGCAGGAGCTGGGCCATCGTCCCCGAAGCCACGATAATGCCTGTTGCCAGCTTATGGTCATACCCATACTTGAGCATAATCGGCAGAGATAAAATCCCCATCACGATGACGGTTGCAGCAACAACGCCGGTTGCGGCCGCTAGCAACGTCCCCACAATCACGACGGCTAATGCCAATCCACCACGCAATGGCCCCATCGCCTGCCCAATCGTGGTGAGGAGCTCTTCGGCAAGCCCCGACTTCTCAAACACCGCCCCCATAAAGACAAAGAATGGGACCGCCAATAGCGTAAAGTCGGACATCGACTGAAACCATTTATTTTGGAGCAAGCCGATGCGTGCCAGGGGATATGCACCTAAAGCCAAACCAATCGCACCAAATGCGATAGCGGTTCCTGCAAATGAAAAGGCCACCGGATAGCCGCTCAAAATCAGGATGAGAAAAAGTACAAACATGACTACTGCTAGCCATTCAAAACCTGTAAACATATTTTTTATCCTACTAAGATAGAGACAGGAGGGTAGAGTCAAGGCTAAGGCTAACCTTGCTCATCACTGCTCTTCTCTTATTTACTCAATCCTGATAGGTGCTTCGGCTTCGATACGTTTAAACGTATCGTCCCCCCGCAAAATAGCAATCAATTTTATATATTCAGCAATAGACTGGAGCAATAGGGAGACAAAAGCCACAAGAACCATGGTCTTGATCGGTGCGCGGGGTAACCCGTCAGCATCGGGTGAGACTTCCCACGGCCGGATATTACTTCTGCGCTGAAAGCTCTCAAATGAAAAAAGACTGCATTCAGGGTCAGCATTACACTGAGCCCGATATTGAGCCTGCCGCTCGCGTGTCCCTTCCCACTGATCCCACCCTTCAGTAATTGGTGCGCTCGTTTTATGGCCCCACGATGTCAAAACTGGATTAAAGGTGGCGTATAAAGCTATAAAACAAAAAGGTATTAAAGCAATCGTATGGCCGATAAAATCGATCCAAGCCTTACGGCGGGGACTCTGCTCAGCAAACCAAAAATCCACTCTTACATTAATGTCGTTTTTTAATAGATAAGCGAAACCAAAAAAGAAGATTAGTGTGTACAAATACCACTGTAATTCAATGATGGCATTATTTGTCAGCTTGGCTTCAAATACTTGGCCCGTATAGCGTAAAACAACATTTGCAAAACCAAGAAACACCAAAAAGGGTACGAGGAATTGCCCCCATGTCCCGAGCGTTTCAGTGATACGTTCAACAAAATCAACGAAAGGTTTTAAAGCTTTCATACTAGATTCTCCTTTCCCGCAATGACAGTTAGAAGAATTAGTGGACAGTGGTTGGTGATTAGTAAATGCTTCCTAATGGGAAAATCTACTAATCACAACCTGCTATCCACCAATCTACTTGTTAAAAACTACTTGCCAAGAAATTCGAGGTAACGTGCCTCTTGGATACCATGCCAAGATTGGATACCGTCACGGAATGTCTTCCATTCTTTATAAATGGTCGCAAAGTCGCTATCTTCTTGTGCAAATGTATCGTAGAGAGCAAACGAGGCATCTTCGGCCGCTTGCAATACTTCGTCATTAAACGGACGGACCTCTACTTTGCCTTCATCCAAGATTTCGCCAAATGCAGTCACGTTTTTCGTGTCATAGTTAGCCAACATCTGAGTATTCGCTTCCCAAGCTGCACTTTTGATAATTTCCTGATAAACCTCTGGTAAAGCATTGAACTCATCTAGGTTAATCTGAACTTCTAGAGATGGTCCTGGCTCCCACCACCCTGGGTAGTAGTAGAATTGAGCCACCTGATCAAAGCCCATCGTGCGGTCGTCATAAGGGCCAACCCACTCAGTCGCATCAATCGCGCCGGTTTCAAGTGCTTGATAAATTTCACCACCTGGTAAAACCTGAACTGTCGCACCCAAAGCGGTCATTACCTGACCCCCAAGGCCTGGAATACGCATTTTCAACCCTTCAAGATCAGCAGCAGAGTTGATTTCTTTGTTGTACCAACCACCCATCTGAGCACCGGTGTTACCAGCTGGGAATTGAATCACATTGAAACGATCAGCATAAAAATCCTGCATCAACTGAAGACCACCACCTTCGTACAACCAAGCATTTTGCTGACGAGCGGTTAAGCCGAAAGGCAATGCGGTGCCAAATGCGGTAGCGGTTGATTTACCAACATAGTAGTAAGAAGCGGTATGGCCAATCGGATTTGAGCCTTCCTCAACAACGTTCAAGATTTCTAAAGCAGGTGCAATTTCGCCACCAGCCCGTGCAGTAATATTAAATTTACCGCCTGTCATAGCTGATACTCGTTCAGCAAAAGTAACCGCACCACCGAAAATCGTATCCAGTGATAAAGGCCAACTGGTCGCAATTTCCCAAGTAATTTCAGGAAGCGCCGCATCGGCCGCAACTTCTTCGCTCAAATTGCTACCGCAGGCAGCTAAGCCAGTTGCAGCGATTCCTGCACCAGCCATTTTCAAAAAATCTCTACGTTCCATATTTCTTTCTCCTTTTAAGTTAAGTGTTACCACCAAAGCAAACAAACGCTCTGGTTATGGATGATAAACTGTGATTAACCGGATTGATTTCCGGGGAATCTTCCTCATAGAAAGCGCGGTTAGCATGCCTGTTTCATCTCTTACTAGGTCTACTGCATGTATCCGCTAATAAAGCTTGAAATCGTTGTTTCAAAAAAGTTTAATGACCAGCTCACGGTTGCGATGAAGAACAAAAATGCCCCTTCTGGCCGGGTAATTTTCCAATCGGTGCGCATAACCCACACAACCACAATCATGAGCAAAAGTAAAATCCATGCACTCTCTTGCGCGTTTGGGCTAATGACCATGAAGCGGCCAGGGGTGATAATTGAAGCGAGTCCAAGCACACCAAGTTGATTAAACAGATTACTGCCAATCAAATTACCGGCCGACACATCAGTATCACCACGAATTAGGGCAACAACCGATGTCGCAATTTCAGGGGCCGACGTACCGAACGCCACCACCGTAACGCCAATTACATACTCTGAGACACCATAAAATTGAGCAATAACAGAAGCAGAGCTAACGAAGAAGTTACTTGAAACAATAACAACACCGATGCCACCAATTAAAACTAAGATATCTGTCCACTTAAACTCTGCATCATCCAGCTCTTCTTCTGACTCTTCTTGCTGATAAATTAACCAGCCGATATAGCTGATTAAAATGGTAAGAAAAATAACCCCTTCCCACCAAATCATGATGCCGTCGGCAAAAAAGAGAATGAGCAAGATTGTCGTCGCGATTAACATGCCGCCATCCCGTACCACTAACTTTCGAGTGGTGGGAATAACGATAAAAAATGCCAAACCGCCCAAAATAAATCCGATATTGAAAATATTTGAGCCGATAATATTTCCAACTGAAATAGAAATCTCATCACGAGCAGCCGAGCTAATTGAAACGGCAAATTCTGGGGCAGATGTCCCAATCGCAACAATGGTGAGTCCGATGAACAGTGGTGAAACGCCTAACTTTCGAGCGATACGGACGGCCGCTGCGACCAGCCAATCAGCTCCAAAATAAAGGCCTAAAATACAGCCGAGTGTTATGAGCAAACTTATCCAAGGAAAAGTCATTTACATCCTTTTGATTAACCCGTAAATTTTTGTGTGGATTAGAAGGTCAATCATAAAAAATTTGAGCAAAAGAGAACTGTAGCCACTCCTATGCTCCTTTATTAGGTAATCCATCTGTAAATCTACCGCATAAAGTGTAAAAGGTCATTTAATCCCACTCGCTAGCTAATTATTTCAGAACAATCGGGAAGGTGCTTACAAAACTATCTGACATCTGCTTTATTCAGAACCACCAACTAGCCCTTTTCCTCGCCAAATATCAAAAATCTCACGAACCCTTTGATCTGCCATTGCAACCGACTCTTCGGCCGTCATTTCATCGTTTACAACCCGAATCACCATTTTTGAAATCACCTTCTCGTCAAAAACCTGACTGATGGCAGGATTCGCAACCCCCGGATAACCAAGGTTGACATACCAATCATCCGAAGACGCCAAAACCGCTAATCGATCTGATTCACCCGATTCAAATGGGTCATTCATAAGCCAGCCATCATTGGCGTAAAGTTGTGGCGTTGTTGAAGACCAAGCTGGGAAATTATAAAGTTCGCTGTTGTATACAGCCTGCCCATAATTGGCAGCTAAATGAAGCATAAACGCTTTGGCGGCCGACAGTTCCACCTCTTCAACATACAGCGGCACCACATAAATCATCCAAACATGGGCTGTGGCAAATTCACCGGCTGGTCCGCCTAAAGGCTTCGTAAAGCCTGTATTTTTAGCTCGTTCAGGGTTCACTTTTTGCATCGCCCGGTAAGCAGAAAGCGAATTAACAATAAAAGACAGTTCTCCATTAATTAACCCGTTGTTGTTTGAAGATGGTTTCCAGTCAAGAACCATTGAATCCATTGACTGTTCAAACAATTCCGCAAAAAACTTCACAGCTTCCACCGTTTCAGGCGAATTTAAGGTCACATTTTCATTTTGGTCTTGAACTGAGCCACCATAAGACCAAATCACCGACCGAATCACCATTTCAGAATCAATTTCGGGCGAAATTCCAAGTCCAACCGGCTTACCCGTTTGATTAATAATTTCACGGCCGCCGCTGAGCAGGTGCTCCCACTGGCTTGGTCCATTTGGATAGCCAATTGCAGTCCACTCATCAATCAAGAAATTCCCGGGATCAGGTGCATATCCATGACAAAATGCATAATAACTGTCGATTGTTGGCAAATAAGAACTGGCCTGGCATGTGTCTTTCTGCTCACCTAATAAACGAATCGCCTGTTCATTTAGATCGGTTAAATCGTGCAAATCTTCGATCCAAGCTGATGGTGGAAAAAGTAGCTCTACCATCGTGTGCCCTTCTCCACGCAGCAGTTCTTGCTCAAGTGCATTTTCGATTTCATCAAAATCAAATCGGTCAACGGTAACCTGCACGCCGTTTTGCTCTCCCCATTCGGCCGCAAATTGATCAAACCACTCATCATATAGCGGGACAAAATGGTTCCACTGCAAAATACGCAGTTCGGTCCCGGCCGGAAAACGATCAGGCTGATTTAGCGTGACATCAAAATCACTCACGGCCGGTGTCGTTTTGTCTCCTTTAAATCTGTTAACGTACAAATCTGACTCAGTCGAACAGCTAAGGATAAAGCCCAAGATGAAAAGATTCGCCAGAATGAATTTAAAAACTTGATTTATATTTTCGCGACCATATTTTTCATCAATCATAAAATATAAACAGAATATAACAATTCGAGCAAAAGTATACAAACAATATAAAAAACCGCAACTCAATTTGTAACATTTTACAGGTGAAAATCGGCCGTGTTGTTACATTTCCAAATTTTGTTTATACTTTTGTTTCATTCTGAAGAGTCCAAATAGCACGAAAAGTAAGCTGAATTCAATAGATTCTGCGTTACATTCCTCACCATTCAGTCACCTAAGACCATGAATGCACCACAAAAAAAAAGCCGGCTTCCTAGCTTTTATACCCCTTTCTTTGACTCACTCAGAAGTGATATTCGCTTCCGTCTGCTGAACCTGCATATCCTCCTTGCCATCGCTGTCGTTACCCTTGTTCTATTTTTTTCCGGTTATGCTCGCAATCAGCTTGAGCTCGATGTTCAGCGAAGTGACATTGCACTGGCACAGGCCCTTGCGCTTGAAATTGACCGCCAAGACCAATCTTTAGGTGATGCATCGCAAAACATTGTTAGCTGGATGCGCAAAGTTTGGGGTGATCAGATCGCTGTGGTGACCGTTGTTGATCAAAATGGACAAAATGTCATGCAGTTAAAAGGGGGAACCACTCTATTAGAAGACAACGATTGGCAATCTTGGAGCAGCTGGCAACGGCAGGTGATCCAAAAGATTCTCGATGAAGGGGTTGGCTCGTTCTTTTCTGAAGCTCCCAACGGTGAACGCTGGATGCACTCTTTTGTTTCTACCCCATCTTCAAACTCTAGAGTCATTATTCAACGGCCGGCCGACGAGGCATTTGCGACATTACGGCTAATTTTTGGTCTGATGTCGGGCGCCCTATTTCTATATGTTCTAGCCATCATCGTTTTTTGGGTTCGCCTATCAACGACAATTATTACGCCACTCCAGACGTTAGAGGCATTTAGTTCAAAAATTACCGGCCGTGAAATCACCTCTATCGATAATGAAGTTGCACACGACAAGCTATCAAAACGCTCTGATCAAATCGGGCTTTTAGCCAGTGCATTGTCAGAAATGGGGCGCCAATACCTCATCACCGATGATCAATTAGACCGGCAAACCGGCCGCCTCGAAGCGATTTTAGAAAGTATGGATGCGGGGCTCATTCTCGAAAACCTGCAGGGCAAAATCCTATATTGCAATCGGCAGGCGAGCGATTGGATGGAAATAGGTGACAGTGACATTATCGGCAAACAAGCAACGCAGGAATTAACGAGGCTGTCTTGCAATGAAACAGATCAAAAACTAAACGCCTTTTTAAACGATAGCTCTGAAACCATGCTCGAAATTTCACGGACCCGCAAAGATGGGAAATTTCAAGATCTTAATTTGCAACGCTTCAATGTTCTCGACCGCAAAGGAAACGTCATTGGATCAGGTCAAATCTGGCAAGATGTGTCGAACTACCGTGAAATGGATCGCATGAAATCTGCGCTGATTTCCACCGTCTCACACGAGCTGCGCACCCCGCTTACCTCAATTATCGGCTATTCCGATTCGCTCATGGCTGACGACATTGAATGGGATGAAGAAAAAAGAGAACGGTTTATTTGGCGCATCAACAGTGAGTCGCGGCGTCTAAAAACTTTAATCGAGCGGTTGCTAAATTTCACTCGCTTAGAAGGGGGCCGGCTCGAGATTATGAAACGGCCGTGTGATCTTAATAACATCATGATCGAAATCCTCGACAGTATGGAGATTGAAAAAACGGTCCGTTTTGAGCTTGATCTATACAACCAACTGCCGCAGGTCAATGGAGACAAAGAGCGCTTGGGTACCGTTATTCGAAACTTGATGGAAAATGCGCTCAAGCATGGTGATCCAAACAAAAACATTCTCATCACAACAGAACTGGATCGAGAGAAAAACTTAGTCCTCTTTTCAGTCAAAGATAGAGGGAAAGCCCTAAACAACGTCAGCGAAAGCCAAATTTTTGAACCTTTCTTTCAATTAGACTCCGGCTACAACCGACACTCAGGCGGTGTAGGCTTAGGCTTGGCGATTTGCCAGGGCTTTATAGCCGCCCACGGTGGAGACATTTGGTTCGAGTCAGATGAAAATGGAACCACGTTTAGCTTCTCTTTGGCAACGTTACCAGACCCACTGCCTGCAAAATCATAAAGACAACTTAAAACTGACATGACTATGACGCCCCACAACCAACAACCTTCAGCTAAAACGATATTAGTCGTCGATGACGAACCTGCGATCCGTGAATATATTTGTGAGAACCTACAAGTACGCGGGTATCGGCCGATTCCGGCCGGGTCAGGGCTTGAAGCCCTCTCCCATTTTAAGCGGGAATCAATCGATCTTGTGCTTCTAGACGTCATGATGCCCCACATGGACGGTTTCGAGACATGCCGGCGCATTCGCCAACAATCAAATATTCCAATTATCATGCTGACCGCGCTTGAAGAAGAGCAAGACAAAGTTCAGGCCCTCGATTTAGGTGCTGACGACTTTTTGAGCAAACCCTTCGGCATGAATGAACTCTTAGCCCGCTTTCGAGCGATTTTTCGCCGGGCCAACATGCCAGAAGTTACACCCAAGTCAGAAGCGATTAGCTACAAAGATTTGAGCCTAAACCTAGAAACAGGGTCTGTCACATTAAACGGAGACGGGGTCAAACTAACGAAAAGAGAATCACAGCTACTCGTTTTTATGATGAAGAATTTAGGCAAGACCTTGACCCACTCAGAAATTTTGGATGGTGTTTGGGGAAAAGAGGCAGCAACACAGCCTGAGTACTTACGCGTTTACATGGGGCGCTTACGCAATCGTATCGAGCCAGACCCTTCTCATCCGCGCTATTTAATCTCTGAATATGGAACGGGATATCGGCTGGGGGAACTTTAGGGAAATTCGTAAATGTCGAGCGTAAACTCACCCAATGAATCGAGGTAACTATAAATAACGATGGCCCACTCAGATGGGTTTGAAGGTGAAACAAAGAATAGTTCGGGCTCTCCGACACCACCTTCATCCTGTGCAGTAACAATCCCGGCCGTGTCATACAGCTCCATCACCGCATCCAGCTCACCAAATGGCTGCAAAATAACGATGTAAAACAAGTTTGGGGACATGTTTAATTCAGACCGGATCAGATCATCTCCACCTACAAAATCAGAAGTCGTTGAGATATTTCCAACACCACGTGTCAAATCAAACAGTTGCACCGTCATCGAGCCTGCAGTCGCGGCATCAAGGGCTATTTCATAGGTTCTACCTGATGGTATAGGAACTGTGTAGTAGCTTTGAGTTGCTGTCGTGACAACGTTTACACCTTCAGCTTCAGAACCGTCAGACGGCCGAATTTGAGCGCTTCCGGCCGAAGATGATAGCCGAACCACAAACGGCCGGTTGCCAGCTGCCGTGTACACAACGGTCGCATTGCCTGTAATCTGGTATTCAAGTCCAGCCTTGATTCGGGTAGGGTCGATTACGGCCGTAGCTGAAACGATAGGTGCGGGAGGAAGTTGTTCAACAGCAGCGATGCTTGGTGGAGGCTCAACCATAGCCGAATTTGATGGCTGGCTGTTCAATTCATCACGGCTCTCAGGCTCTAAGAAAATCTCTGTCGGCTGTGGCACAGGAGTTGGGGCTAGAGCCGCAAAATTGGGCAATGCACAGGCAAATAATGGTCCGATAACAGCTAAAACAAAAAAAAACTTCCGATATGGAATATCCATACCGGAAGTTTAGCATTTCTTGTTTGAGTCTGTTACTGGCTTTAACCTTTTAAATCTTCAGGGGATTTTTCATATACAACTTCACAATCTTCAGTTTCTGAGAAATGCTTCCAAACGATGCTTAGACCGATCACTACAAGGATCAGAGGCCACAGGCGGCCGACTTGCCCTAAAAGATCAAGAACCACACCATCTGTAAAAATTCCAACTCCGATAAGAGCCATAATGCCACCTGGAATCATTGGCCACCATTGGAAATCACCAAAGAACACCAGTGTCAAAATAGTGATTGCAAACCATCCGGCCGCAAAGCCTAGCATGAACAAACCGCCATCAGCATCACCTTCTAAACGAGTTGCGAGTACCGATTCTGACAAAATTGAGCCTAATGCGATACCAGATAAAATACCGCCAGGAATCATTAATCCTTTGTTCCGGCTTAAAATTGACCAAGCGATAAAGCCAATGCCCATCGCTGGTAATACCAAGAATCCATCAAAATCAACATATTGAGATACTAAAAACACCATTCCCAAAATTACTAAGCCGATACCAGATACCACAGGATTTTTCTTTTTCATTCCAAGCCTCTTTTAAACTAATCTTTTTATTTATCCGAAAAAAGCCACTCGTTTTTTCGATCTGTTTTTATTTACATCCATAGAATATCAATACGGTGAACGTAACTAAAGTGTCTCAAGTCATATTCTAGTCATGGTTTGACCATTACCTGCACTATGACCAGCCTTGAACCTAAAGGGCACCTCATATTTGTATCTGACGAGGTTTACAGGTGAATGACCCCAGTGGTATGATCGGTTTAGATTAAATTTTGGTAAATTCAAGCAAATGTTTGAAACATCGGTAAATGGTTAATACATGTACGAACTTCCCCTATTTCCGCTAAATACGATTTTATTTCCCGGAATGCCTCTGCATCTACATATTTTCGAAGAACGCTACAAAAAAATGATGAACCAATGTATTGCCGAAGAGAAGCCATTTGGCGTCGTGCTGATCAAATCAGGCAAAGAGGCGGGTGATTCGGCCGAACCTTATGATGTCGGATGCACGGCCGTTATTGACCAAGTTCAACCGCTCAAAGACGGCCGGATGAATATGTCCGCCTTAGGGGGCAAGCGGTTTAAAATCCATGAGCTTAACCATGATCAACCCTACCTTGTGGGATTGGTTGAAGACATGCCCTTCGATAAAGCACTGTCAAAAGACGACAAAATCAAAGGCTGGTATCTACAAAAGTTAGTCAAAAACTACATCGATGTTTTGTCTTCAGTCGGCGATATCGACATCGGCGTTGAGAATTTACCAAAGGAGCCGATCAAACTCGCCTATATGACGGCTATGCTTCTCCAATCCCCCTTCAAGCAAAAACAGGCACTCCTCGAGCTTGGCGCCGCCAATGAACTTATTCATGCCGTTTATGATGCATGCCGACGGGAAATTTCTGTTTTACGCAGCATGCTAAACCCGGTTGTCTCGCCTCATCAAGACGGCCCGTTCTCTTTAAATTAGCCTTCTCCCTTCCCCTCGCAACTCAACTCTATTCTCCTAAAATTTTATTTAAATATGACCCTGGTGGTTACCTGGCGACCATCGAATTTATGATGTCTAATTTCTTCCTCTAACCAAACAGGAGGAAATATGGCTGATTTTTTGTTTATTAACGCACATCTGCTGACTATGCAAGGTAGCGGCGTCGGATATCAAAAAGAGGGGGCGATAGCGGTTGAAAACGGCCGCATCACGGCTGTGGGACCAACGGCCGACCTGCAAAAGACCATCTCAGCAAAAGAAACGATAGATGCCACAGGGATGTGCATCATGCCGGGTCTGATTGACGGGCATATGCATATGTCATATGCGGTCGTCAGAGGGGTCGCCCAAGATGTATCAAACTGGATGCAGGCCGGGCTAGCTCCCTATGCAAAACAGTTTAATGCGATTCCAGACGCAGCTTTAGCAGGCACCCGCCTCGCGCTAATCGAAGGGATCAAAGCAGGTACAACCTTATTTGGAGACTACACCTTCCCAATAGAAGGTTGGGCCGATATTTTTGCTGATTCTGGCGTGCGGGGCATGCTAACGGCCAGAATCAATGCTTTCCCGAAAGGGGGGATGGCTGGTTGGAAAATCGGTGATGTCTACCCGTTAGATGATGCGGTTGGTCGGGAAACGATGGGCAAAGCGATGGCGTTTGCTGACAACTGGCACCGCTCACACAACGGCCGGATTAACGTCATGATCGGACCACAAGGCCCAGACATGATCGGCCTTGATCAGCTCATCGAATGCAAGAAACTTGCGGCCGAACGGGGCTTGATGCTCCATCTACATACGGCTCAGGGGGACCGCGAAATCGACCAAATGCTCAAACGCTTTGGCGAACGCACCCCAGCCTACCTCGACGAAATCGGTTATCTCGACGACCAACTTCTCGCCGTCCATCTTACCGAAGCCACAGACGCAGAAACGGAGCTCATCGCTAAATCAGGGGCCAAAATGGCGCTGTGCAGTGGTAGTATCGGCATTATCGATGGCATTGTGCCACCCGCTCACGTTTTTCGGCAAAATGGTGGAGTCGTCACTCTGGGCTCCGACCAAGCGGCCGGGAACAACTGCCATAACGTGTGGAACGAGATGAAGCTCACCTCACTATTCAACAAAATCAAATACCGTGACCCCACCGTTATGCCAGCATGGGAAGTGCTGCGTATGGGCACGATAGAAGGTGCACAAGCCTTAGGCTTGGCTGACGAAGTCGGATCACTCGAAGTCGGCAAGAAAGCGGACCTCATCTGTATCGATGTCACCGAGGCCAATGTGCTCCCGATTTTAGATGGACCGATTCGGACGCTGGTCCCTAACCTGATCTTTGCCGCAACGGGGCAAGAAGTGAAACACAGCATGGTTGATGGCAAGTTCGTAATGCGAAATCGCGAAGTTTTGACCGTTGATGAACACGCCATTCGTGAAAATGCCCAAATCGAAGGTGAAAAGATAGCCGCCTTGGTCGCGGCCGACCCTGTCCATAAAGGGATGAAATTATTAGAAGCGATGGAAGCAGGCAATCTATAAAAGTTTTCAGTAAGCCGTGACCAGTAATTAGTATCTGATTATTGGCACCGGATTTTTAATCATGACAAATCGATTTAACAAACCACTACCGGCCGCCTATGGTGGCCCCGGCTGGCGCCCCAGAGCCAAAACAATCACAGCGGAGCTTGGCAACATTTGGGGCAATTGCGGCCAAAACAGCGAATACATGCCGCTCAAGCAAGTTATTTTGCATCGGCCAGGGCCAGAAATCATTTCTGAATCTGATCCCAATAAAGCCCAAATGCTGGCCCCACTTGATCTAGCACGTGCCCAAGCCCAACATGACGCCATTGCAGAAGCTTATCGTGCTAACGGGGTTACCGTGCACTACGCAGACCCGGCCGGGCAACCAACCCCCAATCAGATGTTCATGGCGGACACGATGTTCATGACCCATGAAGGGGCGATAATCGCCCGCCCTGCGTCTGAAGTACGCGCGGGGGAAGAGCGAGTAACTGCTCGGCGTCTGGCTGAGATTGGCACCCCCATCGCCCGCAGCATTGGCGGCACGGCAACCTTTGAAGGGGCTGACGCGATGTATTATGCTCCTGACAAGGTTATTGTCGGCCGCGGACTGCGCACAAACGCGGCCGGAGTCGCCCAAATCACAGGCACAATGGAACAAATGGGCGTTTCAGTCGTACAGATGGATATGCCGTTTGGTTACGGATCGATGCATTTGATGGGCATGCTGCGCATCATCGACAAGGATCTCGCCATCGGCTACCCAGTTAGGCTCGCGCATAGTGCCAAAGAAATTCTCGAAGAAGCAGGGCATCAGGTCCATTTTCTTCCAGATCCTGAGGAAGCGACCCGTGGGTTCGGGTTTAATTTTGTAACACTTGGCCCCAGAAAAATCTTGATGGCAGCAAATAATCCTGTTAATCAAGCATTTTTCGAATCACATGACATCGAATGTGTTACGGTAGAGATCGATGAGTTAGGCAAAGCGGCCGGAGCCATTGGCTGCTTAAGCGGCATCGTCGAGAGAGAATTGATCTAAAAGATCAGGTAGTAAAAAATGACAGATAACGACATAACAGTATTGAGTGATGAAGTAAAAAGCGGCGGAAGTTTTATGACTAATCCGCTTTCTGAGAGAGGCGTTCCCCGCTGGCTCGTGATGGTTTTTTCAGTAGTGGGGTTTTTATATATTTTAAATCCGACAGCGGGATTAATTGAATTTATCCCAGACGCTATTCCATTTATTGGCAACCTTGATGAAGGTGGCGCGTTCCTATTACTCTGGTACGGACTGCTCGAAATCGTTGAAGGGCGTAAAAACAGGTCGTAAAAACAGTTTAGAAAAGGTTAAAGGTTAACAATTTTTCTTTTTTCCAGACTAAATCACGCTAAAATCCCCCTATGTGGCTCAACTCAACTGCCAAATGGGGGGATTTTTTGTATAAACCCCACGTCCTCATCACAACCGCCCTGATTGTTGTGGCTTTAGCTATTGTTGGATGCAATAGCAATCAGCCAGATGTCTCTGACGGACGGCCGGAAATTGCTGTTAATCCAACCTCAACGGCAACCTACACCCCAACAGCTACACTCACCCCTTCTCCAACACATACAGCGACGGCGACTTCAACAGCGACGCCGACACATACCCCATCGCCCACCCCCACACCAACCCCGACAACTGAACCTGTAACAATTTCGGGTGACCCGGTCGCCTTTACCCAAAGAGGCGCCGAACCTTCAGTCAGAACCCGTTGTGGTGAAGTCGACACGCTTGACTTCCCAATGGACCCACCCAACGGGGATGGCTTCGGCCGCAGTGGTCAAGACTTTGGCGTATTTCGCAGTCGGTATGATAAATATCACGCAGGTGAAGATTGGTGGCAGTCGGGTGGGGCTTTAGGCGAGCCGGTCTATTCGATCGGGAACGGCCGAGTGACGTATGCTCAGCCACTAGGCTGGGGGCGTGACAAAGGGGTTATTATCATTGAGCACGTGTTCGATGATGGCAGCAAAATATTGTCATTCTATGGCCATTTAGATGAAGAGAGCTTTCAGGTGCTTGCGGGAGAGTGCGTCATTCGTGGCGAGTTGATTGCCAAGGTCGGAAAACCGAAAACACCACCACATCTGCATTTTGAAATGCGTACCCATGCACCGGATCAAACTTTAGGCGGTTATTGGGGCATTGACCCACGCACAGCCGGATGGGTATGGCCGTCGATGCGAATTTGGGAAGAGCGTGTCAAAGCCTCGCCCGGTATTAGATGGGTTCGCCCGTTTGAAGCAACCGGCATTGTGCCTATCGGTGAATTGCCTAGCGGCCGATTTGGCCTTTTAGAAAACAAGAAGTTTTTGGCCATTGACCTTGAAACGAATGTCCAACGCCAGTTCCTTTCGGCAATAGAAGAGCCGACAAATGCTGTTGTCTCAGACGGCCGCTTTTTCGTCACACAGAAAAACAGCACCGGTTTGATCTTTGTCTTTAATGACAACAACACGCTCAACGCCAACGTCGTTGCTGAATTTCCAACTCAGCCTAACAACACCAAACTCATTGCACGGCCGGGTGGCGGCATCCTCTCATCTGCAGGGGAATCAATGGTAGCCATCGACAATAACGGGGAGCAGCTCTGGCAGGCTAGAATTGACGGCCGGCTTTTTAAATGGGTCGATGTCGATGGCACTATTTTCTTCACAACTGAAGGGCAAGAGCGTGCCTTATGGCAGCTCCCCAGCGGCGGCCAACCGCAAAAAATGGCTGATCTGGGCGGCTTGCTGACCGTTTCTGGTGGCAATTTATGGATTTATGATTCCAATGGGCTTTATCGGATGGAGCTGAACAGTATTGCGCCGGTTATAGAAGGGATAAAGCTACTCCCGGCCGGAGATCTCAACCGGAGCGACGCAATGGCCATGCCCGATGGTGGGCTTATGATCGCCCATGTTGATCGAGATGACAGCCGCCTGTTTGTATTCTCACCTGGAGGCCAGACCGTCTGGGAACGTTCTTATCGCGAGTTGCCTAGAGGGGGGCAAAACTTAACGATGCTCAATGGCATCCCCTACTTAGTTTCGAAAGGTGGTATACGATCTGCGGGTGAAATCACGATTTTCGAGGTAGATATACGCAATGATCACCTAAATCGTATATTTTTAGGTGGTACACGCTTTGCTTATGTCGTAGACACCTGGGTAATGCCAGTGAATAACAGCTTACTGATTAACATCGGCGGCGGAACGATGTCAATGTTCGATCCTACACTAGCTTTAACTCAATTAGCAGAAGCGGCCGAGAAAGCGAATAACTAAATAGACTATAAAAAGGTAAAGCCACAGTTAGCCAAAAGAGTTCGGAGCACACACTTTTTCGACAAGAGTAATAATTGAATTAGATTGGACCGTTTCGAGCCTATAAAAACAGTTGGTAAAATCAGCCTATCAATTTGCATTCCCGTTCGCTTTCAAGCGATAGTCACTTGCAAAAATTTACCAAAGAGCAAGGAACCCCATGACTTATACCTTTGCAAGCTGGACTGACAATATCCAGCATTCGCTTATGCGGCGACTCAATCGCCATTTCCAAGGGCTAGAAGATTTCATTTCTTTAGCCGGAGGGTTGCCAGACCCTGAACTGATGCCCACTGAAGCGTTAGCTGCTGCTGCAAACCAAGCTTTACTAGAGCAATACCCGACCGCTCTGCAGTATGGTGGTGACCGGCCAGGACTCAAACAGCATATTGCCAATCTCATGAAAGAGCGTGGCGTTGAGTGCCAGCCGAACAACATCGAAGTCACTTCGGGTGGGCAACAGTGCATGGACCTGCTCTCAAAAATATTTTTAGATCAGGGTGACACCATCGCGATGGCAGACTTGTCATACGCAGGCGTGCGCCAAGCCAGCCGCTTATTCAAGCCAAATATCATCTCGATCCCCATCGACCCTCAGACCGGGCTCGACATCAACTTTTTAGAGCAAAAGTTAAAAGACGGGGCACGGCCGAAGTTTTTATACACCGTTGTCTCAGCACACAATCCAGTGGGGGTTACGATGTCGTTGGCAAACAGACAGCGGCTGATGAAGCTGGCTCGCCAATACGAAATAGTCGTATTTGAAGATGATGCTTACGGCTTTTTGGAATATGACGGTGAACAGCTCCCAGCTTTAACCTCAATCGATCCTGAATGGGCCGTTTACATCGGCTCCTTTGCTAAAATCTTGGCCCCCGGCATTCGGATGGGATGGGTCATCGCCCCAGATGAGATCCTTGAAAAAGTGGGCGTCGCCAAACAAATGGCGACCCTTTCAACCTCACCGATGAGCCAACACATCGTCCAAAACTATCTTGACAACAATGACTTCCCGGCCCAAATCGACAGCTTGCGTACGGTCTACGGCCGCAGGCGTGATGTGATGATGGACGCAATCGAGGAGCACTTCCCGGCCGGAGTTGAAACCTATCGGCCGACCGGCGGCATGTTTGTGTGGGTGAAGCTACCCGATAGTGTAGATGCGATGGATGTGGTCAAACAAGCGGCTGCAGAAGAGTCTGTCGGGTGTAACCCCGGAGCGGCGTTTGGCACAACCCCGGCCGATGAAGAAAAATACAAATCGTACCTGCGGCTAACCTTTGTGCGTTACGACGAAAATGTAGTAGCAGATGGGATCGCTCGGTTAGGGCGTACGCTCAAAAAATTATGTTAGGGGAAGTCTAAAAAATTAAATATATGGTTTTTCTACCCTTCGATAAGCTCAGGGCATGAAAACCACATGGAAAATGGAGAACGAATAATGAACGGCGCACAGGCACTTATCCAAACTTTAGTCAACGGCGATGTTGACGTCTGCTTTATGAACCCGGGAACCTCAGAAATGCATTTTGTGGCAGCACTAGACGATGTCCCAGAAATGCGGCCGATTTTAGGGCTGTTCGAAGGGGTCGTGACGGCCGCGGCCGACGGGTATGCCCGCATGAGTGGCAAACCGGCCGCAACGCTGCTTCACTTGGGGCCAGGGTTGGCCAATGGATTTGCGATGCTGCATAACGCTCGTCGCTCGTTTACCCCGATGGTCAATGTCATTGGTGATCACGCGAGCTGGCATCTAAAGTATGATGCGCCCCTCACCTCAGACATCGTTTCGGTTGCCAACCCTGTTTCAAAATGGGTGAAATCATCCGCCTCTTCGAACGACATCGGCCCAGACACAGCAGAAGCAATTCAAGCCGCATTGGGCAATCCAAACGGGATCGCCACCCTGATTTTGCCAGGGGATACCGCTTGGGACGAAAGCACCGTTGGGCCGATATTAAGCATCCCACAACCGGCCGCGCCAACATTCCAAGATGATGCGGTTGAAAATGTCGTTAAGGTCTTGTCTTCCGGTGAGCCAACGTTGCTGGTGCTGGGTAACAGTGCGATTCGAGTCAATGTATCGATGGTGGCGAATCGGATCGCCCATGCGACCGGTGCAGCAGTCATGGCAGGCCGCCCAACCGGCCGCTTAGAACGGGGTGCGGGACGGCCGAATCTGCGCCGTATCCCGTACCCGATTCCGCAAGCGGTTCAAAAACTCGAAAAGTTTAAACACATCGTATTGATCGATGCGCATCCACCCGTTGGCTTTTTCGGCTACCCGAATCTACCCAGCGAGCTATGGCAGCCCGGCACACAAATCCATCGTTTAACCGAACATGGTGAAGATTCGGCCGGGGCATTAAACGCCATTTGTGAACTGATGAACATCGGTGATGATCCTGGACCATTGGCTGAATTGAGCCGACCCGACTTGCCAACAGGTGAGCTAGACATCCCGAAAGTATGGCAAGCGATTGCGGCCCTGATGCCAGAAAATTCAATTTTGGCGGATGAATCACTCACATCCGGCCGGAGCAGCGAAGGGTTCATGAGCGTGGCTCCACCCCATGATGTGCTCACCGGTACCGGTGGTGCGATCGGCGGTGGCTTGCCATATGCCGTAGGTGCAGCGGTCGCTTGCCCAGACCGCCAGGTGATCAATCCGCAGGCCGATGGCTCAGCGATGTATTCGATTCAGGCACTCTGGACGATGGCGCGTGAAAACCTCGACGTTGTTTCGATTATCTGGAACAATCGAGCGTACCGCATTTTGGAGGGCGAGCTGGAAAAAGTTGGCGCATCGGCCGATACTCCTAAGGCTCAATCAATGCTCAACCTTGATAATCCTGAACTGAACTTTGCCACGATGGCCCAAGGGATGGGGGTTGAAGGAACACGGGTTGGCTCAGCCGAAGAATTTTGCAAGACGCTGGAAGGGGCGTTGGCGAAATCTGGGCCACATTTGATCGAAGTAATGGTATAAAAAAGACTGGGTGATGAGGTGAGGTGGAGCGATCCGCTCATCTCATCATCTACTTAAAAAATGATGACACCGGCAGAAATAAAACCTGATATCACATTCGCAGATTTTGAAAAACTCGACATTCGGGTCGGCACAATCACGGCCGTCTCTGAGGTTGAGAAGTCAGACAAGTTGCTTAAGCTCACCGTCGATTTTGGGGATCACACCCGCTCGATCTTAGCGGGCATGAAAAAAGAACGTGACGATCCTCAAGAGATCGTCGGAAAGCAGTCTTTGTTTGTCGTAAACATGCCTGACCGCAAAATGGCGGGTGAAGTATCACAAGGGATGCTTTTCGATATCGGGTATGCAGATGGGGTTTTGCCCGCTTTAGCGATGCCAGAACGGCCGGTTCCAAACGGAACTCGGGCCGGTTAGTTTAGGCTGATGGGTCAACCCATCAGTTAACATAGAAAATCTGCTGAAGCAGATTAAAAAAGGAGAATTTTCATGTCAAACGTCGATGCATATATCAAAACACTTCATTTCCACGACATCGTATTAAAAGGAAGAACAGAAGGGGTCACCCATGAGCAAAGCTTGCGCCAGCTCCCATTCCCAGGCAACTGTATGAACTGGAACTTGGGTCACCTGCTAGTCTATCGTGATCAATATTTAGGGGTGCTTGATGGGGTCTCAGATGCAGATGAAGGGGAGTTCGCCATTTATGGTGCAGGTTCTGAAGCGATGACTGATGGGACACACGCCTTGCCAATGGAGACGATCATGGAGCGACTATTTGCGCTGACGCCAAAAATCGAGGCGGCGTTAAAGGCGACATCGGCCGAACGGTTTGCTGAAATGCACAACGAAGCGCGCAACATGACGGTTGATGATCACATCCGCTTTTATCTTCAGTTTCATGAAGCGTTCCACTTAGGCCAAGTTGAGATTCTGCAAGAGTTAGCCAAAGCCGATTAGTCTAAAAGATTAAGGAAGAATCATGTCATTAGCTGGTAGTTATGTTCATGTAGTAAACGGGTTTATTAAAAGCCTTGAGTATCACGATCGTGTACTCAAAATGAAAACAGCAGGGGTCACACACAAGCAAAGCTTGCTTCAGCTACCTATTGCAGCCAACTGCATGAATTGGAATTTAGGCCATATCCTCGTTTATCGTGAGGAGTACTTGGGTGTACTTGATGGCGTGACCGAACCGGATAAAGCAGAGTTCGCAGTCTATGGGTATGGCTCGCCACTGATGACCGATGGGAAAGGGGCTTTACAAATGGAACTGATACTGAAGCGAATATTTGCGCTTTCTCCTAAAATCAAAGCAGCTTTAAAGGCAACATCGGCCGAACGATTTGCTGAAATGCACAATGAAGAGCGTGATTTAACAGTTGAGGACAACACCCGTGTTTATCTACAATATCACGAAGCGTTTCATTTGGGCCAAGTTGAGATTTTGCAAGAATTAGCCAAGGCTGTGTAACCTGAAAATCACACCCTACGCTATAAATTTGTCACGTTCTTTAAATGAGGGTGAAAAATCTTACCAGCAATCCTAATAAAACTGGATTTCAGGGTTAATCCCGAATCATTTCTTGATAAACCAGCGATTTAGGTGTTAGCCCGAAAGTTATTCCGCATAAAACCGCTATTTCAGGTTTATACAGAAATATCAAGGTAAATCGTTCGGCATAAGACCAAAATTCCGGTATTATCCCGAACTGCGTCGGGTTAATACTATGTTAGGCAACTATCTGAGTACTACTATAAAAAAAGAAGACAAACATATGACAGATTGGGTTGCATGGTTCCGTTATCAACTTCAGGCTAGTGCAGATGGTTTTGTTTGGGCTTTTTCCCAAATATCTCCACAATTACAAGATAGTTTACCGCCCGCCCCTGATTTACTTGGAGATTGGTCACCAGTGAGGCATGTTTGGCACGTAACTGAATATGAAAGACATCTGGCCTTACCGTCAATGAAACAATCGTTAGGTGGTCCAATGCCGAATGGAGAGGCTTGGGTTGCCGTTGATAACGCTTGGGATGACGTCCAAAATCGTGGGTTTGATCTGCTGACATCTGAGTTTCGAGACGTTCGACAACAGCAAATAGATTTACTCGATAAATTAATTGATACCGATTGGGACGCACCACAAGGGACAGTGTGGGGGCACAAGCCATTATCTATGGTTGTTACAAAAACCTTCCAGCATACTTACGAGCATAGCGATACACTGCTAAAAATGGGATTATGGTGGGAAGCGGCTCAAGAACAGGTCAAAAGATCGGAAAATGCTGGTTCCTAGCCCAAAATGCTGTAGAGAATTGGCCTTGCTTAACCATTATTAGGAATTGTTATGAGCTCATCATGGTTGTCAGATCAGGAAAGTATCAACGCATTCCGTTCGCAAGTTGAATCCTTAAAGCCCACTGACTCAAAATATGGGAATATTCGAGCGGTCGATCTCGATATTCCGCTCGAGGGTCGTCAAATACCGATACGAGTGTATGACTCCAGCCATCGCATGCCAAAACCAGCGATCATATACGTTCATGGAGGATGCTGGGTGGCTGGCAGCCTTGAAAGTCACGATGAAATAAGTCGGTATCTTGCTTTCGAGGGTGGGGTCAAGGTCATCGCTATTGACTATCGCTTACCTCCTGAACATCAGTACCCTTCTGCCCATAATGATATTTACGATTCATCGGTCTGGTTGTGGAATAATGCAACGGAGCTGGGTATAGATAGATCGAAGTTTGCGATTTGTGGGGAGAGCGCGGGGGCTTATTTCGCGGCGGCGACCGCACTTCGCTCCATCGACAATTCGAACACCCCTCAGTTCACCTTCTTGCTCACGATATATGCTGCCTTAGATGGTGGTGGATCCTCTTGGACGGAGTGTAAAGAGCATTACTTCATCAGCACCGAAGAGTCCAGAAGCCGCTATGGCGCTCCCCTATGGGCTGATACTCTAGTGGGAATGCCGCCGACTTTTAGTATCTTTGCTGAGTTTGAAATTTCTAGAGCGGAACAAGAGCTCTTTATTCGTAAGCTTCGCGAGGATAAGGTCGATACCTACGATTACATGCATTCAGGTGTTGGACACGATGTAGAAAATTGGGTGAAGGTCGAAGGCAATCTCATTGCTCATAAAAAAGCCATTGAATTTATCAACGCTGGATTTAAAGAGGCACCTCTATCGGACTAGTTGTATCGTAGAATTGCGTTATTAGCCGCCCTAACAAGGGCTTGCAGCCGACGCGAAGCGCGGCTGAAGCGGGCGTTAGGCCAAATTAGATTCAACTGCATTTTGCTAAACTCAAGCAACCAAATCGCCATTCATCACTGTTTTGCTGTATTGTCAATGCGACATTCGCATGCTTATTAGATAAAAAATGATGAAAAAATTTGCGTTTGATGATCTCAATCCCAGCAAACGACTGGAGGCGCTGCAGGCCTTTATTGAACACTGGGTCGGCCCATGGCAACCAGAATATGGCGCAACGGCGCAACAACTCGAGCAGTTACAGGTGCCAGCTCCACTGCATCAACTTTATGCCTTCTGTTACAACTGGCCACGTGAGCAATCTCTGGCAAATGGCATTCCACTTCTGTCTGTTCAAAATTACTTGAGTCTGCAGCCGGTGACACACGAGACGGATGAGCGCATTCCGCCAGGGCTGGTCTGCTTCGCAAATGAGAATCAGGGCGTTACGCGGTGGGCAACTCTGCTGGAAGGGGATGATCCGCCAGTCTACGGACGTGATTATGAAGATGATGAGATTTATCAGTCGCCGGATGGGGAATATCATGGCAGCTGGCGTAAGCTGCATACGCCTCTTACCGATTTCTTGATTGGCTATGTGCTTAATGAACTGGTTTTGTCCTCAACTTCTGGAACTTTGACACCGTTAATTGAACATTTAGAGGCGAAGCCGGAGGCATTGTCTCCACTTGTCACCTGGGTTCTGGGGTATCCGCGCAAGATTTCACTCTATGAGGATAACATCCTTGTGGTGCAGGCAGCCCAGTGGAATAAGCCAGATCTGTGGCAATTTGTTGTTCGCGATGGTGCTGCGCAGGCGAGATTAAGCCCTTTTTCGGGAACCCTGATAAATGCCGGCTTTGAAGTGATTGAAGACGCACTCGAGGATCAGAAGCCACGCAAATGGCACGTTTACTTTAATCGTGATGGGTCAGGAGCGCTTTCAAGCGCCAGATCGCCCCGCTTTCTTTCGCGGGACAACATGCCGATCGGGGCAATGTCTCTGGATGCAATTGTGGCTGAGATTGAGGCGACTGGACGTCGTGAAGCATCACCAGATAGTCCGATGAGGGTACAGATCAGTCGAGAGGATGTTTCCTCTGTGTGGGGGTTTAGGAGTTCGGCCGAGTATTGGGTGCCCAAATCATTCATTAGAGAGCTGTTTCAACAGGCTCTTGATGCGATTGAGGATCCCAGTCTGGCGCTTATGGAACAGTTGGAAGTTGGGTCACCGCTTGATTAGATTGAGTAGGTTAAACTGATGACACGAGAATCACTTGAATCCTAAAAACAGATTACAATTGAGTTTTACCCACAGCTAACTTATCGACAGGTTTACCCCAAATCAAGGAGAAAAATATGTCTTTAGCAGGAACTTACGATTATCAAGAGGAATGGCTCCTCGATACACCAGAGCTGAAAGTGTTCATCGATGCGGTCAATCAAATCCGCACCACGGCCGAAAGCCCGCAGGCGGCCGTGACCGCCATTCGCCCCAATTTTGAAACGCTGCTCAACAATCCGGACTGGCTGCCCGAAGAGTTTCAGCAGCCAGCCACGTTACCTGGCGGCATGGGGCGCAAAACCGGCATGTGGCTCCTCTATCGCTCAGGCGATGGTGGCCTCGCTTTTTCAGCACTCGTTCTGTCACCTGGGACGAAAACACCCGTCCACAACCATTTGGCATGGGGGCTGGTTGGCTTATACAAAGGGCTGCAGTCAGAAGTTGTGTTTGAACGCACAGATGATGGCTCAAGCGATGGACATGCTCAACTCGTTGTCAGTGAGGAGAACAAGCTTACCCCAGGCGATTTTTATGAGCTGATGCCAGAAAACGATATTCATCAGGTAGAAACCACATCGAATGAAGTCTCTGTCTCACTCCATTTATTGGGCAATGACAATGGATGCATTTGGCGACACCAGTTTAAACCTGAGGAAGATGCGGTCGTCCCGTTTAAGTCAGGATGGCTCAACACAGAATGTCGTGATTATGCGGAAGCACATTCCCATGATCATAGCCATTAATCGGCCGCGTAGTCCCTTTTCGGAGGCCTCTCTCGTAAATTAGAGAGAGGCTAGCCTACTATCTCTTGATCCAAATGCTCAGCATAATAGGCAAGAACATCTTCTGAGACTTTTTTACCACTCGAGTAAAGCAACAGACTTTTCTCCGGATCAGGATGAGCCAGCATTAGCCCATAAATCTCGAACCCACGACTCCCACCTGAAGTGCCCAAACGGGCAGATTTTGTTTCAAGCCCAGCAAAAGCAGACAAAGGTTCGCTCCAATAGACCGATCTTCCATACCGGCCGTCTTCAACTTCCACACGATCTGTGTACCATGTTGCGGTCCACACCATTCGGGCACGCAACATAACAACCCAAACGGCAACGCACATAACCGACATAAACATACAAGCGATCGAGAAACCTTCCCAATTTCGGTTGAATAAGGTCATGAAAAAGCCAATCGTGCCGGGGATAATCAGCACAGCAAAACAGACTTTTTGGAGGGTGTCTAAAATCTGTTTTGGTGGCGAGATGATATGAGCCGTAACCGGCCGGTTATCAAGCTTCGTCTCGAATGGAACCGCCAAGACGATTGGGTCTTGCAGCATTAGCCTGTGAATCTTTTTTAGCATGAAATTTCGCTAGACCTTAGCGCTGTGCGCACCACTCTGCCCAACTGCCTTTAAAATTAGGTTTGGGTGCTTCATCAAGAACGGTGATGTACTCAAGTGAGTGGCTGTCTGGGTCAGCAAAGTAAACTTGGGCCGAAGGCATCCAGCCGATGACCGACGGCTCATCAGTTGGTTCTCCACCAAAGCCGCGTGGCTCAACGGCTAATCCTCGCAGTCTGGCTGGTGTCGCCAAAAGCTCATCAAGTGGGATCGATATTGCAAAGTGGCTCTTGAAGCGATTGCCATCCTTCCACCCGTATGGGCTGCCGGGTGCCCATAGCCCCAACATACTTTTCTCGCGGCTGCCTATCCACATAAAAGCCACCCCCCGATGGGGCTGTTCGTAAGCCAATTCTAGGCCGAGAACACGAGAATAAAACTCGATTGATGCAGCCAGATCACTGACAGGCATGTGTACTTCGTAAAGTTGCATAAAAGTAAAAGCGCATCGGCCCAACTTTGAACCGATGCGCTGGCGTTATTAATCCTCTATTTCTGAATAAAAATACCGTCTACGATTTCTGATCCATACCCATTGGCAGAACCATCCCAGTAAAGGGGTGAACCGAAGTTACAGACTGTGTTTGAGCCTAAAGACGTAGGGGAGCACACATAAATGTCTGTCCCTTCACCCGTTAAGCCGCTCACACTAAATGTACCGCGTGTTGACAGATAGATATCGCCGCTAGCACCATCCACCCAGGCACCATAGGTATCCTCGGTTGAATTGGTCAACGCAACATCAGATCCATCAAAATAGCTGGCCCAGCTACCGGCCGTATTTGATCCGGTTGAGGTAGCGGTAAAGGCGATCAAGTCTTCGTCACTGCCGGACACGCCAGGTACGCTATGCCCGCCAATTGTGCTGATAAGCAGACGGCCGTCGGGCACCATAGCGATTCCGTCGATGTCTTCACCGTTTGCAGTTAAGCCAACGTCAGAGCCATCAAAGTACCATTCAAATGACCCGGCCGTATTTTCACCTAATGCGGTTGGCACAAAGCGGACAATGTCAGAATCATCAATCGTACCTACATCTGGAATCGTCGAAGCACCAGCGATGCTGAGCAGAATCGAGCCATCTGGCATTAAGTAGAACGCGTTGACGTCCCGTGCCCCAGCACCGCTCAAACCAACGTCCGAGCCGTCAAAATACTTCGTCCAAGTACCAGTACCTGTGTCATAAGCCAAAATATCTTCGTCGGCAAATGAAACGCCGCCCGCATTTCCACCTGAGGTTGAACTAACATAAATCACATCAGCATCGCCTGGCTCTGGTGTAGCGGTCGCAGTTGGCACGGCCGTCGGTGTGTTCGTCGCCATTGGAACAGGGGTATTGGTCGGTGGCAACGGGGTTGCTGTTGGCGGGATCGGTGTGGCTGTTGGACCAGGTGTCGGCGTATTGGTTGGCAATAGGGTGCTGGTCGGAAGCGGTGTATTCGTTGCCGTTGGCATCAGCGTCGGGGTATTGGTCGGCAAAGGTGTCGCCGTCGGTGGCGGCGTGTTGGTCGGGGTTGGCGGCGGTCCACCACCTGCTTGGGTAATCAGAACATCATCAATCGCGGCTTCTACCAAGCTTCCGCCTGCTGCATCCGCGGCCGAAATGAGCAGGTAAACCGTCTGCCCCGCAAAACTGTTCAAATTAACCGAGAAGGTATCCCAAACTGCGCTGTCGGAATTCCCCGCACCAAGTTCTTCAAGTACGGTTAAAGTCGACGAGCCAACCACTTGAACTCGCAGAAAGTCATCGGCCGTTGCATTGTTAAGATGGGCCATGTAGTAAGCAAAAGTCAGTTCAAGATCGCCTGTTGCTGGCAAAACGATGTTTGGTGATTTAATCGAAGTCACCCCATTATCGATGTCGTGTGTTCCTGCGCTGGTCCCAGCTAAACGCCCAGTGACTAGATTGTTAGTGCCGCTCACGCTGTTATCCAGCTGCAATGGAATCGTTGATGAGGTTCCTTCTGGATTCCCACGTTCCCACCACCCTGTCGTGGCAGTATCGGTAACGTTTGGATCTCTTTCCCAGCTTAAGTCTGTCTCAAAATCATCTTCAAAAATGACGGTTGGCGGCAACGGAGTCGGCGTTGGCGTCGGTGCATTGTCATCTAAATAGAGGAAGGTTGCACTGACCACGCCCCAAACACCGTTGGCATCTTGACCACGCACATAAATTATGTGCTGCCCTTGATTAAGTCCAGCCGTATTAATGCTGGCGGTCGCCGTTTCAACACTGCTGTTAAAGCTGCCGTCTGATGCGGTCATAGCAACGGCTGTACCACCGGCCCACGGCGGCGTGTCCATATAATATTCGGCCGCGACTACATTCTGACTCGGTTCTGTTCCGTTTTGATTGTTATAGCGAGAGTCGTGCAGTAATGAGGTCAGTTGAACCTGGGTTCCGGTTGGGATTCCAATTGGATCTGAGCCGGCGCTCAAATCAACGGTAACAGGCTCAGGTCCGGCCGGAGTAATGTACGGCGTACGCGGCACCCGAATCGCATATTTAAGCGCAGGCATATTGTCAGGCACCAGCGTGTTCTCAAAATAGCTGCATGACTCAAAGAATTGGGTACCCAGCTCAAACGTGTACGATGCAAGCCCCATCTCGCCATAAGCGAAGCTGGTTGTTGTCCCATCTGTTGGATACAGCCCGATCGACTGTTTAGGTTCGTGGCCGTTGTAAAACGCCATCTTCCGCCCTAACGTCTGCAACTGGGTCGCATTTGGGGCCGGATTGCTGGTTGATCCCCATGGCCAGAGCATCAAGCGGCCGGAGCTGTGGATGTCAAGGTAAATGCCTGTAGCATCGGCCGGAGCCGCATCGTTTGAATTGGGTCCGCGCTGATCAGCGAAATTGCTAAAAATATGATTTTGAATAGCTTGTGTTTCCGGCTCAGAAGCCGGGCCAGATCCATGGTGGGTTTGCCCACACTGATTGGTGTCAGAACCACCGCAACAGTTCCATTCAAACTGGAAGTTGCGATTAAGGTCAGCCCCCCGACTGTTGCTGGTTGGGCTACAGTAGTTTTGGTTAACGTTCTTGCGCCATAGAATGCCCGTTTCCGCCTGTTTACGGCCGTCGGGATTGGCCTGCAACATCATGTGTACTTCATGGTAGTCGAGCACCCATGTCGAGTTGGCATCTGTGCCATATCCGCCGATAAGCTCCTCGGCGAAGCGGGTCATGAGTTCGGCCGTCGTGTATTCACGCGCGTGAATCGCACTGGTTATAAAGATCTTCGGTTTAGGCCCCGGAATGGCGCTGTTGGTCAGTTTAAGCACCATCATGTCATAGCCACCGAATCCATTTACCTTCTCCCACGAGTCACCCACATCGGTCCAAGTCGCGAGGGTCGGATTATTATTGGCGATTGTTTGAGCACTTGCGAATGTCTCTTCAACCGTGCGGTAGCAGGAGAAGTTGGGGATAGTGTTGGTGCTAATTTGTTGCCCAGGCAATACGCGTTGCCCCATCTGGAACATACGCAACGCATCAACTTCTGTGCGGAATCCTGAATCGATTAGGCGCTGATGGTCGGCCGAGGTCACCGACAATACTAAATAACCCGCATCGTAGTCAGACTCTAAAGGCTCAAACGTCGTAGCGATTTGATACGCTGTTTCAATGTCATCAAAATAAACTTTGATGAAGATTTCGCCACCAGGGGATGCTGAATTCGGGATTGAGGTCGGTATCGGGACAGCATCTGTTTGGGCGACCGCTCGGAAAGTTGTTGAACCAACTCCTAAGGCGACTAGAAGCCCAACAAGAAAAACAAATAACCATTTACGCATTCCATACTCCTTTTGACTACTGGCCAATCATTTTGGCCAATTACAAAAACACCTCTACTGTCCTTTTTAATCAGTAAAGGCCGCAATGGCATTGCCCCAAGCTTTTCCCTTGATGGTGTGTTTTAGGCTATTGATTAGAGTTTAGCGATTTCTATTTTTCTTGCACCCTTAAAATCATTTGGTTTAGAAGCCACGTCCCCACATGATGACCCCGACCCCAGCTAAGACGATCATACCGCCTAACATATCAAATCGATCTGGAATCCAACCATCAAAGGCCCAAGCCCATGCCAACGATAAAATGACAAATATGCCCCCATAGGCGGCATACACTCGGCCGAAGTTGGCTTCTTGCTGCAGGGTCGGAATGACACCATACACAATCAAAATCAGACTGCCGCTGATCCCCCACATCATCGGCCGCCCTTCCCGCAGCCACTGCCACACGAGCCACCCGCCCGAAATTTCAGCCAAACCGGCTAAAAGAAAAATTCCTGCTGTTCGTAAAAAGTTCATGCTGAATTTTAGCTCGGCCACAGCTTTTCACTAGCAACCAATTTCTGGCATCCGCAGGCCCTTTTGGCTTTAGATTCCCAGTCAAAAATGAATTGTCATATTTCTGCCACATTTCAAGTCTACTCTTTCAACATATAACAACACCGAGCAAGGACGAGGCATCAAATTTCAATATTATTTTCATTGATTCCATTTATCCCAGATTGTCTCGCCCAAACTCAAAGGACTTTTAACAGGTAACAAATATGACAAAACAAAACATACGACTCACAACAATTAATCTCGCCCTGATGGCGATGCTGATAACCGCTCTGATCGGCGTAGGCTGGCAATCGGTTGGCGCTCAAGAAGAGCCTGCTCCAGAAGGCAACACGGCCGA
>JBGCDP010000159.1:0-43101 GCA_045105475.1 Anaerolineae bacterium
AGCATAATCCCCGGCCGATCACTGTCTAAATACCGTCCAGACCCATACGTCTCGCTCCCATTCGTTGCATCTTTAAACGGCAAAAACAACGACTCACCCCACGGATCGCTATAAATGACTAAAGAGGCCTCTTGACCATCAACCTCGAACGTAGCCGTCGCCCAACGGCGATAATGGCGCGTCTCACCCGTTGAAGTTTCCATTTCAATGTGAGGTTCATCCTCAGGAAATCCTTCAATCTCAGGCACAATAATCAGATCAGGGTTTTCATCGTAATAGTCTAATTCTTCAAAATCATCCTTCTGGGATTGTGATAGAGGAGACTGTGGGTGAAGGCGCATAAACTGATTGATTTCGTTTCTTAGGTGGCCAAGTTCTGGGTTCATAATTTAGAGACAGTGAAACACCGTGTGTTCCAACCGGTTAAAATAGCATAGTGATAGGGTCTAATTGTGATGAATTAGGCTCGAGATCTATTCGTCTTCAACAATTAAATCATGCCAGTTACGTGGCAGATTTTCTGGGTCAAGCCCATAGCCGTATTCATAGACATTTCGCCATGGAATGTAATTACTGACGAGTTGATCCTTATCTCGCACGTCCCCTTCGTAGTTATACACAACCCGTTCGATGAAAACTTCAGCCCCATGAGCCGCAAATTCAACCTGTCGAATTTCAAACTCATCAAGCTCCTCATTGTAAATCCATTCATCTGGCGGTGGCTCTTGCTGATTGTTGAAAATCGGTTCAGATTTTTCTACGACACGGCCGATGTCGGTGCTGTACATCTTAAATGTCAACGACTCATCTTGTTGGTTATAGTAATTTTCAATCAGCAGATGATGAGGCGTATTATTGGTAAATGTGAAGTCAACCTGAACTTCATCCCCATTGTAGACGGTTGCGTCCATACCTGGCCCTTCGCCATCATTGTAATAACCGACTTGGTATCCATGCTCTAAGCGCTGACCGATGTCTAGCCCTGCCCAAAAAACAGTTTGGAATAAGGTCGTGCTTACTTGGCAAACGCCACCACCAACCCCTTCTATCGTCTGGCCACCCAGGATAATCAACCCGGTTTCGTACCCATCTTCGATACTAATATCGCCCAAGTATTTATTAAACGAGAATTGCTCACCTGGAGCCACAACCAAACCATAAAAGTTTGAGGCGGCCCGTGCAATATTGTGTTTACGATTATTAGTTGAACCGTAAAAATAGGTCGTCCGCTCACCTAGCAGTTCAGTAATGCCTAACTCAGTCGCTGTTGCATCTGAATGCACGGTTGGCACAAGGTCATTAACGGCCAAAGCAACCGACCGGTTTCCTGTGGCAATTTGCTGGTTAAAGCGAGAAATAGTTGTTTCAATATCTAACTCACGGCCGTTGGTATGTGGTTCAACAAGTACAAGCTCGCCAGTGGGATCATCAAAGTAAAAACGTGCGTTCTCAGGCGCACGCTCGATTGAAGGAGCCAAGCCCAATAGCCAGCCTCGCAGCGCTACTTCGTCTATAAATACATCATATTCAGCTTTGTTATTTGAACCAGGCACAAGCTGGATACGCATCCAGTCACGCAGTTGTTCAGTCCCAAGCGATATACGGACTAAATCTTCACTATCTACTGGCTGTTGCAAATAGAACTCAACGGGACTGCCCAAAATCGTGTCTAAATCGGCCGAAGCTTGGCTAGCATCGATAATGTCGGGAAGTGTTTCGTGTACCAAAAGTTCAATTCGAGCGGACTGCATAGAACCCAATGAAAGCATGATGCGTTCATATGCATCGCCCCCATCAAGAAGGCGGCCTAGTTGACTGTTAATAACCTCTGGCTGCGTTTGATCTGCCAAAATTCCGGCGTTTTTAGGAAGCTGGTTAATCTGATGTGAAACAGCTTGAATTTGATCAAACAAAATCGATTCATCTAACTCATAAACCGGCTGAATATCGATTCCATAGTACCAAGCATTAAAACGACTCTGCAGCATCTCAGTTTCAGCACCAGACCGGCCGACTCCAAATGCAAGGTTCGCCGTCGTGTCTGCATCAACGTGTAACCCGAGTTCACTGTGCGTCCAACTCCACTCTTGCCCAGTCCCTGGATCAATTAGCGTAATTGTGGCATCTACGGCTGAGCTAAGCGCTTGAATCGCTTCAGTCGCCTCAGCTTGAGTCATTTCCCCTAAATCGTGTCCTCCCACAAAAACGCCGGTATATACCCGATTACGATGTTGATCGGCGTAGCTATTTGATGTCAACAATAGAATCGTTGCCAAAATAATGAGTCCAGCCAATGGACCGACACTAAACCAGCCAATGCGTGAACGCCAAGATGTTTGAGGATAATTAACAGTTGCTTGCAAAATAAAGCCTTCTTTTCGTTTCGATTAAATTTAATCTACCTAGAATAATTACCAGATAAATTTATCGTTTTCTGTTCGTTTTGATGAGTCACTTGAGAAGTATCTTACTCAAAATTCATTTTGTTCTAAAGTTGATACGAGATTTTCTCAAAATCATTTTTAAATCGATCTAAATTTTACATATTTGGAGGTGTAACTGCTATTTAAATTTGAATACTCTAACTTGTAAGACCAATTTGCAATCAAATCACAGAGTACGGTTTTGCAAAGTGCCGAAATTTCATATTTTGGCTGAGATTCAACCTTAAATCGACAAACATCCTTCAAAACAATTTACTTCTCACTCTCAATTTGTTGGAGCCACATTTAATTACCAACTCTGAGTAGCTTCAAAATTATGAGATCAACCGGGGTTTTAAGCAGAAAAACATGATTTTTCTAAAAATTCTAATCGGAAATCCAATCTCACAAACGCTGCGAAAGCTCAGTGGGTATAAAATCTTTTCCAGAAAACGTAGTACAAAAGTTATTCTAAGCAGTTCATTTAAAAAGCATTACAGCCCTGTTAAGACATTAGACAGGCCGAGCAAAATTTACTATCGTTTGCCTAGTTTAAAAACAGGACCGCCACAGAGACATCCCTAAAAAGATGTCTCTGTTTTTGTTTCTTGATACAAAACAAAAAGGTCCATTAATTAATTGAAAGGAAGGTTTAGATGAAACATAAATTTGTAATTCCAACATTTTTGGCATTATTTGCCCTGATGCTTTTTGCATGCAGCCCTACCACTGAAACAGTTGAAACAAGTGCTGAGGTTGAACCAGTTGCGGCCGTTGTTGAAGAAGAAGCCGTAATGGCAGAAGAAGAAATGGGCGAGATGGAAGAAATGGCTGAAGAATCGCACGATAATGACTCAGATGAGTCAATGGAAGAAGCCCATTCTGATGCTGAAATGGCAGACGAAGAGATGGAAGAAAAAGCCGACAGCGATGAAGCTATGGCAGAGGACGAAATGGCTGAGGGCGAAAGCATGGAGGCCGTTTACGTCATCAACTCCGCTGACAGCGAAGTCTTATGGAAAGGGGCAAAAGCGGTAGGTGACTTCCACACCGGGACGATTGATGTAGCTGATGGCTCACTTACAGTAACTGATGGCTCATTGGTTTCTGGATCATTTGTTTTAGACATGACCAGCATAGTCTCAAACGATGGTGCAAATGCACGTTTGGTTAGCCATTTGAAAGATGCTGACTTCTTTGGTGTAGATGTTCATCCAACCGCGATGCTAATTATCACTTCAGCTGAGCTCATCGAAGGTGATCAATACAATGTTCAAGCTGATTTGACGATCAAAGACATCACCAACCCAATTGAATTTGTCGCCACCGCGACAGAAGCTGATGGGCAACTGACGGCCGTAGCTGACATCGTATTTGACCGTGCACAGTTTGACGTCCAGTACGGCTCGGGCACATTCTTTAGCGGACTAGGCAATGATTTAATCAATGACGAAGTTGAAATTACAGTTTCGCTCGTTGCAGCTAAATAGTAATGTGGGCTAGGTAACCACTTAGCCCACATTAAACTAAAACAAAAAGCTCGATGATGGTTAACATGCCATCATCGAGCTTTTTTATTTCGTGTCAATATTCGCCAATTTCATCTTTTGATATAAAATATCATTGATATTTAATCTCAGTATTGGAAAAACTTATGACACTGCTTAAACAAAACACATTCACATTTTGGGCTACATTTTTATTAGCAACCTTATTCATAACCGCCTGCACTCCACAGGAGCTATCAGACACGGATCATGACGATCACGACCATGAAAATGAAGGGGGTACCTTGCTTTTGCCTGAACTAGAAGCGGCAGATTTAACCGACCGAAAGTTAAACGTCGTGGCAACCACAAACATCATTGGAGATATCGTTGACAACATTGGGCATGATGCGATCGAGCTCACAACCTTATTGACTCTAAATCAAGACCCTCACAGCTACGAAGCAACCCCGTCTGACTTAGTTGCACTAGAACAAGCTGACATTATTTTTATTAATGGATGGGACCTAGAAGAGCAGTTGGCTCATACAATTGAAGAAAATTATCCAGCTAAATTTGTATCAATTTCGGCCGGCATTGAACCTCTTACTCTTGGCTCAGGCGATAGTGCTGATCCTCATGTCTGGTTTTCAATTCATAATGTTGAACAATGGGCCAAAAATGTAGAACACATTTTGCATCAGCTCGATCCGGAAAGTGACGAACTGTTTGAAGAAAACCTTGAACAGTATCTGACTGAACTTGAGCAACTTGAACAAGCTGTTGACGAGCTCCTTGTAGAACTGCCTACCAGCCAACGAAAATTAGTAACCAATCATGATGCCTTTGGCTACCTAGCGGCCGAATACGACTTTGAAATCGTCGGCACCATTATCCCAGCAGCAAGCACCAGCGCAGAGCCATCCGCGCGTGATTTAACCGACCTCATCGAAACAATGGAACAAGAAGGTGTTTGCACAGTTTTTGCAGAAACAACCCAAAACAATCAACTTGCAGAGACGGTAGCAGCAGAATTAGATGGGTGCGAAGAGGTGGCAGTTGTTTCACTATACACAGGGTCTTTGGGCGAAGGGGAAGCTGACAACTATGTTGGCATGTTTTGGGACAATATTGAAAAAATCGTCACGAATCTAAATAAGTAGCCAATGCCCGTTAATGTGCAACGCCAAACCAAAACTTGGCGTTGCACAGATTACTCGATCCGTGCTTCGCTCCAAACAAACTCAAATTCTTCAACAAAAAACTGCGCAAACTCTCGATCATGCACAATCAAGATATTTTCATCATTGCTGTCATTGGCATTCCCGGTGAAATTATATGAGCCAAACACCACGGTTTTACGATCTAGAATAAAAACCTTGTGATGCATGATTCGTGGATTCCCATCTCGGCGAACATCGATATTCGGCAACTCAGCAGCTAAAAGTTCATTGTAGTAACTGTACCGGCTGGTTGCTCCAGTTGTCTCAAACACACCTCGAATCGACAATCCGGCCTCCCCCCGCTCCATCAGCTGTTCACCGATGTCGTCACTCGTAAACGAAAAGGCCATAAACAGAATTTCTTCATCAGCCCGCGCGATCACCCGGCCGATAATTGGCGCAAGCTCATCTTCGGCCGCAAAGTAATTCTCAATCTCAACCCCATTAACCTGAAACGTAAACTGTGTGTTTTCTGGCGATTTTGGACCAAAGACACGTTCCAAATACATCTCGTCCATTTCAGCCAAGTAGTTTGAAACCAAGCGTGGGGAATCGATCCGCACCACATTATTATTGTTGCAGAACACCCCATTACTCGAGAAGTTCATCGAGCCGGTCCACAAAATGCGGCCGTCAATCAGAATAAACTTATTATGCATAAGCGCACTGCGATCATCCGTAACCACGCTCATCCCATTGCGACGTAGGCGATTAATTGTCGATTCAGGCGTATGCTCATTGTCAACGACGACACGAACATTCACATCACGCTGACGGGCCGCAATCAAGGCTTCAATAAGCGGTTCAGAATCTAAATCAAAAGCTGCAATATCGATCTGCACCTCTGCGAATGAAAGATCATCAGCGATAACCTCATCGAGCCCACCGGTGCGTAATTCTTCATCTGGGCAAGTTGGATTAGTGAAATAAACCTCATACCAAATATTGTTTGGATCGCTAATTTCCGGTTCGATAATGACCGGTGGCGCTCCCGACCCACTCCCTTGTGGCGCATCAAACCCTTCGTCACCCAATAAGTTGAGGCCGAAAAACCCCCCGATTAGGGCCAAAACAGCAAGAATAATGGCGATAATGATCTGCCCGATGCTACGGTTTTCTGACATAGTTTTCCTTTTCAGTGCCCCCTTGCCTAGCAGGGGCTCCCAGTGACCAGATTAAAAAACAACCAATGGTCACTGACGCGATGTGCACTGATTACTGGCTACTTTTTACCCAAATGCTGCAAATTCTAACGGCCGGCCGTCATCATCAATCACATGGTACGGTAGCCATCCCACCCCAAACAGATCAACCAAAATATCTTTTTTATACGGCTGAATCGGGATTTCCGTTACATCTTCAGCCACATCAAGCCATTTTTCATCAAGCTCATCGACCAACTCATCTTTCTGATCTTCCAACTCTTCAAGCTCTTTTTTCAACGCCACGATCTCGTCTTTAGACTCTTCAACAGCCGCTTTTGCCCGGCTCGTCATGCGACGTTTGGTCATCGATGAAGACATGCTTCGTTTACGGCCGAACACCATCCCGAAGACCGTTTCAACATGCTTCATCCCTTCTTCGCGACGGCGTGAGGCCAAATCAGCCTCATCCTCTTCCAGCTCACGCTCTTCTTTCGCCAGCTTTTTTTCGACGGCCGCAATCTTTTTATCATACTGAGCCGAAACTTTTTCGTACTCGACCATCGCCTGCTTTTTAGCTGCCTCAGCGCACATCTTTTCAAACGTTTCTTGATCGATATCAGGTCCGCTGAACACCTTCAGAGCTTCGTTGGCACGCACCATTATTTCCGCCCCGCGATAGGCCCAATCGACAAAATCTTTTTTCATTGAAGAAAACAATTTCGAATCAGAAAGTGGCGCTTCAAGCTCACCAAAATGAGCATCATTGTCCGGCCGCCGGTCCATATCATCTTCGTTAATCGGGGCCGCATCTGGATTCAAATAATCGTCCCAATCGACAAAACCACGTCGATCAGGTTCCTCGATCATTAGGCTGATCGCTTTCTCCATGTTGACGTTATATTTCCGCTGGTTGTAACGCACATCGGCTTTCGCCAATAACACCGGCCGATAAACGATCCCCATCGATTCAGCCCCTGCTGGCAAACGTCGGTTCGCCGCTTCGGCCGCTTCTTCGAAATCAAATTTAACCGGCAAGAAATACTCTTGCACTCGGCCAGGCACGGCCGGTTTTGTGCTACTACCGGGGAGTTCAAGTCCTTGAGGCTCTGGTGCAGCCTTTTGCGTTGCTGCCATAGCAGCGGCCGGTGCAGCCGCTCCACCCACTGAACTACGTTCAGTCTTGGCTGAACTTTGTTCGGCCGACATATTGGCCGTAGCTCCTGCTAGCTCATTTAATGCCGGAATCTGAGTGCGCGTCATCGGCCCTGCCAAATAGTTCATCGCCCAGCGAGTCCCAAACGTCACCGGCTTCTTCTCATGCACATTGCGCAATAAAAAGACCCGCTTACCCAAGCCAGAAATCAGCTTATCGTACTCACGCTTATCAAGCGCACCAGAGTTCGCCATCGCCGTCTCTAATCCGTCGAGAAGCCGTGCTTTGTCTTGCTCTGTCCCTAATTTGCCAATAAACCACGTTCCCGCATTCGAAAGCGCTTTGTAATCGACATCAACCGGGTTTTGTGTTGCCAATACTTGGCCAACCCCAAACGCCCGAGCTTGCTTGAGCATGCGCAACATCGGCTCTTTCGATGGTGGGTTGCCGACAGGCGGCAAATAGCCAAAAATCTCGTCAAAATAAACGATGGCTCTCAGTGAGCTGGTGCCAGATTGCGCCCGCATCCATGTTTCGACCGCCCCATAAAGCAGCGTAACAAAAAACATGCGTTCGTCTTCACTCAAATGGGCCAAATAGAAAATCGTATGGCGCGGTTGCCCATCTGGCATGTAGAGCATATTTTGAATATCGAGCGGCTCACCTTTAATCCAGCTCTGAAATGCAGGGGATGCCAAAATGCTGTTCAATGAAATGGCGAGGTCAAAACGATCCTTATCTGGAAAGAATTGCTTAACATCAAATACGCCTAATTTTTCAAACGGTGGGTTTTGCACCTGCATGATCAGCTCGCCTAAATCGAGGTTTTTAGCCTGACTCCAACTATTCTCGAAAATGTTGCTGAGCAAGATATGTTCGCGTGAGCGAATCGGATCGATGTCGGTCATGCCTATCAGCCCCAAAAGTGCCGTCACGGTGCTAGATATCCGTTCGCGCAGGCTTTCTTCGTTGCCCGCCCATGCTAAATCTGGGGCGGCTAAAGATGAAAGGATTGAAATCGGCAGTCCAGCGTCAGAACCAGGAGTGTAAATCGCAAATTGAGCCGAATCTTTTAGAGCCTGCAACCGGTCTGGGCCGATGTCTGAGCCAGCCAAGCCGTTTTTCCACAAATTAGCGGTTGATTCGGCTACTTCGGCCGTCGTTTTGCCGGAGCGTTGCGCATCGTCGGCATTGACCCATGGCTCAAAATCGGCCGGTGCCAGGTTTGGAAAATGCAATACCGCATTGGTGATGTCACCCTTGAGGTCGATCATCAGGGCTGGCACTTTGTTCAAGGCCGCCTCTTCGATCAAGTCTAAACACAGCCCGGTTTTACCAGAGCCGGTCATGCCGACAATCACCGCATGGGTTGTCAGATCGTTTGGGTCGTAGAGTAGTTTGTCGCCGGTTTTATCACCGGTGGATGGGTCAACGATATGGCCTAGATAAAAATCTTCTGACATAAAATCCTCAAGTTTTACTCAAAGACCAGAAAAGTCTTAAAACCTTTCAGGTCTAGCTTTCGATAGTTAATTCTTTTTTGACGATGGCGAAAAAGTGGCTGAAGGTATCTTCGGCCGTGCATGTTGCAGCATTAGACACAAACTCTTGCATCATTTCTTCCGCAACGTCTGGTATTTTTTCATCGTCATACAGGGTTTTCAAAAATGTTCGATACTCTCGTGCAGCCACAAGCGTTTCATCACAGCCGGGCATACTTTTCGCCAATAAGCTGACTTGTTTTAGGCTCGGCTGTAGTCTTGCAACGAGTTCATCGATTTGCTTTATTGCCGCTTTTTCTGACAGATCGGCCGTTTGCTCGACCAAGGCTGCAATCTGATCAAAGCTCCAGCTCAAGACCAATTCAGCCTGCACATCATCTAAATTCTCACGCAAAGCAGGGTTATTCATGATGACATCAGCGGCATTTCTTTCCCGCTTCCGCAATGTTTTTCTATCAGCTTTGGCCATTATTCAGTTTCTCCACCATCTAAAAACGAAAACAAAAAATCGAACGCCGATTCAGCAGACCAATCGGCCGGATGGCTAATGGCGGTTTGCAGTAACATCACCGCTTGCTCATCCTGATCTTTAAATTCGGCCGCTGCTTGTAAAAAGTCATCAACGGCCGGTTGAGTTGTCTCATCCCGCACTTCATGATCAAGCTGAAGCGTTAAAAGATTCAAACAGCGCATCAGCAAAATGATTCGATCAACAAATTTATCTATAGTGGGATTAGCGTCGGCGTCAGGGACCGCTTCAAGCTTCGTCACAATCTCTTCAATCTGACCAAAACCCCACTGAAACAATTTTTCCGTTTGCTCATCATCTAAATGCTTACGCAACGCAGGGTTACCTAGAATCCGTTCCGCCCCGTTTTTTTCTCTTTGCTGATTTGATGTAATTTGCATGCCGATCGACACTTTAACTAGGATTAATTAACAGCTGAAATTTTACCAGACAAGTAGCTCATAGGCAGACGATCTATTTAAAGCAAAAGAACGGAACCATTTTCTTATGCGATATTAGCCTGAGCAATTTCCTCACAAATCCCCCTAGAAAACGTATTAATTCATTGAAAAACTGAAAAATATTTTAACTTTCACCATTCTTGGTTGTTTTCACATCTCGGTTGATTGTAAAATCCAAACATGCGTCGAGTACTATCAGTTCTCACTAGCGGGATAATTTTGTTGGCCATTCCAACTTTCACGCTAGCCCAAACCGATGAGACACCACCAGAGCCGGTTGACCCTACATCAGCTACTGCTCCAGTTGAGTTTACCCCCCGTTACCACACGGTTGATGAGGGTGAGACTTTATTCTTCATTGCAACTTTCTATGGTGTTTCGCAAGATGCACTCCAAATTGCAAATGACATCATTGACCCTACGTTGCTATTTGTTGGCCAGCAACTGCTTATTCCCGCGGCAGATGGAGAGATTGTTCCCGCAACATATCCTGCAAAATTTGGCGAAACGCCTGAACTAATTGCAGAGAAGTTTGGAGCCACACCCCAAGAAATCATTCGCGAAAATTACTTGATATCGCCTGACAGCTTGATCGGCGGTTTACCCTTACGCGTCTTTAGCCGGACCGGATCTTCAACCCCTGCCAGCGCCCTTGGCCAACCGCACATCGTGCAAAAAGGGGAGACACTGGCTCATATCGGCAGTGACTATGGGTTGACCATCTCATCAATTGTACAGGCCAACGATCTTACTGAGCCTCTCATCATCTATCCTGGACAACGGCTACGCATCCCCACCCTAAGCAATGCTGAATATGCTGAGCTTCCCAGCCTCTGGAAAGAAATACAGTTTAATAATTTTCCGTTCCGCCAAGGAGATACGGCTTCACTGTATATCGAATATCTTGAACCCGGAACCCCACGCGGCCGGATTGTGAGCGCCAGTGGCGAATTTATCCCACTCCGTTTCGTTCCTTCTGGCGATGGCTTCGTCACCTTGGTCGGATTTGATGCTTTTGCGACACCAGGGGAATGGGAGTTGGTCATCGATGGTGAAGGTCCTGCCCGGCCGTGGGCAACCTATTCAACTAAGTTTTTAGTATCTGATGCTGGGTTTGAAACACAATTTATCTACCTTTCAAGTGAGTTCAATGACTTACTTGCCCCAGAGGTACGTGCGACTGAAGATGCGTTTTTAGAAACGATTTTTACAGATTCAAACCCTGAACCGTATTGGACCGATGTTTTCCGTATTCCGATTACGAGCACCGTTTCCGCTCCGTATGGCGATGCCCGATCATACAACGATGGCCCGGTCAATGTTTTCCATACCGGAATCGACTTTTTTGGCGATATCGGCACACCCATCTTCTCTCCGGCCGAAGGGGAAGTTGTTTTTTCTGGTGAGCTTGAGTTACGTGGCAATGCCCTAATCATCGATCACGGAATGGGTGTCATGACCGGCTATTATCACCTCGCCAGCGCAGACGTTGCTGTAGGCGACACGGTTGAAATCCGTCAGAAAATCGCCAACGGGGGCAATACGGGTCTCTCTACAGGCCCCCATCTCCATTGGGATTTACGCGTTTGGGGCAAAGCCGTCCACCCAACTCGCTGGCTCGAAAGGCTATTTCCGTAGAGTGGAACAGGGATAATCTCTGTTTTCAGGGTTGACAGCCTACTAGCGATCTGATAATTTTATGTCGGCTTCGGCCAAAATCTAAACAAGGAGGTCCAAAAATATGAATGTTAGAAAAAACACCAAAACAACTTTTTTTGTACCTCTGAGGCCCAACTCCACTAAATAAAATTTAAAGCGAGTTCCTCTAACTTCGTGATTCAAGCCACAGGTGTACAAATGCCCTGTGGCTTTTTTGTTGGGCTTTTTTAGCTACAGAGCGACCTACGACCGCAAAACCCAAACCGATTTCAGCAATCTATACAGAATCTCGTCTAGAAATCGTTCCACCGTTTTTACCATTCAACTAAATCATTCAACCACTCAATTGGCTCCTTTTTGCAAGCAAATTTGATGTGTTTGTGCGCAAGGAGAGAAGTTATGTCCTATTCAATCAGAGAATTCAATGGCAGCGATGCCGATTACGCAATTTGTGTAGAGCTATACAACAAGGCATGGCCTGAATATTACCGTACAGAAAAGGTCTATCGCTTTAGTGACGGTGCGAGAAACCCTAAGTATTTCCACAAGCGCATCATAGCCGAGCAAAACGGTGTCCCTGTTGGTCTTTGTACTTATATGGAAGAGTATGAATCGGAAGATGAAGATGACTACTTCACGATGATTTCTATTGATCCAGCGGCAGACTATTTAGCGACGGCCGAATCTATTTTCGGTCATATGATCACAGACCTACGCAGCCGGAATGGGATCAAGCTCAACACTGTCTTTTTAGAAGATCGGCTCGAAACGAAAACCTATCTGGAAAGTAGTGGTTGGGCATTTGCACAGCGTGATCCTCGATCAGAGTTAGACGTTCAGACGTTTGACTTCGGCCCCTATTCAGGTTTAGACGAAAAAATGGCGGCCGAGGGTATCGAGATCGCCAATCTAACAGCTCTTAAAGAACGATTCCCTGATTGGCAGCGGCTCATGTATGAGCTTGAAGGGCCGATTATTCGAGACATCCCAGCCCCATTTCCCATCAAACAAGAACCTTTTGAAGATTTTGTCAAATGGTTTGATCACCCAAACTTCTTGCCAGAAAGTGACTTTTACGCGCTTGAAGGCGACAAGTGGGTAGGGCTTTCTAATGTCAAAAAAGTCGATGGGATCTCTGACTATATGTCAGTAGGGCTCACTGGCACCTTGCCATCACATAGACGGCGTGGAATCGCTACAGCATTAAAGGTTAAAACAATTGAGTTCGCCAAACAATATGGGGCGAAATTCATCCGAACCGATAATGAGGAGAATAACCCGATGTATTACTTAAACTTACAACTTGGATTTGAACCAAAGCCCGCCCTGCTCAACTACGAACTAAAGTTGGGCAACAGTTGAAAATGAATCTAACAATCAACCTCAGAGGGGTTTAATCTGATCTAGAAAGGTTAGCTTAAACCCAACCTACATTGATAAGAAAGCGACTATTTAAGTCGCCTCCTTATAAAAACAAAACCTAAATATCATGTCCCATTTAAACCGTTCAGATATTGAAAACAATGCCGATTTAGGCGTAGATAAATATGAAGAATTAGCAGAAACCACCCTTCGGCAGAATCATGCTCGACTGGTCCACAAGGCCAATCGAACCAACGGCCGGAAAAAAGCGGCTCCGACTCGCAAAGAGATGCTCAGTTCACTGGCAGACGAAACTGACTTCGTTGAGGACTTTGTGCCGACATATGCGGCCGATCTTGATCCAAAGCATTTCGAGCGTCGCTGGGTGATCGGGTCACTTGCAAGCTTTTACCGAGACAAGATCATTAGCGACGTTCTATCTCAAGTGAAAGCGGGCAAAGAGGCCAACGTGTATCTGTGTGAAGCAACAGATTCGACCGGTGTAGAACTGATTGCGGCCAAACTTTACCGGCCGCGTATGTTCCGCCATCTTAGAAACGATTCAGCGTACAAAATCGGCCGCTTGACCCACAACCGTGATGGGAAAAAGGTGCGGCGAAACTCTGGTGTAGAGCGTGCGGCTAAGAAAAAGTCGAAATTCGGGCAAGATCTAGAATTTGCCAACTGGATTGGCCATGAATACCGGATGCAGACAAAGCTGTATGATGCTGGCGCAGATGTTCCCAAACCAATTGCACATGCAGGAAACGTGATTCTCATGGAGTTTTGCGGCGACCGCCAAACACCAGCCTCAACCCTGAATGATGTCGGCTTAGAGCAAGCAGAGGCACAACCGCTTTTTGATCAGATCATCGAGAATATTCAGCTGATGCTGGCGCACAATTTGGTACACGGAGACTTGTCCCCATACAACATTTTGTACTGGCAAGGAGAGGTCACCATTATCGACTTCCCGCAAATGGTCAACGCAACCGTCAACCCCAATGCTCAAAAGTTCTTGCAAAGAGACATTCAGCGTATCGTAGACTATTTTTCCCCTCACGGCGTAGCGGCCGATGGACAGGAAATCGCCCTTGATTTTTGGCAACAGTTTATGGATGGCGAACTAACAATCTAACAGGTACGAAAGTGTTTTCCATTTTCCTACCTGGTGGAGATAACTAACTAATTGAAAGACACAGTTTTAGAAGGAAACCCCAAACGCAATAGCGGCGTTTATCTGGCTTTTTTAAGAAGTATACAAACCGTAACGAAGATTATTTTCCAATTCTGTTGGAACGTGATCAGGAAACTATGGGCAGCAATTTGGTTCGGCTTTACAGCATTTGTAAACGCAATGGATCGCTTTAGCCAACACCCACCTACAAAACATTAAAGTCACTCTAAATTAAACAGTATCAACAGTCGAGGAAGGGAAAACCCTTCCCCGACATATTTATAAGAAAATGAAACTACATATTCGAGATTTTGATGGTAGCGATCAAGATTACCAGACATACAACGATATTTTTAACGCCTGTTGGCCAGAATTAAAAAGGTCGATTGAAAGTATGAAATATGATGACCAAACCCGAAATCGAGATAACTTTCATCGGCAGGTAGTTATTGACATGGATAACGAGCCGATTGGCTACGGTATTTTTAAGGAAAAGTGGTGGGCAAAGGACAAAGGTGAATACTCAACCAACTTTTTTGTTAAGCCGACAGCACCAGTTCCATTTGAAGAAGTGGCCATCACTTTCAACCACTTTATGCTTCAATGCCTTGCCACACGCAATGCGAAAAAGCTGACGATTATCATGAGCGAAGATCGTGTAAACCTAGTCGAATTCTACAAAGCGGCCGGGTATAAACTGGTTCAACGTGAACCTGTATCTGAGCTCCAAATTGCTGACTTTGACTTTGAACGCTTTGCGAATGCTGAAAAGAAAATTGAGGCCAAAGGGTTTAAGATTTACACACTTGGTGAGCTTAAAGACAGGTTTGAGAATTGGCAACGGTTAGACTATGAATTGCTGGAGCCTGTGATTCAAGACATCCCATCAGATACTGAACGAGCAGAATTCCCGTTTGACGAGTTTATCAAAGAATATGACATGCCAACCTTTATGTTTGACAGCAACTTTTATGCGCTCGAGGTCGAAAGCCAAAAGTGGGTAGGTATGAGCTCGCTCAACAAAAACAGTGGTGATCCAAACTCTTTAAAGGTTGGGCTAACCGGTGTGCATAAAGCTTATCGGGGCAATGGGCTTGCCACAGCACTTAAAGTCAAGACCATTGAGTTTGCTCGTGATTATGGGGCCAAATCGATCAAAACTGAAAATGATGAAAACAATTCGATGTATGACTTGAATATGTTGCTAGGTTTCCGGCCGAAGCCAGCGTTTGTAACTTACGAGCTGACGCTATAGCCCTCTAACTCATACAAAGGTCGGATCAAAAACTCTGTTATGTAAACAAGATAGGTTGAAGCAAGGGGCTGAATCTGGTAAAACCAGCAACATAAATTTCCTAACAGCAGGTAGCTACCACAGACAAAAGAGGTATCGCCCAACCCTATGGATGCAGAACAGACCGCAACAACATTTTTGCTGCTTGATATTGGTGAACGTTACACAACGGCTCTGCTTATCAAGCAAGTCGCTGGAACCTGCCGACTTGTAAGCCGTGCCCACGTTGATTCCACCCACAAAGCACCGACAAACAATGCCTCTAAAGGTGTTTTCGAAGCGCTTGAAAAGCTCGAAAAGATGAGTAGCCAAACGATCCTAAGCAACGATAAAGAGCTTATTTTACACACGCGTCAGCCGGGGAGAGGGGTTGATAAATTCTTAACTTCTATCAGTATGGGTGGATTGCTCCGTACAGTCATTGTAGCTCCAACGATTGATGATCCGGCCGTTGAAAGTGCCGTACACTTGCTGCAGCGTTTCCCTAGCAAACTAGAAAAATTATATACAGGGTCTAACAGTCAAAATCTTGTTGCTGAAGTTCAGTGGATGGCTGAAACAAGACCTGATTTTGTCTTCCTCGTCGGAAGTGATTCGCGTGGTTCTGCGATGCAAAATCAAATGCTTAAAGCGGTGCAACCGGTCGGAGCGGGTATTCGCCAGTTTTCTGACACAAGTCGGCCGGAAGTCATTTATGCCGCCAGTGGGCACTGGGTTGAAAAAGTACAAGAGCAATTAAATATCGGATCGCATCTCAAAATTGCACCAAATCTTCGGCCCGATGCCCGACACGAGCATGTCAAGCCAGCCCGCACTCTAATCGAAGATCTTTTACGCCGAACATACTTGGCCAAAATCCCTGGCTTGCCAGAAGTTATGCGCTGGAGTGGTGAAATGCCATTCGCGCGTAACGAAGGATTGGCCGTATTCGCCCGCTATCAGGCAGCCTTAGTTAATGGTCCGGTGCTCATCCTTGATTTAGATGTAAACGGACTGACACTCGTCTACGCCAAGCCGAAGTTTACAGACCTGATCGTACGACCTGATTTAGGATTGGGGGAAAATTTAGCCCAGCTGGAAAGCAAGCTTGACATCCAAGTCTTGAGCCAATGGCTAACTGGCTATGATGATTCAGCGCATGCGGCCGAAACCCTACGCATTCATCTCGTTAACCGCTCAATTTTCCAAGATACCGTGCCACAAACGAAGCGCGACCTCGACCTTGATTTAGTCATGCTGCAAGGACTCATTATGCAAGCGGTCGAGGATGCAAGCTCTGCGTGGGGGCTGGAACAAGATCAGCCGCTTTCACTCAATCGACTCTTTGTCCGTGGAGATCTACTTTCTTTAACCGGCAATCACGAGCGTTTGGTCCTTTCCTTATTTAATGCACTTCAAATTCAGGGCGAATGTGAATGCTTTACTGACACGCATAATGCGATGGCACTTTTGGGTGAACTGTTAGAACATCATCCAGACGCGGCCGTCGATGTGATCGAGTCAGACGCCTTTCAATATTTAGGATGGCTTGTAGGGCTTTCTGGACGTGGACGAAAAGGGCAGAATGCACTTGATGTCGAGCTAAGTAAAACGAATAATGATGCAGCAACAACTAAGGAATCGATCGAGTGGGGCAACTTAACATCGATTGAGCTCTCAAACGGAACAGCGTACGATGCGAAGTTAAGCCATCAACGCAGAGGGTTTTCTCTGGGTGCAGCCAATGTTAGTAAATTAGAAGGGATTGAAGGGTTAATGGCTCGCGTTTGGGTTGACAGTCGCGGTCGGCCGATTGTCTTGCCCGATGACAAAATGGACGAATGGCAGTCTATCAGCACAAAATAAATTATGTCACTTCACACCACACGCATTGAATCAAATCAACAGCTTTGGGTCTCGAGAAGATTTCCACCACACGTTGCTGCCCGAACACCGGTAACCGGAAATCAAACCCTTTCACCTGTTCAGATTGTGGCCCAAACATCAAGCGAAACCGGATTTGAGATCATTCCGATTGCTGAGCCGCTTGGGGTTAATCCAAATGATGCTGAATCGAGTTTACTTGTCCAGATTGGAGACTTGGTCCGATTTGGCACAGTTTTAGCAGAACGCAAAAAAATGTTTGGCCGATCTACTCATGTAACCTCCCCAGTTGAAGGAACCGTCGCTGAAATTGAAAATGGAGATCTCTTTATTACACGCACGCCGGAAGATCTTAACCTGCGATCACTTGTCCATGGCACAGTTTCACAGGTTATTCCAGGTAAAGGGGTGGTTATCGAAACTTTTGGCTCGCGCTTTCAGGCAGCGTGGAGCAATGGAAATGAGGGCGCGGGCAATCTACACGTTTTAGGTGAAGCGGCCGATGAAGCTTTGCAAATTGAACACCTTGATGTTGATCTCTATGGTGCAGTTGCTGCAATCGGTCATTTAGATCAGCCAAATCTGCTTAAGTCTCTCACAGATGCAGGTGTCGCCGGGTTAATCGCTGGAACCGTTTCTCCAGATGTATTTCAAGCGATCACAAACTGGCACCTCCCCTTTATTTTGACAGATGGGGCAGGGTCCGGCGGGATCTATCCAGCAATCTATAACTTGCTACGTGAAAATAACGGGAATCATTCGGCTCTTTTTGGAAGCAAGTACGGGCAAACCAGCCGTCCTGAAGTTGTCATGATCAGCGAAAATGGGCTCGAAAATGCTGAACAAAAACCCAGCCGGCGTGAGAAAAAGCCAACATCTTTAAAAGTAGGCCAAAAAATTCGTTTATTATCGGGCGTTAATCGTGGATTAGAAGGAATTATCAAAAAAACCTATAGCTGGCCGCAAACAACATCAACTGGAATTAAATCAGAAGGGGCTGATGTTGAATTCAGTACCGGCGAGGTTGCTTTTGTGTCAACTACCAATCTTGACATAATTATGTAAAGTGAACATAATAACGATTAACTCCTCGTTTAACTTACATACCGCTTCTAGATATACAAAAATAGATTTTGTGTTTGCGTGAATTATTGTAGTGACGACATTTCGAATTTAGGGTGAAATAATGGCTGAAGAACTCGACGACAGTTTTTTCTCAGACGAACCAGCTGGTACTGATGAGACAGATAGTATATTTAATGACGATCCTGATGAACTCGATGAAATTATCATCGATAATGATAGTGCTCCGTCAAACCGTCCATTCCTATTATCCTTATTAGGATTACTTGGCATTGGCTTAGGTGCTTTTCTATGTTTAGGAATCTTCAGCTTTTTTAATACACCGGCCACACCAACCCCATCTGCAGAGATGTTGACCCAAGAGGTTGAAATTGCTCAGATTGTTGAAACAAATGAGGCAGTAGCAACTCAAAACTTCTATGTGACGCAAACCCTAGAAGCTCGTGAGTCAAATGCGGCCGGGACGGCAACAGCCATCGCAAGCTTGCCAACTGAAACACCTATCCCAACCGAAACCCCTGAACCCACTGAGGCCCCTTCACCCACTGTTGATCAAGCTAGTGCGGACATTGAGGATGGGAGCGATGAAGATGATTTAGGTGGCAGTGGTGATGAAACCGCTGGCGATGATTCTGATTCGTCAGTTGCCGATTCAGATCGCACGACCTCTGACAGTGTTGATAGTTCATCTAATGACAACAATGCAGATAATGGTTCTGCAAATAGCAACGATGGCTCAACCGCGGCCGATTCGAATTCAAGCGAGGCCAGTTCTCCAGAAAGACTGCCTGAAACTGGATTCTCAATCGTAAACACATTGGCTCTTGCTCTAGGCTTGCTCATCATCCTTTTTGGAGCCAGAAGAATGCGCCAGCCACAATAGATAGGCTCAGAGTGAAGCATTAATTGATTGAATTTTTAAAAGCCGATCCATAACAGGTCGGCTTTTTTGTTACTTAAAAAAGTACCACAGTACACCCCTATCCACTATTATCTAACATCAAAAAAGTCTACACTTGTTTATTCAAAGAAGTTGGGTGCATAAGCAACTCTTAGAAGTGACGCAAAACTTAACTAGCTTACAACCTTGCGAATTAATCACAAAAGAAAACGGTCTTTCAGCTTCGAACTTATAATCACTTACTACCAAAAAAGAAATGGCAGAAGATTTTAAATATATCATTCTCATAGTTGAAGATGATCCTTCTCTGCGTGAAGGTATTCATGACCTACTTGAACTAGAGGAAAATACCGAAGTCTATAGTGAATCAAATGGAGCTGAAGCACTTACCCGTCTTGAATCAATAACGCCACACTTAATTATCTCAGACATCATGATGCCGCTCATGAATGGGTTTGAGCTGCTAGAGGCGGTTAGAAACAAGCCTCATCTTGTTCGTGTACCTTTTATATTTTTAACCGCACGTGGAACTCGCAAAGAAGTGTTCGAGGGGCGAAAAAGTGGGGCTGAGATGTATATCACAAAGCCCTTTAATCCATTAGAACTAGTAGAGCTTGCCAAAACTCAGCTACAAAGGGCCACAGAAAAACAATTAGCAAGCCAAGAAGATATTAGCTCATTAAAGCGCAATGTTTTACAAATTTTAAATCATGAATTTCGGACACCATTAACATATGTCACGGCTTATTATGACATGTTGGCTGAAACTATTTCGATGCAGAAGAATGGGCGAAACCTAGATGATTATCTCAATGGTATCTTGTCAGGCTGTGCTCGTTTAATAGACTTGATCGAAGATTTAATTTTAGTAATGGATGTACGCTCAGGAAAACTCGCGGCAACTTATCACCAAGAAGCGACCCTTATACCCGATTTTAACCAGCTACTTTTATCAGCAATAGAGGCTAATAAATCACTTGCGGATAAAAGCAGGGTGTCAATTCAGGTAAATTCTTCAGATGAACATGAGCTGACATTATGGGGGGTTGAAAGTCAGCTCATCACATTGTTAAGTCATCTGATTGAAAATGCGGTTAAGTTTACGGCTTACACGGCACAAGAATCTGGCCATGGGGAAGTAACTATCAATGTTTCTACCTCCGTTGAGCAAAACCAATTAAACATCGAAATTATTGACACCGGAATTGGCATTCCAGCAGATGCGATCCAAAACGTATTTGATCTTTTTTATCAACATAATCGAAGTTATTATGAACAGCAGGGATCGGGCTCTGGATTGCCTATTGCTCAAGGGATTGCCAAAATTCATGGTGGCGCTTTGCAGGTTACAAGCCCCGCAGAGAAAGGGTGTACTGTATTTTTGAGCCTGCCAATCTATCAAGGCAAAAACGTCTCACTTCAACCACAAGTGAAACCAACTAAAAAGCCGATAGCAAATGTATTGCTTGTTGAAGATGATAAAGCACTGCTAAGTAGTCTTGAAGAATTAATGCAGCTGTACTCAAGCTGTTATCAGTTCCATACGCGTTCGGCCGCCAATGGGAAACTTGCACTTGAAATCTTAGATGACTTCATGCCGGATTTGATTATCTCAGATCTAATGATGCCAGAGTTAGACGGTTTTGAGCTTTTAAAAGCGGTGCGAGAGCAAAATGAATTTCTGCATGTCCCCTTTATTATCGTTAGCGCACGCAATCGGCAACAAGACATTTTTGACGGCCGTGTTTCTGGGGCAGAAGAGTACATTACAAAACCATATGATACAGACGAGTTTATGGCACTTGTCGAAGCTCAACTTAATAGGCATTTTGAGCATAAGCAGGTCAGCAACCAAGATTTTGACAACTTCAAACAAAAAATCCTAAGCATGCTCCAGCCTAGCTTTCGAACACCTCTAGATTCAGTGAGCCAGTCATCTAATTTGCTTAGCGGAGAGCAGGAACAAATTAATACAGCTGAAGATCTAAGGTTTACGCTTGCAGAGATACAAACCGGTAGCCAAAAAATAAGCGAACTTGTAGAAGACTTTATGTCGCTTGCAGAAATTGAAACAGGAGAAGCTCGAAAAGCATTTAGCAATCGGGCTACTGCATGTTTTGACTTCAACTTCTTAATATCAGAGGCTGTTTCCTATCATCGAGAGGCTTTAGAGCAAAACAACATTAAACCGATTATCATTATCGCTGAACCTGATATGGGGGTTTTAGTTGAACACTCTAACATGCAAAAAGCGCTTACACGCTTACTAGGTATTGTCACAACATTTTGTATCACAGCAAAAGGGACTGAACTTACACTCGAAGTCGGCCGTGCAGATAGCGAGACACTCTCAATTTCGATTTGGCATAACGGCAAAAACTTGGATCAAAACACAATCGAACAGATCAAAGAAACACTCAGCCGCAAAGAAGGTGAGTTGTTTAATCCAATGGATGTAAGTTCACACTTCACAATAGTGGATGGATTTGTAAAAGTCCATAATGGAAGCTTTTCATTCTTAAGCGGTTTAAAGAGTGAAACTGAAATGATTTATGATCAGTTCATAATTACTTTGCCAAAACTTGAAACAAAGCCTGCTTTAGAAATAAATCGTTCCAAATTTATCTTAGGGTAATGGAGCCGCCACCCCAATTGTAAGGTTGTATTCGATTGCAAAATGGGTTGTGTAAAATATTTTGCTAATTAAAATGCGGTCTGATACCATTTACGGCTGTTCGCTTATTTCTGACAGGAGAATATCAGCTATGAAAGTGCTGTTGAAAAAAGATGTAGATAGCCTCGGTTATGCTGGGGAAATATTTAATGTATCGGCCGGATTCGGCCGGAATTTTCTGATTCCAAAAGGTTTTGCTGTACCAGCAACCGAAGGAACCTTAAAACAAGCAACCGCTTGGATGGACCAAGCAGCTGCACGCCGTGAGCAATTGCGTCAAGAGTATGCGGCTCTAGTTGAAAGACTAAATGGAGCTTCAATTACCTTCCACACACTTGCAGGCGAGAGTGGCCGTTTGTACGGCTCTGTTACAACTGAACAAATCTCTGAAAAAATTGCAGAAGAGATTGGTGTTGAAGTTGAACGCAAAAAGATCAGCGTTCCAGGCAAAGCGCTACGTACACTGGGTGCTCACACTGCAACCGTTAGACTTGACGGAGAATTCCAAGCATCAGTTCGTGTGAACGTTCTCAATGAAGAAACTGAAGAGGACGAAAACGCTGAGACTGAAGATGTAGACGCTGAAGAGTCTGAAGAACAAGTAGAATCAGAAGAAGCTGTAGAAGATACTTTTGATTCTGATTTCGTAATAGATTAGTTCAATCGGGCCATTGTTTCTCCAATTCAGCAGAAATAATTAGATACTAAGGTTAAAAGCCTTTAAATCTTTATATAGGTTTTTCCAGACTGGAGATTGGTAGCAGAATAAAATCTGTTGTCAATCTCCAGTCTGCTTGTATACTCCCGCCGATTTTACTGAAGCAATTCTTGCTAATATTATTGTGTAGATGGGTATAATTTTGTGAATGAGATAGGCAATATCTTAAAAGAAGCGCGGGAAAATCAAGAACTATCATTTGATGATGTTTTTGATATTTTGCGCATTCAACCAAAATTTTTAAAAGCGATTGAAGAAGATCGTTGGGAAGCTATGCCATCCCCCGCTCATGTGAGGGGCTATGTGCGTAAATATGCCCAACATCTTAGTCTAGACCCTAATCCCCTACTTTCAAACCTTGCTTCAAGTTCTGAGCTGTATGCAATGACCCAGCAAATGCAGGTTGTTCGTGAACCGGTTCAAAATTACCCCGTCATGCCTCCCCAACCTGAAACAGGAACATTTTTTGATCCTGTCAACGCTCAAGATGTTAACCCTGAAGAAGGTAGCGATTGGGTCGGCCGGGTGATCATACTGGCTTTCATAGTTGCTATCGGCCTGCTGGGCTGGCGCTTTTTGCCCGGCTTGCTCAGCATTAACAGCCCCGAGCTACCGCTAGGCAACATGGAATCTCTAACTGAGACGATTGGGGAACTGCTTGGGCGAGAAGGGGTAGAACCGGAACCTGACGCATTACCAGGAGTGCAAGTTGCTGAGCCGATCACAACGACAGAGCTTATCGTGCCGACAAGCCGCACTAACGGAGGCACTGAAGGCGGTGAGGGAAATACAAGCGAAACGTCTGGCGTCATCATTGAGCCGCAAGAAACGCTGGCGCCTGTCATTGATCCGACACGAGACCCGTTACCAGCAACAATCAGTGTGCTCGATATGAAAATCGAAATTATTCAAAATCGCACATGGATTCGAGTGGTAGCTGATGGGATCACATTATTTGAGGGACAAGCAAATAGAGGGGATGTGCAAAGTTATTCGGCCGATGATTCGATTAACATTCGCACAGGCAACGGTGCAGGCGTCCTCGTGTCAATTGGCGACATTGATTTGGGACGCATGGGTGAACGGGGAGAAGTTGTTGACCGTACATGGGAAACAACTCAGTAAGCTAGAAAAATTAACTATTTAACTAAAAATTCAAGTGCTTTGATGATTCGCTCCATATCAGGTTGATCATCTTTAGGGAGCAATGCGAGTGACTGCTGCAACGGTTGAATTGCATTTGCTGGTTTTTTATCGTCAAACCAATCTAAGGCCAAGTTGTAAAGATCATCGATTTTTCGCTTTCCAGTCCAGCGATCACCATCATCTAAGTCCCATAAAAATTGAGCCAAAGGCAGAAGCAGATCAGCATTTGCCTTGCTAGGGCCATCAGGAAAATCGCGCAGTGCAACGGTTGCTTCTAAACCCCGGCCGCGTTTAAGGTGGCTTCTGCCCTGCTTATAGCGTTGATTAGGATCATTGCTTAGCTTGACAGCTGGCACAGGTGGCTCGCTCTCAATGACTTGTGTCATAAGATTACGCACTTGATGTTCTAAGCGGCCGCCAGAAAAACCCTCAATCATTTTGCCATTGTGGTAAATTCGCACAGATGGGGTACTACGCACACTATTCTTAACAACAGTTTGTGGGTTATTACGTGCATTAACTTTTGCTAAAACAAAACCACTACCTTGCTCACTAACGATACGCTCCAACACGGGAGTCATTTGGCGGCAAGGGCCTCAGTTATCGGCCCAAAAATCAACTAAGACTGGCCCTTTGTAAGATCGGTTTATGACTTGCCGTTTGAAGTTATCGTCACCAACTTCAATGATGCTGCTCCAATCCCGCTTATTGCCTTTTAGAAAATCAAAAATACCCATTATTTGTTCCTGAACCCTAGAATTTTTATAGAAGTGTAGACTTGTTTACCCATGTATTTCTTACTTCAATGCCGTTTAATGTGGCATGGACGGAGGCCGAGATGCGTCACGAGTGCGTTGAATCGATGACGTTGAATCAAGGTACAACCATGAAATCAAACCGCTCGTTATCGCCAGCGTTGCACAAATACGCATCGTCACACGATTCATATCGATGAAAGCCAGCTTAATCATATGTTGAATTTCAAGTGCCTGTGCAGCTGAAACAGTTTCGGGGACCTGTGTTTCTGCAAGCTGCGTCGCATTTCGCAAAAGAGCAAGCTGTTCTGCGGCCGAAAGCGGGAGTGTCAGTATATATTGGCCCAAATATTGTTGAAACAGAACTATTGCAAGCCCACCCATAATAGCGGTTGCCAAAACCCCAGCCGTACGTGAAACAGCGTTATTTACCCCTGAAGCCACCCCCGCATATTGATTAGGCAAAGCGGTCATTACCGCCGTTGTTAACGGTGCCACCGTCATCGAGATGCCAACGCCAAATAAGATCATACCGGGGAAAAATGTCGTCCACATCTCAGAAATTCCTGACGTCAATCCAATAAACGATATCCACAATATACCAATCCCGGCCGAAATCGGACCCAATGTTAGTAGAAGGCGCGGCCCGTTTTTGTCTGAATATTTGCCAGCCCATGGTGACAAGATAACCACAAGCAATGCAAAGGGTAAAAAAGCAAACCCTGCTTCCCGGGCTTCGTATCCCTGAATTTGTACTAAATTAAGCGACAAAAAGAATGAAAAAACACTCATCGCAGCATAAAGCAAAAACGTGACTACATTCGTGGCTGAAAAAATACGTGATCGAAACAGATTTAGCGGCACCATTGGGTTGACAGAAAGGAGCTGCCAGTAAACAAAGCCAACAAAACTACCGCAACCTAAAGCCAATGTGCCCCAGGCTTGTGGATGAGCAAAACCAGATTCAAGTTCGGGGACCGCTAAAAAGCTGTATGTAATTCCAGCAAGCCCGACAGTCGCCAAAATGGCACCAAAAATATCAATTGGCTTATCTGAGGCTAAGCGCTGTGTTTCTGGCACTTTAGTGAGGGCAAAAATACCTAGCAGCCCCAGTGGGATGTTTATAAAAAAGAGGTAGCGCCAAAGCCCCGCATCAGCTAGCAAGCCGCCTAAGAGCGGCCCAGCCACAGTCACTAAAGCAGACGCGGCCGACCAGATGCCAATGGCGCGCCCCTGATCATTAGCAGGAAAATGGGAAATGATTAACGATAAGCCACCAGGCACCATGATTGCAGCGCCGACTCCTTGTACGGTACGCATCGCAATCAAAATACGAGCAGTAGGTGCAAAGCCACAAGCTAACGATGCAACTGCAAAAACGCCAATGCCGGTCGAAAAGATACGCTTATGGCCATATCGATCACCCAAAGCCCCACTAACTAAAAGCAGTGAAGCCAGCATCAGTGCATAACTATTGATAATCCAAAGAAGCTGAGCACCGGTTGCCCCTAAATCTTTCTGAATGGTTGGGAGTGCCACATGCAATGCAGAAACATCGATAAAGGCCATAGATGCAGCAAAAATAGCGGCCGCTAAAACCCATTTTCCATATGTTTCAACCGTTTCTTTCTGTGGGGAATCAACCATAAATAATACAGCACGTCTGAAAAGAAATTTTGACTATTCTACCCCTTAGTACGAAGGCAATAAAAATATCGGTGCAGATTTAGGACGATTGATATGAACAATTTGTCCAATTGAAAAATCAAAATCATCTAGATCATTCCCACACAACCATTTATACAGGCACATCACTAATATATCTGATCGGTATGAGCCATAGATGTGGCCAAGAGGGGCCTAAATTTTGAGGGACAACTGATAAATCTGCCGCTTTTTTACACCACTCATAGCCGCAACATGAGCTGCTGCATCTTTTTTCGACATCCCCGATTCAATTGCCGTTTCTAATGCTTGGATAAGTGCAGGCTCGTCCCAGTCGATTTCGTCTTCAACCGCTCCAGCAATAATCAGAGTCACTTCACCCCGCACCGGCTCATTGGTGAAATGCTCGGCCGCGGCGGTTGTACTTCCACGCCAGAACTCCTCGTACATCTTGCTGATTTCACGGCAAACAACCACCTGACGATCTCCTAAAACCGCTAACACGTCCCCTAGCAAAGCTGTTAAACGGTGAGGTGATTCGTAAAGAACAAGCGTGCAGGTTAAGCGAGCAACATCTTGCAATGCAGCTTGGCGTTTGCCCATTTGCCGTGGCAAAAAGCCCAAAAAGATAAAACGATCTGTGGGCAGGCCGCTGGTCACTAGCCCGGCAATAGCTGCGGCCGGGCCTGGGATTGGCGTAATGGGGATATTTGCTTCGATGGCGGCTTTAACCAAACGGTAGCCAGGATCAGATAAGCCTGGCGTTCCAGCATCTGAGATTAGAGCGACATCTTGGCTATGCAGACGGCCGATTAGCTGCTCAATCTTGCTGTCATCACTATGATCATGATAGCTAGTAAGCGGTGTAGATATGTCAAAATGCTTGAGGAGCTTGCCAGAATGTCGCGTATCTTCGGCCGCGATTAAACTAACTTCCTTGAGCACACGTATGGCCCGAAAAGACATATCTTCTAAATTACCGATAGGAGTAGCAACGAGATAAAGCATAGAGAAAGTTTTACGATTAACCTTTTTCTTGAGATGCTACCGATTTTGGACGAAGATAAAATACAGTAAGTTTTGGTTACAGTCGTCTTTTGACTGGACACGATAGACTTCAGACACAGGTGTGCCACTTACCGTTTCGAGCTGAATATTGTAACTACGCGCAACCGGCTCGTTAAAGATAAACTGCTCCCAGCCTGATGGCCCATATTCCCGCTTAGATGACGTATTAACACGTACGTCAACCCCACCATCCCAAATATGAACACGGTACAAACCTGTGGCGACAGGGTTTCCCGCGACATCTAGCACTTCGCCCGCGATACCGGCCCAGCTACACCCGGCCGAATTTGCGTAATTGCGTAGGTAAATCGGACTGTCGCTTGTTTTCGTGAAAATAAAAGCGGAAGGGGTATTAGATGGTGTTGGGGTCGGCCCTCTCGGTGTGGGGGTCCATGTCGGGGTTGGCGTTGGTGTAGGGGTGCGAGTTGGTGGAACCAAAGCTGCACTTTCTAAGGCAACTGTCGGCGTAGGAGTGCTGGTGGCCTGTTTGGTTGGCGTAGACGTTGGCGGAGCAAATGTGGCCGTAGCTGGAGGGGTATTGGTCGGCTGAACAGTCGGAACTGGGGTAAAGGTTTCAGTTGGGACCTCAATAACGGCCGCAATCGTGGGAAGCCCTGGAGTCACTTGAGCAACTTCAGGCAAAGCAGCCGATGCTCCCGGAAACAGGTCCGGCCGGGCTAAAAACAGTGCAAATATAATAACCACAATCAGTAACGCCATTAAAACTGCGGCCGTAATAATATTAGCGAGTCGATCGAGAGGTCTAGATGATCTTTGAGACATGATTTTTCCTAACTAAAGTTAGCTGATTCCAGAAAATTGACTCTGGGAAAATAGTTTATGTAGTGCAAAATAGTCAGGTAGCTATTCAAATTGGATAACTTCAGCGGCTGCCAAGCGTTCGCCCAACCATTCCTCAATCACTTGACGAGTCATCAAATCTCGTTGAGCACTCGTTAATGTGCGAGCTGGGTCTTTTTCTACGACCTGAACCAGATAGTACGAAATCTGACCATTGCCATAATCAACCGTAATGACTTCGCTCGTTTGACCAGGTTCGATAGAAAAAATCGCATCTTCGACTTCTGGCCGGAAAAGCCAACCACGCATAATAAAATCGAGATCGCCTCCATCTGGAGCTGTCGCAGCATCTAAAGAGTAGGTTACCGCTAAATCTGCAAAATTTGATCCGGAACGTGCTTGGGTTAAAAGCGTCTGCGCTAAACTGGCATCGTTTACGACGATGTAACGAGCACGTACTTGCTCAACGGCCGTCGGGACGCTGCGCACAACTTCATTGATAACGGCCGTCGTTAGCAACTGTTGCTCCAAAATAGATGAAAATTCGGCCGCATCATACCGGTTAGCTCGTAGCCAAGCTTCGTATCCACCATTTTCTTCAGCCCGACGTACCACATCATCTAACGCGACCTGTAGTTCGTCTTCACCGATGCTGAGTCCCCACTCATCGGCCGCTTGGCGGATAATGACTTGCTCCACCAGCGTCATCAAACGTAAATTTTGATAATTTTCAGGTAGAGATTCACCAATCGCCGCCATCGCTTCAGTATATTGTGCTAAGTCAGCCTGGTAACTAGCGAGCGTTATCGGCTCACCGTTAACAAGCGCGGCTAACGGCGGAGTTGGTGTCGCTGGAGGAGGCAGTGGTGTCGGTGTTTCGGGGATGGCAGTTGCAACGGGAACAGCTGTCGGAACCGTAGTCGGTGCGTCAACCAACTCAGTTACGCCCTCAGCAGTGGAGGTTAGTGCCGGATCAACTGATTCTGCGCCAGAGCAAGCAGCACCGAAAAAGAGTAAAACTAATAAATATGGAAGACCCTTTAAACGGGCCAAGCTATCTTTAGAATATGACATAATCGTTGAAGAATTATAGCGTCAGCAAACTGCATAGCAATAACGCCTCATGTAGACATATTCTTTCACCGCATAGACCCAGGAACAATCGCTTTACAATTTAGGCTAAAGCGACGTAAAAGACGAGGTAGAATGTTCCAAATAACGCACAGTAAATCGCAAACGGAATGAGGCTGTGCTTACGCACCCACTGCAAGAGCCACGCAATACAGACATAGCCAACAACAGCTGAAACGATAAAAACGACAAACATCGGCAGAGCTTGGTTGCCTGAATTTTCTAGTGAAAACAGATCAACCACCGCACCTAAACCGGCTCCCAAAATCGCAGGAATGCCCAACAAAAAGCTAAAGCGGGTCGCCGTCGGCCGATCTAGGCCGCGAAGCAAGCCTCCCACGATGGTCGAGCCACTGCGTGAGATGCCTGGAAACAAAGCACCTGCCTGGAAAACGCCCACAATAAGCGAATCAACCCACGTCATTTCTTCAATCGGTTTTGTGCCAGATGCCATCCGTTCACCCAACACAATTAGTGCAGCGGTCAGAAACAGAAAGCAAGCTGCCATTGTGGGTGAACCAAATGCTTCTTCGAAAAAACTTTCAAACGGCAAGCCAATCGCAGCGGCCGGAATTGTGCCAATCACAATAAACCAACCCAAACGAGATTCTACCGTGCCAAAGGGCTCCCCTTTGGCTAAGCCAGAGAGAACGCCTGTAATGATGCCCCAAATATCTTTCCAAAAGTAGATAAGTACCGCCAACAGGGTTCCCAAATGAGCAATTGCTGCCTCGGTTAGAGTAGGTGAACGCAGGCCAAACACGGCCGGGACCAGTACCAAATGCCCCGAACTTGAGACGGGCAAAAACTCAGTTGCACCTTGAACGATGCCCCAAATAATTGATTCAATAATTTCCATAATGGTTAAAAGGTGAAAGAAAGCTAGAAGAAAAAACTAGAGAGAAGAGAGTAGAAAGACCAGAGGTAGCGCATTATAAGGCTGCCTCTTAGCCCGCTCAATTTTAACGCCTATAGGCGATGTAATCTATCAAAAACTGCGTAAAGAAATGCAAACCGTTACCGTTATGCCATTTGTAAGGCAAATTTGGAGATGAGTAGGACCAAAACGTAAGAAGCCTATATTAGGGTCGCCTAATTTTAGAAAGGTGGTAACTTTTTCAAATGAGTTCCATGACATCACCACCCGTAGGCTACATTCAACTACTGCGCGAAAATCGCAATTACCGTTGGCTTTGGGGAGGGCAAGTTATCAGTCTGTTAGGCGACTGGTTCAACTTAATCGCCTCAGCCGCTTTGCTGGCCCAGCTGACTGATTCTGGTTTGGCGATTGGTGGCCTTTTTGTGGTGCGCATGCTGGCTCCTTTTATTGCAGCCCCATTTGCTGGGGTTATTGCAGACCGTTACAACCGAAAACATATTTTAATCACCACAGATATTATTCGGGGCGTCGCGGTATTGGGCTTTTTGCTGGTGCGTAGGCCAGAAGATGTCTGGCTAGTTTATACACTGACTGCGATCCAACTAGGGGTCGGTGGGTTCTTCTTCCCAACGAAAAACGCAATCCTGCCTGATATTGTCAAGCCGGAAGAAATTGGTACAGCCAACACGATATCTTCAGTAACCTGGTCAACGATGTTAACCATTGGGGCGGCACTAGGTGGCCTTGTAGCCGGATATTGGGGCATTACCCCAGCCTTTATCATCGACGCACTTACTTTTGTTGTGTCAGCGCTCTTTCTTATGCAGGTGCGGTACACCACACCGGATGAAGTGGCAAACTCTGACAAGTCTGTCGCCGCCGCATTTACCCAATATATTGATGGCCTGCGTTACTTAAAACAGCGCATAGATCAGCTCATGATCGCGTTACTCAAAGGTGGAAATGCACTACTTATTTCAAGCGGATTCCAGATTATTCAGGTGAAGCTTGCCGAAACAACCTATGTCATTGGCGAAGGTGGCGGCATTAGTTTAGGCCTCTTCTTTGGTGTGGCAGGCATCGGGACCGGACTAGGGCCGATTTTGGCCCGTTTAATCACTGGGGATGAAGATCGGCCGATGCGCTGGGGGATCGCTATCGCTTGGATTATTTCAGGCATCGGCATGTGGATTGTTTCCACGTTGGGCAGTTTCCCAATGGTGCTATTTGGCACCTTTTTGCGTGGCTTCGGCGGCGGCATTATCTGGGTTTTCTCGACCCAATTGCTTCTTCAAAACGTCGATAGTGAGTTACGCGGCCGAGTGTTCGCTTCTGAATATATGGTCTTTACCTTGCTCAGCGCAATCGGGGCAGGCACCGTTGGCTGGGCACTAGATGGCAGCTTGGCGATTGAAACAGTTATGCGCATTATGGGCACCCTCGTCTTCATCCCGGCCGTATTATGGTCGATCTGGATTTTTATACAGGCCCCTAAACAGCTCGAAAGCGCTTAAGGGCATTTGGCCTATTTACCTGGCCTAATTATTTGTAGCCATCGGCAAATAAGACGTTGTCAGCGGAAAGGCATTTTCGGCCGTTGTAAAGGTCGTTGATTCGCTAAACGTACCCGATTCATGTTCAAGAATTGCGGTGTGAACAACCGTTTTGTTAAACGCTTTTGGCCCAACGACCCCAGCAATTTGAATCGTGCCCTGCTGCCCACCGCCTAAGTTATCGAGCTTCCAAACTGCATTAGAGTCATTTTGATAAACGAGTGAAATACCTGTATCTAAATCAAGATCGATTGTGATAGAAATCAGTTGTGCTGAAATGATATTCGTAATCGTGGCTCCATTCGCAATCACATCCCCGCTATTGGAAAAGACGATGGTATACGTGAGTCGAGTCCCATGAGCGACATCGGTCGTGTCGGTCAAGCTCAGCGAATGTTCTAAATGTAGCATAACGGGCAGAATGCCATCCGTTTCAATAGAACCGATATCGCAACTCGCCTCTAACGGCCGGATCGCTCCCCGCTGATCGGATGTGAACATTGTGCCACAGCCGTTGATTCCAGCCGGAATTGCATTTAAACCTTTGCTGGCCGGGTTGGGTAGATGAGTTTGTCCAAAGCCACCGTTATTGGCTAAAGGGGCGAGCAAAGGGTCACCACTCAGGCTAGTCGAGGCTGAAACACAGCTTCCATCTTCACTCAGGTTATAACCGCCGTCATTAAACGTACTTGCTGAGTTGGCACAATCTCCACCCTGAACACTATCTGCAATCATTGAATTCTGAAGGGTCACAATGGCCCCGTTTTCAAGCCAAAGCCCACCGCCAGCACCCACAAGATTATTATCAGCATCGGCCGTATTACCGGCTATCGTCAGATGGGATCCGTTGAAATCACTGTCGGCCGAATCATTCGAGATCCCACCACCATGGTCATCACTTGAGTTCCCACTCACTGTTGTATTGGTCATCACAAGCGTAGCTCCATTTTGGATGCCCCCGCCTAGCACGACCGCGCGGTTATTGCTGATGGTGGTGTCACTGATATGCACCGTTGCACCATCCCGATTGTTATAGACCCCACCACCTTTGCTTGTTGCCACATTGTCTTTGATAATGCTGTTATGCAGCTTGAGTATGCTTCCATAAGCGTTAAATAACCCACCGCCGCTGGAGCCAACGCCCCCCTTAGCATGATTATCAACAATCAAAGACTCTTCAAGAGACATGGTTCCGCCTGCAATGTTAGCAATCGCACCCCCATCTTCTCCGACCGCATCAACGACATTTTGGGTAAAGGTCGTATTTGAAATCGCAACCGATGCGTTTGTGGCGTTGAGCAGGCCAGCCCCGTCGTCGTTCCCATCGCCGCTCAGCGGCGGGATATGGCCATACCGAACCGTGACATTTGAAATGGTTAAATTGGTTGTGCCTGTCAACACATGAAACACACGGTCTAAACCGCTATTTTGATCAGCACCACCCTGGATGAAGCTCGTATCTTCGGCCGCACCTACAATGCTGACATCGTCTAAGATATCGAAGTCGCCAGTTTGATTGGCGTCTTCTTGAATACCGGCTCGCTTAATCGTGTGATTTCCGGCCGGGAGTGAAATCATAAATTCACGAGGGAGTGCGTTTGATTCATCGATTGCGGCCCGCAGTGAACATTGTGAACCTAAATAATATGGGTTCGTATCGCAAAAGCCGTCACCCGGATTCGCATCAGGCAAATCATCAGTAATGTTAACGGTCCAATTTCCCACCGCTTGAAACTCAAACGCGCCGATGTCACACCCGCCATTTTGCGACCGCATCACACCAATAACGTCTTTTGGTAAGCAGCTATCACCTTCGGCCGCATCGATCGCAGGTGACCCTTCAAGCAGCATAAAATACCCGGTTGCAGTGGGGGCCTGAGTTGCACTAATCGGGGTCACAAATTGCGGATCAGCATCGTGATTGTCACCTCCGTCTGTTTTAAACGCGGCCGGCCAACCTTCAGTGTGTAGGTCTAATCCTGCAATTATGTTTGAAGCTAAGACCGTCGTCATACTGCCGTTAAATTTGATCTGGGCAGTTGTTGTCACTGTGTCTAAAGAATTTAAATTATCCCAAAAAATATTATTGCTAATGGTATTTGTTTCAACACTGCTCCCATATGTCGAAATTTTTACGGCCGCACCCGTATCACTCCCCGTTACGTAGTTTCCAGCAAATGTGGAATGGGTCATTGTATAAGCACCAGATGTATCAAAATCTAAAGCCGAAGCATTTAAGTGAGCGACATTACCGACAAAAACTGAATTCAAAACTTCAACCGCATCAGACGCCAGAATCCGAATAGCACCTTGATTAGATTCAGATCGGTTGTTGCCAACGAAACTGTTTGACAAAGAAAATGAGGCAGAGTTTGCATAAATAGCACTTGCCCCATCATTAACCGAAACAAGACCCTCTTCCATTGAGTTGCCGGCAATAGTTAGCTGATCGAGCACTAAACTGGTTCTTTGTGCGTATATCGCACCACCGGCATACGAAGGGTTTAGCAGAGCACGCCGCGGAGGAAGTAGGTCTGCTCTGACTCGATTATTGATAAACGCGACATTGGTCATCTCGATCCTATTCTCAGCACTAAATTGACCTTGACTATAAAGCCCACCGCCACGTAAATAAGCTTGATTGCCAATAATCGTTAAATTTTTCAAGATCGGGTTCCCAAGAATGTTTAACATGGCGCCCCCATAAGAATCATCGCCACTGCCACCGATGGCAGATCCGGCCGTAATTGCGAATCCATCGATTGCTGTTGTGCTAGTCACATAGCTGGTTGTGACCACATGGTAGCTATTTGAACCGGCAATGGTATTGGTGTCGGTGACTAGCCCATCGGCCGTAACACTATCATTTTGATCGATATCCCCGCTCAAGACGGTAATGTTTGTTTCCCATTCCCGCTCGGCCAAGGTACGCTCAACACCCTCGAAACCGCCATAAATTTTCACCCCATCAGTCAGCTGAAATGTCGCCACAACAGAATCATTCGTTTGCCCGACGCCTTCATCGGGGTAATAAACACCAGCCGCAACCCAAATCTGATCCCCATCAACGGCCGCGGCAAGCGCATCTTGCAGATGAATGTAGGCATCGTCCCAAGAGCTTCCATCAGCCACACCACCCACAACATTTTTATTAACATAGCGAATAGCAGCGGCCGGGGCAGCTTCCAATGTAGACTGATCTATTCCGATAAAAATAAAGGCTCCTATTACAGCTGAAAGAGCAATCGGAATGAGCACTTTGGTAAAAGCGTGTGGGAAATATTTTTTTATGATCATTATTTAATGTTTTATATGTCTAAAATTCAAGTTAAAGCCACAAAAGGCCCACCAATCGTTGCATAGCAACAAAAAGATTGTTATGAGCTAAAAGTCATGCCGTACTAAATAGATGATCGATTGAAAAAAATATAGACGGCGCAGGCTCAGACTGGTTGTAGGCACCCTCTAAAGTTGATGAGGAAAAGAATGCTTATTCGTTATTGCTTATATTACTAAATGGATGAATATAAGACCCATCTGTCTGAATCAGATCTTTATTTAGCCCGTCAGTTATTTCATTGAGGGCCAACTGCAACTCGGCCGATACAAACTCTTTTAAATCATGGAAAGGAGCAAGCCCAATTTTTCCATTAATTTCGCCTGAAGGATGATTATGATGGCCACTTTGATCTACAGCGGTGCGAGCAATAATGTTAAACACACTATCCGCCACCTGCTTCGTCGCTGAAGAAATAAGACAGGGCTGGGCCTCTGGCAAAGTCAGCCATTGATCAGACCCGATGCCGATACAAAGGGATTTACGATCGATTGCAGTTTCAACAAGAGCACCATTACCCGTTGTCCCCCCGCCAGAAAAAATGACGTCAGCCCCATTCTCCAACATTTGACGGGCTGCCAGTGCCCCCCATTCGGGATCGACATACGAGGCCAACTCGTCTCCAGGATGAAAGCTGACCATCACAGCTGTTTCAGGTGAGATTGAATTCACGCCAGCTTCGAATCCTTCTTGAAGCCTCACGGCCGCAGGTGACAAGCTGCTAGGCAAAACAATTCCAACAGTGCCGGTTCGTGAAACCCCGGCCGCCAATGCCCCCGCATTGAACCCAAGCTTTCGCTCAGGAAATACCAACCCGGTCGCATTAGAAAAATTATCAAACCCATCCTGATCAACACCGATGAAATGAGTGTGAGGATATTTTTCAGCCATCGCAAACGTAGCCACATTCATTTTTGAACCAACCGTCACAATGACATCATAGTGTTGATCACCAAAATATTTAATGTTCGAAACGATGTCTGAAAATTTTCCCGTCTCGATATAATCTATTTCAGCCAGGAGATCAACTTGAGAGCGTTCAACCCCCTCCCATGCGGCTTGGTTAAACGAATTATCATCAATGACACCCACCGCAGTTACCAAGCCGACACAGAGAAATTCTTCGTCGATACAAGACAGCTTAGATCGGTCTGGCAGAGCTGTTAGCTCAGGGACCGTCGTTAGAGTTTTCGACTTCAGCACGGGTGTATTTGAAACCGGTGCTAAAGATGGAGATGAGCAGGCAGAAAAGATAAATAGTAAAAAAGGTATGAGGATAGTTGTGCTAAGTTTTCTAGGATGCATTTTGTTATCAATTTGAAAGATTGTTTGATCTCTCTTTTTTAGAGACAACATGGAGTCTAGGCTCGCCTCCTGTCGGAACACCTAACTTTTAGAAGCAGATCGGCTAGGCGATATAGCCCATTAGTACGGGGTAGACGAAGCAGACTTATAAATGCGTTTCAAAGTTAATTAGCAGGGTCAGGCTGTTGTTTTTTATGTATTAAACGAAGCTGTAGGCTTTCACTCTTACGTTTCTTTGCAATTGCTTTAATCGCTTTTTTTGTTGGGGTATCTGCATCCTTTAGCTCTTTGAAATCAAATCGGGTTTGGATCCCGTTCTTATTGACATCAATAGTCGGCCGAGGGTGAGCTTTAGGAGTTGACATAATTCAGGCTAGAATTATTGACATAATGTTGGAATATGCAAGAGGTTGAAGCTTAAAAAATTAATTTCCGCACAATCTACTTCTATATTTTCTGAGCCACAATCACAGTCGCTTCACTCTTTTCGAGGCAAACAAACTCAAATCGCACTTCAAATCCGGCAGCCGCAAACTGCTGTTTGAGGCTGCTCCAAAAGGCAGCTTCAGCTTCACTATCGGGCTGTTCGTTGCTATCCCCTACTGTCTGTCCTGTAATATAAAACAGCCAATGGATGAAGCGTGAGACGATGCCTCGGCTGGTCAGATGCCCTTCAGGCAAAACAACCAGAACCCCGTTAGGCTTTAATAGCCGATGCAGCGTTGACAACGTTTCAGTTTCAAAAATAAAACTCGTTGGAAATTGAGACAGAATTGAATCAAAAGCGGCCGATTTCAGTGCAATATCTGGAATTCGGCAGCGAAGAAGCGGCACTTGCCCATCTAATCCCAACCGTTTTAGGCGCGCTTGTGCCAAACGCCCCATCGCTGGGGATAAATCAAGCCCACTTACTTGCCATCCGCGCTGGTTCATTTCAACCAGCATATGTCCCGGCCCATGCGCAATCTCAAGTACAGTTGGCCCCTGCAAAAATTTTAGTGATGCTAGCTGCCACTTACGCCACTCCCCTAACGAAACAGTCCAACTGACAATATCATAGGTCCAAGCAAGTTGGTTATACAGCAGGTGAAAACCAAATTCGACGATGCGCTTCCAAATCATCAAGTGATTTCCGATCTTTCATTTGAATACTTTTCGTAGAGTTTCTCTTCCATAACACGGCGGATACGCAAAACGGCCGTGTGAACGTCTGTATAGCTGGTGTAAAGCGGCGTAAAGCCAAGTCGAATATTGTCCGGCGGCCGAAAGTCTGGCAAAACATTCACATCTTTGATCAATGATTGGGTAATGCGCCAAGCCTCATCATGCCCTAAAGCGATATGCGAACCACGATACTTTGCATTTCGTGGAGAGTTCAAGCGGAACCCCAAAGGCTCTAAATATTCATCAAACAGATGAATCATCAGCTCTGTTAAACCCAATGACTTTTTGCGAATATCCTCAATCCCGGCCTCTAGCAACATGTCAACACTCGGGCCAATGGCCGACATAGACAAAATCGGTGGCGTACCGCTCAAGAAACCACGAATGCCAGCGGCCGGCTGAGGCTCAAGCAGCATGCCACCTCGGTCTTGCTGACCAAACCAACCCGATAGCGGGCTAATTAGCTTTTTTTGAAGTTCTTTACGCACATACAAAAATGCAGGGGCACCAGGCCCACCATTCAAATATTTGTAGCAACAGCCAACGGCTAAATCAGCTCGCGACTTTTTTAGATCGATGGGCAAAGCCCCTACCGAATGGCTCAGATCCCATAAAACGAGCGCACCAGCATCATGTGCCCGCGCCGTCACATCGATCATGTCATAGGTAAAACCGCTTTTAAAGACTGTATGTGAGAGTGAAAGCAAGGCGGTATGGTCATCAACAGCATTAATTAGATCATTCACAGGCCCTTTAATATTGTCGACCGATGGCACAATCTCAACCCGGCTACCCTGAACAAGGTCAGCAACCCCATAGAAAACATGCACGTCTGAAGGGAAATTCAGATTGTCTGTCACGATGCGGGTGCGATTGTGCTGACGCTGATATTGCACGGCCGCCAATGCCAATCTATAAAGATTAACCGTCGTCGAATCAGCCACGATCACCTCACCCGGTTCAGCTCCAATCAGCTGGGCGATTTTGTCACCAAGTTCTTCCTGAAGCGTTAGCCAACCTCTACTCCAGCCCCGAATCAGGTCATCACCCCACTGATTTTTAACAACTCCACGCATATGGTTAATCGTCGCGCGAGGCATTCGGCCGAGTGAATTCCCGTCCAAATAAATTAGGTCACTGTCATCATAGGAAAAAAGATCCTGAAACCGCTTTAAAGGATCTTCTGCATCCATCGCATGAATAACATTTGTATCTGAATCTGGCATATTTTTTTCGAGAAACTTGTGACTTACAACTCACACAATCTTTGTCTGTTTAACAACCACAATGTTTGATAGATTAGGCTCTTTTTCCAACCTTAACATAACTCTATGAGAAAGTATAACAGCCGATTTTGAATGGGCTATTTTACCTATAACTTTGGGTGTTTTTTACAGGAAAGTCTCAGGTAGCCAGCTATACTCGTGCCAAATACACCAAATTGGGAGCATGCTTAACATCCTTAATATTAGCCAAACTTTACAGTTTGATAAGAAGCACAAAGTCAGGATAAATTTGTTGACTCTTCATCACCTTCTTACAACGTAATCTAAAGTAGAATTGAGGGTTTCTGATTTTACTAAAGGCGCATTGGTCCTCAATCTTAAATGAGCCAATCCATCTTCAATAGGTTCTCTACCGTTTATGATGCCATCAACTAAAAACTACTTCTTTAACCATGTCACTTTATGGTTTGGGCTGATCACTTTTCTGCTGATTCTGACCTTTGCCGGCCGGACCGAATCATTTCCGGCACAGCAAGACGAGGAAATAGCGACTGCGGAATCAGAGCCAATCTATTTACCGGCCGTGCGGCATGACCCATCTCCAACCCCATCACCGACACCCACGACCCCACCAACTTCAACCCCACTACCAACCCTAACCCCCACACCCACGGCAACACAGTCCCCTACTTCAACACCGTTCCCTACCCCACTACCCGGAGAAGAGGGAACAGAGGTACGAGGAATTTGGGTATCACGCTTTGATTGGACATCTTCAGTTAGCGGCGCTGAAACAGAGAAAATCGATGAGATTGTCGATAATGTCGCTTTGGCTGGATTTAATATGATCTATTTTCAGGTGCGTGGTACGGCCGATGCCTTTTACACGCCCGGCCTTGAGCCTTGGTCACAACGGATGACTGGCAATAGTTTAGGAGATGATCCAGGTTGGGATCCACTTGAACGACTAATTGAAAAAGCTCATGCCGAAAATATTGAAGTCCATGCATACATCAATGTTTACCCCGTTTGGCTAGGATGTGACGCGCCACCAGACAATACAACGCCCCAGCATCTGTATCACAAACTTGATGACATTTACATTGGTGGCATTAGTGATGTTTTGCAGCAAAGTCAATTTGGCACCATTTATTGCGGCGATGGGGAATATCAGAGAATCGCACCATCATCACAGCCGTTTGATGAACATGTGCTGGCAGTTACGGCCGACCTTATCAGCCGGTACGACATCGATGGCATTCATTTAGACCACATCCGCTATGGGGCAACAGGCGCATCCTTTGACCCTGCCAGCAATCAAGCTTACGAGCTGGAAAAGCACTTATACAACCGTAAAGATTGGCAGCGCCGCCAAGTGAATGGCACAGTCAACAAGTTCTATCAGCAAGCTGTACAGGCCGATAGAAAACTATGGCTTTCGGCCGCCGTTTGGCCCGTTTATCGCGACTATTGGGACTGGCAAGTGGGCCAAGGGTATGAGAACTACTATCAAGATTCGAAAGAGTGGGTCCAAGAAGGGTATATCGACAGCATTTCACCGATGATCTACCCAGGTACATTCAATTGCCCCGCAAACGGCATCAATGACAGTTTTTGGTCGCTGTCTGTTTGGGAGACGCTGGTACGTGATTTTCAGGCGAGTAAAGATGATCGGTATGTCATTCCAGGGATTGGAACCGGCTATTGCTCGTTTGCAGACATCGAAAACCGCATCGCAAAAGCACGAGAAATCGGCACGGCCGGCCATTCGCTCTTTTCCTATCGAGGATTGCTTCAAACAGAGGATGGAAAAACCTACTTCGAACTGTTGCGTGCAGGGCCGTACCAAACCAACGCAAAACTGCCAGAAATCACTTGGCATGAGTAACGAATAGCGCAGAGCAAAAAACGCGAAATGAACAGCCTGAAAATTTCGGGCTGTTCAAACATCATTATCGGAATTGTGTCGCACATCGTTCCATGCCTCATGCTCCCTGCTATAATCCCCGCCTATGCCTGAACTTCAAACCTTTATCACCAACGACAAACGCACCATTTATTCGTTTGCCGTCCAATCGTTTCCACAGCTTGCGACGAACATCTATTTAATCGACGATGGCTCACGCCTAATCATGGTCGATGCTGGCTCCGGCCGAGATGAATCCAATAAAGATCTTTTCGCCGGTTTTGAAGCGGTTAGCCAAGCGGCCGGCAAAACGATTACTCTCAACGATGTATCGGCCGTTTTGCTTACCCACGGCCACATCGACCACTTTGGCGGCTTGAACCTGTTTCGCGAGCACAACCAAACCGCCCCAATCGCAATTCACCAGCTTGACGTACGCGTATTGTCAAACTATGAAGAGCGTCTGATTGTCGCTTCACGCAGGCTAGATGCGTTTGCAGAGCAGGCCGGAGTTTCTGAAAAGAAACGAACGGAGCTGATGCAGATGTATACCTACTCAAAAAACATCTACCAATCAACCCCGGTAGATATCACATTTGAAGACGAGCAGACACTGTACGATATTCAGATTCACCATGCTCCTGGCCACTGTCCGGGGCAAGTTTGTTTTCAAATCGATGATCTCATGCTAACAGCCGATCATGTACTCGGCCGTATTACGCCGCACCAAAATCCGGAAAGCATCACGCTCAATACCGGATTAGGCACCTATTTAGAGTCACTTAAAAAGATCAGTCGAGTCCCCGGTATCCGCTTAGGGTTACCCGGCCATGAAAAGGTAATCGAAGATATGTACGGCCGTATCGAAGAAATTCGCACATTCCATGAAGGGCGGCTCGAAAAAGTGCTCAACATTTGCCATGAACCCAAAACGATGCTTGAAGTCAGCAAAGAGCTCTTTGGCAAAGTTGAGCATTATCATCAGCTATTAGCAATCGAAGAAGCCGGTGCGCATGTCGAATATCTTTACTTACGTGGTGAGCTCATCGCTGCCAATCTCGAAGAAATCGCCAGTCAACCGCATCCGGTCATTCGCTACGTTCGCAGTGAAAAATAATGGATTTATCTATTTCTGAAAAACTACTGGGCTGGTGGGATGAAGGCCATGCAGAATTACCTTGGCGTGGCTCTCGTGAGCCATATGCGATATGGATTTCAGAAATCATGGCGCAACAGACGCAGCTGGCCACCGTTATTCCCTATTACGAACGCTGGATGACCCGTTTTCCTACGGTCGAAGCATTGGCACAGGCGCCGTTAGATGATGTTTTAAAATGTTGGGAAGGGTTAGGCTATTACAGCCGCGCGAGAAACCTACATGCGGCCGCCAATATGGTTGTCAGTGAGCTAAATGGCAACATGCCACAGTCGGCCGCAGAGCTTCAAAAGCTCAAAGGCATCGGCCGCTATACGGCCGCAGCCATCGCCTCTATTTGCTTTGATGAGCCGGTTGCGGTGCTAGATGGGAACGTCATCCGTGTCCTGTCTCGCCTGCATGACCTGCCGGATGATGTAACTCAAACAGCCACGAAAAAGAAGCTATGGGCGCTTGCCGAAAGCCACGTCGCTCAAAAACGGCCGGGGGATTACAACCAATCTTTGATGGAGCTTGGCCAAACGCTCTGCACCCCAAAATCTCCTCGCTGCCTGTTGTGCCCACTACGTGATCCCTGCTTGGCTCGTCAACGCGGCACCCAGCTTGAGCGACCGGTAAAGCCACCTCGCAAAAAAACGCCCCACTATGATGTGGTAGCAGCGGTTATTTGGGAAGAAAAAGTTGGGCACGGGCGCTTCTTGATTGCCCAACGGCCGTTAGACGGCCTGCTTGGCGGTTTATGGGAATTTCCGGGTGGAAAGCTTGAAGTAGGCGAAACGTTAGTACAGGCACTTGTTCGAGAAATTAAAGAAGAGGTAGACGTCGAAGTGCAAACGGCTGGTGATGATCCATTTACGATTGTAAAACATGCCTATACGCATTTTCGAATTACACTCCATGCTATGCACGCTCTCTATCAGGGTGGGGAGATTAAACACTTAGGGATCAAAGATCATGCGTGGGTAACACCCAATGATCTTGAAAACTATGCTTTTGCCGTCACAGACCAAAAAATCATCAAGGCTCTACTAGAGGCTTAGTTTTCTTCACCTAGGCCAATCCTAAAAACCAATATCCAGCAGAGTAAACTTGGATTAAATGGGAGGCGATTTTAGCCGTGCATTTAACCCATTTATTCTTGTGAATCGCCTAAATTAAGAAAGTTCAGTTGAATCCACCCTGGACGGCCGTCGAGCAAGCGTACCTCTTGCCATGTAATACCAACGACCATTGCGCGCCCAGACTCAAGTAAAAGCTGCTCACCATTATCAACCAGCTCTAGACGCTGATTGCCAGGAACACGATAAACCCAAGTGATATCCCCATCGAAATCGACAGTGATCGTATCATCACTAATTGCGGTTGGTGTCATGGT
>JBGCDP010000160.1:0-44801 GCA_045105475.1 Anaerolineae bacterium
GCCAATTCCCGTGAGCCGATTCAGAACGAGGGTGACACCTACGCATTGATCGCTTGTTGCGAAGTGGGGGGGAACCAACTGCTCCAGATGATGGATGATTTCAAGCTCACGTCGCTCGATCAACTGGCTGACTACATCATCGACACGTCGTACCAAGGCACGCTTGAAGCGTTGGCCGACATTCAGGCCGGGGTGTACAACCAGACGATGGCGGTCGATGGGTATGATTTTGAGATCCACATCGAAGCGGAGATGACGATTTCGGCCGACAAAATTGTGGTCGATTTTAGTGGTTCATCTCCATGCTCAAAGTTCGGTATCAATGTGCCGCTCAACTATGCGACAGCGTATGCGGTTTTCGGGATTCGCTGTCTGATCGCGTCAGACATTCCGAACAATGCGGGGTCGTTGGCACCGTTTATTATCACCGCCCCTGAAGGATGCATTCTCAACGCACAGCATCCGGCTCCGGTAGCGATGCGTCACACGATTGGGCAGTTGATGCCGGATGTGATTTTTGGCTGTTTGCATCAGGCGATGCCAGGGCAGGTTCCGGCCGAAGGTGCGTCGTGTATGTATGATTTGCCGATGCGAAATGTGGTTGATTTGGGGCAAGATGGAGACATAACCCATTTTGCAACAGAGCTAACGCACAACGGAGGCACGGGTGCCCGGCCGACGAAAGATGGGCTGTCCGCCACCGCTTACCCGAGCGGGGTGTGGGGGTCGCAGGTTGAAATTACGGAAACGACAACGCCGTTGATTATTTATCGGCGAGAGTTACGCCCTAATTCAGGCGGAGCTGGAAAATATCGAGGCGGGTTGGGCCAGATTTTGGAGATTGAGTCGTTGGAAAATCGGCCGTTTATGCTCTTTTTGTCAGTTGAGCGAATGATTCATCCAGCACGAGGGTTTGCTGGTGGTCAGCCAGGTGCACCGGGTAGGATTGCGTTTGCTTCGGGCAAGGTGTTGCCTGGGAAAGGTGAGTTTGAAATTCCGGCCGGGGAGCGTTTGATTTTTGAAACGCCTGGCGGAGGTGGGTATGGTGATCCGGCTGAGCGGGATCCGCAAGCGATTGAAGATGATGTGAGACGAGGGTTAGTTTCAACCAGCGAGACAATCGGCCTCTATCGAGAGTAGATTCATTTGCTTTTAAAATATGCGAGGTCAAATTTTGAGAAATCACGACCCATGTGTCATATAGCGCAAAGAGAAAGCTTCAACTCATTGGCGATCGCCAGCGTAGATTTTGAAACAGATAAGCTGGATATGAAACAACAATTTGATTTTTGGCCCTTGATAGTACTTACGGGGCATTACCATAAGTTTACACCTGCCCTCAAATGGCTTATGGTTCTAGCTTGCTTAAAAGCATCCAGTCATCCACATCTCTAAAGCCTAATTTTACTATGCAATTTTATTTCTACATAAAAACGTTTGACCCATCTTTTGTGAAAATAGAATTCATTTACAAATGAAAATATGACAACCTATCAACCTTTAATCATGTCTCCTCTACATAAGTTTTTAGAAAAATCAAGCGAGTGTATCTACATAAAATCTAGTCAAGGCGAATTAGTTTTTAGTAATCACGTTTTCAATGATTTATTTAGAATAGATCTCTCAAGTGGACTTTTTGACAGCTTAGAAAATAATAAAATCAAATCGGATACTGAAAGCAAAGTACTTGCAAATGGCAGCCCTATTTCGGGTGTCGAAGTCATCGTCTCAGATATCGAAAACAATCAGCGTTTTTTTTCTTTAGATTGCATGCCTTGGGAAAATGAAAATGATGAGGTGCTAGGGACGATCTCAGTATTCCGTGAAACAACAGAATCAAAACAAAAAGAACAAGCTCTTGCGGAATCTACAAACCTGCTTAATGCGGTACTTGACCATTTACCAGTCCGCGTCTTTTGGAAAGATAAAGACTTAACTTACTTAGGCTGTAACACCGTTTTTGCCAATGACATGGGATTTGATACACCTCAGCAGCTAATTGGACAAAACGATTATGTGACGTCTATGACACATGAAGAAGCAGATATGTGTCGGGCTGATGATTTTCAAGTGCTAGAAAGTGGGGTAGGCGCATATGGGTCTGAAGAAGTTCAAGGTACAGGCGAGGATAGGACATGGCTACGCGTATCAAAAGTGCCACTTAATGATTCCATGGGCAACATGATCGGCGTGCTCGGAATGTACGAATTCATTACGGAGGAGAAAGAAGCTCAGATAGACTTAGAAAATGCATTTAGAAGAGAAAAAGAGTTAAATGAACTCAAAACCAAATTCATCACTACCGTTACGCACGAATACAGAAATCCGCTGACAATCATAAAAACAGCAACTCAAACGTTGAGAAGACTTGGTGATCGATTAAGCCATAGTATGCTTGAGCAACGGCTTAACAATATTGAAAGCCAAATAGATCGGATGACCCTATTAATGGAAGATGTGCTGTTTATTGGGCGTGAAGAGCTGCTAGAGTCACCACAAAAATTTAATGCGTTAAATATAGTGCAAATTTTAGATGCGTTTATTGATTCACTACCCACAGAAGATGCAAATCGCATAACGATTCAGCTAGAAGGGAACCAATTACCAATTATCGGATCGAAAATTTATCTTGAGCAGATTCTCAACAATCTGTTATTAAATGCGCTTAAATACTCTGATGATGAGATACATGTGTCTCTGAGTTGGGTGAATGACGATTTTGCTCTCAAGGTGCAGGATTCGGGGGTTGGGATCCCTGAAATTGATCACCCTTATATCTTTGACAGCTTTTTTCGAAGCAACAATGTTGATCTTATTTCAGGCACAGGCTTGGGTCTTTATATCGTAAAACGTGCTGTAGAAATCCACAAAGGAGCAATCACTTTTAACAGCACCGCTGAGCAAGGCTCGACGTTCGAGGTCAGATTACCAGTACGGGCGCGCTCATAAGTCACTTGTTCTGTATTAGACTAACCCTAAAAATCTATAATAAAATAACCTTAGGATTGGCTGTGAGGAAATTTCAATTAGACTAATAGGTGAGTTGTTTTCAGTAACCACTTTACCTGAAAAATATGCGATCATAACTACTCTGTCCTTGAAGTTTTCATAAATTTCCACCTCAACTTCGACAAACGTTCGACTGAGCTCGCTGAATGTCTTGTCGAAATATGATCTCGCATTTGAAATGCTTCTCTTACTTCAGGGACAAAGTATTAGCAAACGAAATATGAAAGTTTTATATGTTGAAGACGAGCCGTCTTTGAGAGAAGAAGTAGCTTTAATTTTAGAGCTTGAAGAGTATCAAGTTGAAACGGCTGAAAATGGGATTGAGGGGCTCGAAAAGGTAAAATCTTTTAACCCTGATATTGTTTTAACCGACATGAGGATGCCTAAAATGAACGGTGAAGAGATGCTTGTGGAAATTCGACATGGAGACAATCCTGATATTCCAGTCATACTGATAAGTGCCTTCGTCACCTCAGAATGGTCTGATCGATTAACAGGAAAAGGCGCTTCAGCATATTTAACCAAGCCGTTTTCAATTGATGACTTGATTAACACCATTCAACAGTTTCAATAAGATTGAGGATTACCTATTCAGTTCTAAATAGTCGAAAGGGTTGAGATTTCCAAATCAAGCTACATAATCAAATCTTTTTATAAAGAATCGCGTCTACTCTAAGATACAAAATCCAATACCAGTTGAATCTAATAAAAGCTAATTCTTTTGTTTGCATAAATTCAAAAATGAATGAAAATGCGCGGTCTAAGCTTCGGAAAAAATTATGACCTCACATTCCAATACCTATTTTCAATCCCGCGGCCGGGCACGACTCGGCATCGTTGTTCCATTTTCAAACACAAACCTCGAACCGGATATGCAAATGCTCCGGCCGAATGGGATTTCGCTCCACTTCGCTCGGGCCGGTGGCTACGACCTCGACGAAGTGCCAGACTCCGACCAAATACGAGGCTTTGCCCTAGCCTCGCTTGATGAGGTGATCACATCGCTAGCCGCCGCTCGGCCGAATGTTTACATCTACGGATGCACCTCTGCCACACTGGCGCATGGGCCTGAATTTGATCAAGAATTTGCCCAAAAGATTAGCGATATGGTGGATGGAAAACCGGCAATCACGGCCGCTGGCGCATTGGTCCTTGCCCTTAAAACATTAGGAGCAAAAAATATCGGATTTTCATCCCCCTACGTCGAAGCGCTCAACGAAGAAGCGATTGAATTCTTGGGCAAGTCAGGCTTTGAAACGGTGTCGAGTGCGTATGTCGGAGAAGATTTAGGCAATCAAGGTCAGGGGGAAGTGACGCCAGAGCGGGTAGTCGAGCTGGGGCTAGCGGCCGATTCTCCCCAAGCTGAGGCGATTGTGCTGTCATGTACCGATATGCGGGCGGTTGAGGCGATTGAGGAGCTGGAGCAAAGGCTCGGCAAGCCGGTGGTGACCAGCAATCAGGCGTTGATGTTTGCGGCCGCGAAGTTGCTGAACCTAACAGATGAAGAAGTGGTCCCAGCCGGGCAACTTTTTGCCTATCTAAACAAAAACCCCATTATTGTCTAGACGATAGGTTCCAAAATCGTTAAACATGTTCCCTCTAGCACCGCCTGCTTATCGCATTTCTGAGCGCATCGGGCCGATTCAATAACGGCTGTGTAGCCTGCAATTATCACCTTATTAGGCTCATTGGTTCAGCGGCTGATAGGGGTTCTTAAACCGTTCCTGCTTCGGGAGAGCTTAAATTAGTACTCAAAACCTTTCCCCTTTTTCCTTTGTCCCCCTTCTTGTCCCCATACTGTCCTCCTATGGGGACCGCAAAACATAGCCCCTCTCTTAATATCCATTTCACTACTAGCTAATCGATAGCTGGAAATCTCACATCATCCCCTTTTGGGTAAATTGATTTGGGATTGTTGGAAAAATGGAACACGAAAGAAAAAGGAGAGTAGTATGTTTAAACATCAACCGGTGTGGCTGCGCAGACAGCTCCACAGAATTCATAAATCGATAGCGCTGACGTTGGTCGCTTTGCTTTTAAGCAACATGATTGCCCCAATCGCCTACGCGTCTACGGGTCAGGGGCATGCGGCGCAAACAACAACAGATGGGAATTGTGAAGCCCCAGAGCGGATCGATCCTAACGCGCCAAAAGGGATTTTTCTCCCTTTGGTTCAATTCTTTACGGGTACAAGAGGCGCAGAAGTGCAGGTCGATAACAGCGTTGCACTGATCCAGAGCGCACCTGAAATGCGGGTTCTAAATTATGAAGTAGGAAAAGTCTATTCATATCTCTACGACTATGAGATTACAACCCAAAATATGAGCCGTGACAAAGAAGCGACCCGGATGGAGTCTCCCGCAACTTCTCGTGTTAATTCCTATGCTGATATTACGATCCTCAGCAAAAGTGCAGATGGCACAGTTGAAGCTCAACTGGTTATGCGTGCACCTTTTCTGTGTAGCGTCATTGATGCCGGGGAACAAATTGTTGCTCAAGACCAAAAATTTCTTGATGAATTGGCAACCCCATTACGCTTCAAACAAAACGCTCAAGGGATAATCACCGAGGTGATGAGCCAACCTGACCTGTCTTTAACTGCGACAAATGTGCAGAAAGGGATTTTAAACTTTGTTCAAATTACGCTGCAAGAAGGAGCCGATTACACAGTTATGGAAACAGGTGGGCAAGGGCAGTACAACGCCAATTACAAAGTTGAAGACAAAGCTGATGGGATTCACATTGTTAAAAGTATTGTGACCGCAGATTATCAAACGCTAAACACGGCCGGTGAACGACCAGAGAGCCTGCAACTAAGCACCGCGCTCAACATGGTCATCGGTAAAGAAAGAGGGGTTTTAACCTCGGTCAATGTGGTTGAAGACCACATGAGTGCAGACGGCACCGAAGACCCAGCGAATACAGACGCGGCTCAAGGGGCTGATGGACTGTCGGTTTGGTCATCGGCTAAAACGGCCGGTTCGCTTGAATTGCAAGATGTGACCGACGCGCCTGCTGGCACAAGAGCAGCGGCCGAAGCCAATTTAAGCCTGTATGCGGTTGACACCATTGGTGGGGAATTTGAAGGGGACTACAACAACGACAAACGCATCGACTTAGCAACAATCGATTTAGATGCTGAATTTGCAACCTTAGAAGCAGAGCCAGATAGCGCAACCCATTACATGCGCATTCTCGATTTACATGCGGCCGATGAGGGCACAGTTGTTGTCGATAAAATCGGGACACGCTTACCAGAAGTCCTCGACAATCCGGCCGTTTCACTTCTCTACATCGATATCCTTGGAAGCATCGGAACACCTCAAGCTCAAGAATACCTGAACGGTTTCTTCGGAAATGCAAATTTACGATCTGCCAACATCAGTGCATCAACGACAATCACGGCTCAGCAGCAAGTTCTCATCAACATGGTGACCTTGACGCAACCAGTTACCCAAACGATTTCAACGTTGCGACAGATTAGTAGCGATGATGAGTCAGAATTACAACCAGCGGCCGCGACCGTATTGGGTGGTTTGGCTGACACAATCGATGAATATGATCCTGATTTAGAAGATGAAATTCTATATGAGATTGAAGAGGAGTTATACAACGCCACAACGGTTGACGATGTATTGCTCTACTTAGACGTGTTGGGCAACATCGGTGACGAGCTCTCTGTTGAACTGATTGTTCTCTTCATCACAGACACCATTTACTTAGATGATGTTCTTGTCACAGACACTATTGATATCGAAGACATCAACATCACCGCTTACGAGGCACTACGCGGTATCCCAGGCGAAGAAGCCGAAATCATTCTCACAGATGCTCTTTGGAATGAAGATCTCGAACCGTGGATGCGTGACATTATCGCCGAACTCCTCATCGACCGTGATTTTGATGATGAAACGATTCTGACCGTTGAAGGGGCTGAGCTGCTAGATGAATACATAGACCTTTATCTAGACTTTTGGGACGATGACTACGACGATGATGAAGATCCAGAAGAACCACGTAGTCTCGATCAGGCAAACGGATTGGTACGGGCGAGAACACCCGATGGCGTTGAAGCGGCATTTAGCCGTAACTGGGGCAAAAACTTCGGGAATAGATATGTCGGCGTTCGTTTGCCAGGCAGTCTCTATGCCGCAACACCGCCTCAGTCAAACCAATTTGGTGGCGGGCTGTACGTCCGTGCTTCGCAACGGGTTGATGCCTACGTTTGGCAGGTATTGCCGAATCTAAACGTCGCCAGTGCTAGTGCGGAAAGTCGTTATAACGGGGCTACCGGCTATAACATCAATGTCAATGTGAGCATGTTGAATAACCGCTTGAGATTGGTTAATCAAAACAGATTCATTTCATGTACACAAAACATTGGACCAGTTACACTGCTCAATAAGTTCCAGCCAATCCTCGACAAAAGTGTCACCATCTTTGTCCTTGGAATTATCCCGATCAGCTTTGGAATCAAAGCGGGTGGATCGATTCAACTAACCGTTGATGCATCAACAAACAACGTTTGTGCGGGTGATTTCAAAGCGATTCGGTTACGCATTACTCCTTCGATTGCGATCACCATTATCGGTGAGGCGTATGTCAACTTGCTGTTTGCTCAGGGTGGTGCAGCTTTACGTGGAGATTTAGTTAGAGTTGGGCTACCCACGCAAGGGTATGTTGAATTTACAACGAGCACCGGTGTGCAACGTTGGTGTGTCAATGTTGATATTTCTGTCCAACCATTCTCGATAAGGTTCTACCTATTCGCTCGAGCGCGCTGGAACCTCTTCTCGAACAAATGGCCGCTCAACAAGGAGTGGACGGTGGCTCAGTATGGGGCACCCAGTTACAGCTACCCGCTTGTTGGTGTTTGCCAAAACGGTCGGCGAGCGCCTGAAGCGGATTTATCGGCCGCTAGCTCTGGGGTAAATGATCAGTTTAATCTGATTCCCATGAGTGGACCGGTATTTCAACATTAACCTGTCATAGTTGAACAATCTAACTTAAGTGGCCCGGCCGTGTTTCAAAATGCGGCCGGGCTTTTTTATTAACGTTTTTTCTGCGTTATTTGCCTTGTTTCGCCTCGCTCAGCAAAGTAACGCAAATCCTTAATCATTTGATCACGCAACGCGTCTAACCGCTTCAATAAAGGCTGATGAAAGATAAAGCGAGACGTTCTATGCAGGTGAATACGAGCATCATTTTGGACTCGGCATTGGGCATTGCCCAAAGGCTCTACAGACCATTCGATTGCGATGTCTTTGACATGAAACGGAAAGCCGGTCCGGATAAATGTAAATCGCTTAGATTCGGGGGAGTCACTGTAAATTGTGTCTTTTAGAACCCCGAACCCATCAATCTCACAAAAACGCCCTTTGCCCAAAGGTACATCTGGATCCGGAACTGAAATCTCAATATCGCTAGACCAAATATAGATTTCGTCAAACCGCTCAAACAAAATCTCCCACACACGTTCGGCCGATGCATCAACTAAAAAACCTTTGATCGAACCCATCTATCTACTCACCCTTGAGTCGGATCGGCCCGACTCGATCCGGCCGTTTACTGATCTTGTCTCCATAGAAATCCCGTACTACCTGCATATCTTTCCCCATATCCCCGGTCAAATAAAGCGGTGTTGAGTTGATGCCTAGATTGTTGGTTGAGTAGTCTAAGTAGCAGAAGTACACCGGAATTCCGGCCGCTAGTGCGATGTGATAAAAGCCAGATTTCCAATACTTAGTACGGGAACGGCTCCCTTCAGGTGACAGCATCAGCGCAACTTCATCAACCGACTCAATGTAGTCAACACTTTGCTGAACCACATCCTTTGCACCTTCACCCCGTACAACTGGCACGCAGCCAATAGCCGATAGTAAACGTTTAAACGGAAAACGAAACAGGGTCGATTTAACGAGGACTTTCGGCCGTTCCCCCATCGCTAAGACCGTCAACAAAACCCATAATCCGTCTAAATTAGCCGTGTGAGGGTAGCCGATCGCCATGTACTTCTTTTCGGGCGGCTTACGGCCGTTCATGGTCCAGCCTGAGATTCGTAGTATGAAAACAGCGGTTTTTTGAAGCATGTATCGATACGCTTAGGAGGAGAAATCAGCTACTAATAAAGAAGTAAACCCTTTGACCTTACTCCCGTTTTAAACGAATGGGGCCGACTCGTTCAGGGTGCTTAGCAACGATATCGGCGTAAAATGCCCGAACTACATCCATATCTTCAGCCACATTTCCAGTAATCCATAGTGGCGTCGGATGAATGCCTAACGTCTTTTTGCTATAGTCAGCATAGGCGAAATAAATGGGCAACTTTGTGGTCTCAGCAATCTGGTAAAAACCGATCTTCCAAAATTTCTGGAAAGACCGGCTTCCTTCTGGGGCTAGCATTAACGCCCCACGGTCAACCGAATCTATATATTGGGCCATTTGCTGGGCCATATTTCTAGCACCAATCCCCCGCTCAACCGGAACACCCCCTACCGCCAAAAAAGCACGCTTAATCGGAAAACGATAGTAGGCTGATTTAATTAAAATCTTCGGCCGCTCTTTGAGTGCCATCATCGCCAGAAAGAACCAAAGGGCATCAAAGTTTGAGGTATGAGGGGCACAAGTCGCGATATATTTATCCGCATCCGGCCGCTCCCCAACAACTGTCCAGCCAAACAGGCGTAAAATAAATTTAGACAATCTTTGAACCATCTTTACTCGTTGATTTTTCTTGCGCCACAACTGAATGGATTTTCGCTTCGTACAATTCACTAATTCGGCGGGTCATTGGTCCAAACTTGCCATCACCGATTTGACGGCCGTCCACGTGCGTTACTGGCGTCATCCCGCCAAACGTCCCCGTCACAAACGCCTCATCTGCACCATACACATCAAACAATGAAAAGTTTGTTTGGTGACATGGAATACCGTTTTCTTTGGCGACTTCAATCACTTTTCCACGGGTAATCCCATTCATGCAGTATTGACCGGTAGAAGTCAGCATCTCACCATTTTTAACGATGAAAAAGTTTGTCGCGTTACAAGTTGCGACCATCCCATTAACATCCAGCATGAGGGCTTCATCAGCGCCAGCTTCAATCGCTTGGACCAGAGCCATCACTTCATGTAGCTTGCTATGGCAGTTAAGCCGAGCATCCAGATAGTCAGGTTGGCCACGGCGAATGGAGCTCGTGAACAGGGTAATCCCTTTTTCTTTTGATTCTTTACTCGCTTTTTTATGCTCGGCGATAATGACCAGATTAGGGCCACTGATCGTCAAACGTGGGTCTTGAGACGGGGTTTTTTTAATGCCACGGGTGACCATAAAACGGCAGTGGACGTTGTCATACATCTTGTTTGCGTTGAGCGTTTTCCAAATTTCAGCGACCAACTCATCTTCTGTCCAAGGGAGCTTCATGCCGACAGTCGCTGCGGCCGTCCAAAGTCGATCTAAATGCTCGTCTAAAAAGACCAAAACCCCCTCATGCAGTCTAAGTGCTTCCCAGACACCATCCCCAACAAGATAACCACTGTCAAAGACAGAAATTTTCGCATTTTCACGTGTGGATAGTTCCCCATTTACATAGATTAAAACATCTTTATTGCGGTCATCAGGGACCGCATTATGTGTGCCATGCACGCCATCAATCATAAGCCTGTTTCCTTTGGTTCGTTTGTTTGTTGGTTGGATGGTTTGTTAGTTTGATAGATCGTACAAACAACCTATCAAACTAACAAACGGACCAACCGGCATGAGTTCAATTCTATCTGATAAATTAAGATGGACATCTTCAGGAGTTCACAAGATAATCATGCTTATGAATCTCACAATTCGCCCGCTCAAAACGGCCGAAGATGGCCGACATCTCGAACAAATCCAGCAAGCCGCTTGGGGGACTGAAGGGCGCGACGTCATCCCTGACCACTTGAGCCTAACCGTCGTCAAAGAAAATGGTGGCGTCGTTTTGCTCGCCTACGATGACGATGCAAATGGTCGGCCGATCGGCTTTTGCTGGGGTTTTTGGGCCTACATCGAACCAGAGAAACGCTGGAAATGCGCCTCGCACATGGCCGGAGTCATTCCTGAATATAAAGGGAAAGGGATTGGAGAAAAGATTAAATGGGCTCAGCGTGGGTTCACACTTGAGAAAGGGTTTGATCTGATGACGTGGACCTACGACCCGCTTGAGACAATGAACGGAAAGCTCAACATCCACAAGCTGGGAGCTGTGTGTAGCACCTATTATGAAAATCTCTATGGTGAGATGGAAGATGAGCTAAACCGAGGTATCCCAAGTGACCGGTTTGGGGTTGATTGGTGGTTGGCATCTAACTGGGTGGAAAACCGCGCAAACCGCAGTCGGATCGTGCCAACAGTCGAGTCAATCACGGCCGAAGGGGGGCGCTTCCTGAACGATGTGACCACACGCGGGTCACTCGTAGCTCCCATAGACATTGATCACACGGCTGCTATTGCCGCGGCACCCAGTCAAGTGATGCTAAACGTGCCTCGGCACTTCCAAGCAGTTAAAAAAGCCGATCTCCAAATGGGAGTCGCATGGCGCATGCACAGTCGCGAGCTATTTACGGCCGCATTTAACAACGGATACACCATCACTGATTTAATCATTGGTGATCAAGTGTGCCAGTATGTTTTTGAGAAAAATTGGAAAAATATGTAGGGCTGTACGACAGCCATGAGTCGCAACAAACTGCGACCCTGCATCCCGACAAACAAAATGAAACTAGAAAAAATTGAACTCCATCAAATAGAACTACCGTTGGTACACCCGTTTACAACCAGCTTTGGCACTGAAACACATCGCCAAGCGATCCTTGTCAAAGTCACCAGTGATGGTATGCCAGCTTGGGGAGAATGCGTCGCCAGTCTAGGGCCATTCTATTCATCAGACACCAACAAAGGTGCATGGAATGTGCTCATCGATTACTTGATTCCCTTAGTCATTGGAAAAACGATTGAACATCCGTCTGACATGGTTAAATTGATGAAGCCAGTGCGCGGACATGTGATGGCGAAAGGGTGTCTTGAAAACGCTGTCTGGGCATGGTTCGGTCAGGCAACAGGCAAACCGCTATCTGAAATGTTAGGCGGTGTTCGAGATCGGGTTGAGGTGGGGGTGAGTATCGGCATCCAACCAACCATCGATCAATTGGCAGATCGTGTCGCTAGCTTCGTAGAGATGGGATATCGCCGAGTCAAAATGAAGATTTCGCCCGATTGGCTCATCGAACCAATCGAACGGATTCGATCTGCACATCCTGACCTTAGCTTGATGGGTGACGCCAATTCAGCGTTTACGCTTGATGATATTGATCTGCTAAAGCAAGTAGACCCGTATAACTTGTTGATGCTTGAGCAGCCTCTCAGCTATGACGACATTGCGGATCATGCTCGTTTACAGGCACAAATTAAAACTCCCGTTTGTTTAGATGAAAGTATTCACGGCGTGGCAGACACCCAAGCGATGATCGACTTAAAAGCAGGCACGATAATTAACATGAAAGTCGGCCGGGTAGGTGGATTCACCACTGCGATCAAAATCCATGATATGGCTCAAGCGGCTGGAATTCAGATGTGGTGTGGTGGCATGCTTGAAACCGGCATCGGCCGGGCGGGGAATTTACATCTATGCACCATGCCTAACTTTACATTACCTGGTGATGTGTCAGCGACCGATCGTTATTATGACCGTGATATAGCAGATCGGTTTAGCCTAAACACCGAAGACAGCACCATCACCGTCCCAACGGGGCCTGGATTGGGGATCGAAATCGATGAAGATTACATTATGTCGCTAACCGGTCAATCGTATCAGCGCTTGGCTTAATTCAACGGGCTCTGTTGCATCAAACCCAACAGAGCCTTCTTTTAGCGATTAGTAGTAAGCAGACAGATTACTGTAGGGAGGCTACTGGTCTTGCGTAACTTTTAGCCACAGCTTGAGCGGCTCTGAGTGATAGAGCCAACCGCAATTTCCATTGACCTGTAATTCGAGAACTTGATTTTGATTTGAAAACTCGATGAGATGCTCCCCTAAATCTTTGCCAAATGTCTGAAAATTAGAATCTGGTGCGATTGTATATTCAGTCCCTTCTAAATTTATGTTTGCCCGGCCGCTAACAGGCACATTCTCTTCAATCGTACAGCCTTTTGTCCGGCCGAAGTCAGGTGTATCGACGACCTGATCCGCACGCAAATCGATAATTTCAGCAAAGCGGCGGTCAGTCCCATCAATTTCAAGCGTAACCGGATTAACGCGAACCTTTGAAAAGATGGACGTGATAGCGCCATCTGGAAACATATAGCTAGAAAAGTTGAATGGTTCACCTGTATTAATGAGGGTGATGTATTCTGTTGGCGCATTTGAAGCCATATCGTGACAATAAATTGTCATGGGCAGCTGAGCATCCCCATTCGCATACAGTTCAACCTCCCCATCAAGCCAACCGACATCTGGGTCAGGCAAATTATCGATCTCTGCTTGATGCACTTTATAGGTTCGGCAGCTGCTGGGCAGCACAATCGGCCGTGGTGTGGTTGTGGGAATTGGTGTCATGGTCGGGATAAGAGCCAGATTGGCTAAGGCGATCGCTTCGGCCGTTGCGGTAGCGGCCGCATTTCTGTTTTCGACAAAAGTGTATGCGATGGTGGCAAATAGGCAGACAAATGGAACGATAAATCCTAAAATCGACACAAGCCACAAGGGGATTATCGGCTTGATCTGCACAACACCCGGATGCTGCAATGAAAACTCACCGCTTGCTGAAGCAGAATTGAGAGTAAACGCTTCATTGTGTACCCTACCTAACCACGGTCGTTTTAAATCAACAATTGAAATTGGAATGCTTAAGCTCGCTCCTGGTTCTACCAAATAGGTTTTAGGTTCCTCAAGTGGCTGGAGCAAAAAATGCGCCTGATCAACATCGGCCGACATACACATCTGGGCAGCATGGTTACTCAAATTCTGCAGTTGGACATGAGCATCTTGAGCCTCAAATAGCTGATGGTGGCTTAGCTCAGATTCCCAATTTTCATAAGGCAATATCTCGCATTTAAAGTCACCGACTACAAACGTATCTGAATCTGAAATAGCCTGAACCCGCACAAAACAAGTATAAACGCCGGCCGTGGCTGAAAAGTGTCTGGGAGGCGTAATCGAAAACGAAACAATCGAACTCTCACCCGGCATAAGAGGCTTTTGCAGCGTTTCCATTTGTACCCATTCAGGCTCAACACCTGAAACAAAAACGCCGTAATGCTCCACCGTTTTACCCTGATTCGTCACATGGGCTTGCCATACAGAAGTTTGCCCAGCTTCAATTTTTTGCTCAGTTGGGAAAATTGTGACACTTGGCTTTTCAGTGCGTCCAGACTGAAAAATCGCATCATATTCCGATTGAGACATTTCAACCAACCGAATCGTAATATCTCCAATTTTGATCGGAAGACCTGTCGCCCAAACTTCAGGCACACTCGCTAACAGCTGAGATGTGTCTAAATAGGTTCCACTAATTGACCCCAAATCAGTTACATGCCAGCCATGATCTGACCGATCAATTTGTAGATGTTTCCCACCAAGCTCATGAGAACTAAGGCGAATATCAGCTTCTTCGGCCGAACCGATAATCAGCGTGTTCTTTTCAACCTGGAAATATTGATCGTGCTCTTGGGGCATTGTCACAATCAGCACCGGTGTTGATTGGGCTAACTGTGAAATAATTGTGGAAGCGGCCGCCGCCGCAGATGATAATGAAACGGCCGTTGGGAAATTGTTGCTCGCCTGTGGCTCAATGAAAGATCCTGAGAGGTAAGCGGCCGTTGCAGCGGCCGCACGAGCAGACAACCCTGGCTGTGCTTCCTGCTCATGTAACACACCTGCCTCTTCGACAGCCTCATTATCCTCCTCTAACGCCTCATCCGTCTCTCCGCGCCAAATCTTAGTAAGCACAGACTTACCACGCTGGCGAAGATCAGAAACTGAAAGCCCTTTTGTCTTTTTGGTATAAGACTGCATCTCTTTTGGCAAATATTTAGAGGCGCTGCCGCCCAATTGGCCCTGACCGCTGCTTGCCGCCATCCGGTTAGATGCAGCATTTGTATCCCCCTCAAGAATTTTATCGGAGCTAAGACCAAATTGGGCCAAACTTTTGTCAAAACTACTAATCCGTCGCAGGTCTCTATTAATCCCTTTAGCTTTCGAAAAATAGGGGCCAATGACAGGTATACGTGAAAGCAAAACGTGTGGTTTGATGATTTCTAAAAACCTCCACCTTCTGAGTGCATACGCGAGCCCCATCATAATGCCTATACCGACGATAAGCATAATTAAACCGCCAACTATGTAGAGAAAGCGGGTAAATCCGCTCCCACCGGTGTTCGCAATTTCGTTCCTGACCGTTGTACAGCTAGCCAAGAGTATGGGAGAAACGATTAAGAAAAAGGAGATTGTTTTTTTCATCTTTCAGCCTGTGCGTGCAACCTTAAATCACACATAAATTGAGCTTGACATTAACCTGAAAAATATAACATCTTCCCCTTTTCTTAGCGGCATCACGTTTGTCCTGTGAAATAGGTCCCGTTAGGCTTGAAGCGGCCCGTTTTCGGCCACCCACTCCTGGTACTCTGCGATGGTTTGTTGCAGTGTTTCGGCCCCCCAACGCTCTTGAAATTGATTAAGGTATTGATCAACAAACAGACCAGCGGCCGGGTCGTACTTTTGCTCGATGTAAACTTTGCAGCGTAGCAGCACTTTCAGCACATCTACCTTTTCTTCGGCCGCCGCATGGACCTCGGCTAGCACAAAGCTAGCGGCTAGATACCGCATATACCCGGCCGTTGAGTCTTCCTGACGCGCCTCGTCTAAACTTCTACGCGCCAGCTTTTTAGCCGCACCATATTTTTTCTGCTTGAGTTTTTCTAAGGCCCTAAGCAAGTTTGGCTCCACCCCAAATTGATGGTCCCCCAATTGACTGTGCAACTTCAGGATGTCGGTCAATCCTTCGGCCGTTAATTCCCCATTGGCAAAAACCTCGACTGCTGCCCGTTGCACCTCGATATCGGCCGCAAGGCGGTCTAAACCGGCCTGCTGAGCCAGATCATAAGCACTGACCAAATCATTTTCGGCCAATTCGAATAGCAACAGGAAAACAGCCACACCGGCCCGTAAGCGCAAGGCTTCAATAAATTTTTCAGGAGTTCGAGCATGCAGGCTAAACGTTTGAACCGCAAATGTGCTGGCTTGATAAGCTGAGGCAAAATCTTCAAGAATGATTTGTAGCTGGCCAACAAAGAGAGCGATATCCCCCCGTAAAATCATGTTGTCGACTTGCCCAGCCAGTTCGGCCGCGTGGTTCGCCGTCTCCAACGCTATTTTAAGCCCATTTTCCATCTGTGCATAAGCGCGGGCTTGGGCAAATTTAGCCGTAGCGGCGTTGGCCGTCTGACCCTTTCGCCCCACTAATTCAGCAACCTTACCCAACTCTACGGCCGCAGCCTTAAATTGAAATTTAGTCAGGTGTTTAGCCGCTTTAGCACTGCGGCTTTCGATCTCTTGCTGAGTGTCGGCCGCAGCCATCGAAGCTGCAATATTTTTATTAATCTCACCAAATGAATCTGTAAATGGGTTACTCATATCGTTATGCTAACTCCGCTTCGTCAATTTCAGGTTCAGCCTGTTTTTCTTCTTTCATTTCTAAATCAGCCGCCAATTGATCATACAGGTCCAAGCGCATTTCTTGATGCTCAGATGCCCAATCTTCCACTTCAGATATCGATTCTTCATGCGTTATAACCTGATCATCCATCATACTCTGCACTTCATCAATTTCTTCTTCATTTGCTTCTTGTGCGTTCAAAATATTATCACCTGACTGCTCGACATCATCAGCTTGTTTACCCATCATATTTTCCATTTGTTTGTATTGAGATTTTTGCGAGCGAATATCACCTTGCAAAACAGCCGACTCAGCCTGCCACTGCTTTGATGTAGCCTGACTTTCGGCCGTTGCATCCGTCGCCATATTCATGGCATCTCCCTGCATCCCCCCAAATTTATCAACCCCTTCAACACCACCGCTTTGGTTGCCAGAGCCACTTTCTTGACCCGATGTTGTTAAGCCTACAATCAGCGGTTGAATAAGCATTTGCAACAGTTTGCCAATCTCTTGCGACAAATCAAACCCTTGCTGCGCTGGTTCCTGAGCCTGTTTTGCCCCAGCCTCCATCTCTTTTTGGGCATCTTGGCTTTGGGCCGTTGATTGCTCATGCTTATCGAGCCCCTGCTGCATCGTTTCAACAGCCAAACCACCTGCACCCGCTTCCATTTGCTGGGCTTGGTTTTCTTTTTCAAACTGCTGTACTTCTTGTTGCTGGATTTGCAATGCGTACTCTTCACCAACCAATGCATTGTAAGCCATTGAGCTGGCATCAATCGAGTAGATCATTTCGTCAGGTGGCTCTGGAAGTTGGGCTAAAATATCTTTTTCTTGGTCAAACTGCTTTTGCTCCACTGACTCTTCTTCATCGGCCGCCTGTCTTTGCACCAAAAGTCCGCTTGAACCCATTTCGGCCGACTCATCATTCGTATTTTGAGCGGGATGATCTTGTGACGAATAGTCAACGCTAAATTTATACTTCTTAATCTTTTGGCCAGAAACCACTCGATCATCACCCGTTCCTTCATCTACGGCCCCTTCCTCTTCCACCACAGTCACACTCGAAACGGTAGGCGTAAAAATTTTCATCCCGCCAGAAGATTGAACCCAAACTCGTTTTGCATTCAGCTCCAGATTGTCATTAGCAAACAAATTTTTTGGCAGAATGACTCGAAGGCGATCTGGAAAAGCATCGCCCGTATCTAACGGTGAAAGAGCAAAGTTATCACTTGGTGTTCCATTGGGAGTCAAGCTAAAAAATGAGGCAGGCGCGGTGGCCACCCCTTCAGGAGCACCTTGCAAGTCGACCGCAATCTGCACACGATCCTCAATTTTATTAACGCCTATATCTGGCAAGCCCATTTGACTGCGCCAATCCCAACCAAATGTCACCCCATCAGCCATAAAGTTACCGGCTAAGCCGCCAGTAATACCTGACCCATGTCTTTGCCCGCCAGCACCAAAGTCTGCAAGACCTCTAGAACTTTTTGGCCTTGCCCCAGCTCGGTGAGCCGTCCCTTTGACTTCAGAATGAAAATCACCCCCGTGCCACACATCGGAAAAACCTTGTTTACCAGTACCTGGAAGGTATTTGTTACCCAATTCCCTAAGGTTTGCAACATTTTTATTTTTATCTTCGTTATTTTGGAGACTAGATAAAACTACTCCTTCATGCAAATCTTTCCAATCATCCTCCAATTCTGAAATTTTTCTATTTTCACGTTCTTGTTTATCTTTTAAGCGAGCTTCTCGTATATCTTGCCACTTAGTGTCTTGATCAACCCGTCTAAGCTCCTGCTCAAAAGCTTTCTTTTCAGATTCCAGCTTTGTAATTTTTTGGGTCAGAGCATCAGATTTTGTTTGGAACTCTCTCTTCTGAAGCTCAATAGCAGCCTTTGCCTGTTTTGCTTCTTGAATTTCTGCTTGAGCTGCTTTTTTAGCATCTGTTGCCGCTTTTTGTTTTTTGCGGGCCACATCTTTTTGTGATTCTAAAGCTGTTTGTTCTCCTTCAGAACGCTTGATATCAGCTTCAAGAGCCAAACGTGCCTCTATTTTTTTCGCACTAGTTTCAACCTTTTGCAGATTTTCTTTACCTTTCGGTGCAGCAGCCTGATCTTGCTTCATTAATTCTGCATGTTTCTGTTTCTTTATATCAATATCCGTTTTCTTAATTGAAAGAGCTTTTTGTGTAGCCTCATAGTCACTCGTTGCCTGATCATATTCATCGGTTGCCAGCTTTTCTTTGCTCTCTGCAGCCGCTTGTTTTTGATCTGCTTGGGACTCCATCAGGTCCATGTCAGCTTTTTTGGCATCAAAACTACCTTTGAGTAATCCAAGATCTTGCTCGTTTCTGGTCAAATCTTCCGACTTTCCATTTCTCTTTGCAGTTATATCCTGTTGCTCTTTAGCTAGATTCTCGCGCCGTTTTTTAACATCTATTTCATTTCTATCAGAGTTTTCCTTATGTTTTTTAAGGGTATCTAATTGATCTCCAGTCGACTGTGCCTTCTTAACATTGTTGAAATTTCGACTTGTAGCTAAGGTCCCTCTGAACATCCCATAACTCTCTTTGGCAGAGTCAAAATCCCCACCTTTTTGAAACACTCCTTTTGCGCTGAAACCCATACCAAATACAACACCATAAAGAACAGATGACTTTGAAGGGTCATCTTTACCGTCCTTACTTTTCGAAGACTCGTTATAACCTTCACCATACCTCGAATCAAAATCCGCAATCAATTCATCTTTTGATTTGCCGGATTGTGCATTTATAGCCCCATCTTCCATCTGCACAATCTCTTGCCGCCTCGCTTCCTTCTTTTTTGCTTGGCGTGACTCGCGAAATTTAGTGACGCCCGTTTGCAATGTACGCTGGGTTAGCCCTGTCGTAAACTCAGCCGTTGCTCCCCTGAGTTTCGCCTGTTTTTCTAACAAGGTTTGGGGGTCAGCCTCCGCTTTTTTAAGATCGGCAATCCTTAAACCAATGGCGGTAAATTGCAATGGAGGCTTGAACATCAGGAGTAAATTCCCAAAAAATGTTAGCCATTTTAAAATCATCTCCAAGAATTTAATAACGACCATGATTCCGGCCGCCACTCCTTGCCCACCCGGAATGCTGTTAGCAATCGTCCAAGCCAAGTACAAAACCGCAATTCCAATTTGAAGCATCGACTGAAAAAAACCGTTGATCGCTTCCACCCAGCCAATAATGCCCAGAATTTTTTCAAGGACAAAAGCAACCCGCCCTTCCGTTGTCGTCTCTTTGGAAATGTCACCCCAGCCTCCAAAGGTCTGGGCCGCATTATCGGCCGAAAATGTTTTTTCAACCCCTTTAGCCCACCCGTCCGGGTCCATTAGGATATTGCCCAGCGCCATCCAGCCATCAGCATAAGGCACATTATTTGTGGCCGCCTCAATCATCGAGTCTGCAAACCACGTGGTGGCTCCCATCACCACACCTTCACCCGCTCCTCCCAAAAGCGCATCCTTAATTAACTCATCGCGATCCAATGGTTCTGGCTCCGCATCGGCCACACTTTCAGCCGATGAAGTCTCTGCCTCCGGCTGCGTCGTAGTGTCACTCCCCGACTTAAGCGCCATCGGTGATTGATCTGCCTGCGTCGCCCGCCACTCCATTTCAGTTGTCGCTTCACCACCTGCAAAAAGCTGAACTGTACCGTAAGCCAACTCACCCCAATTTGGTAAAAGCGGAGCCTCTGTTGGCTCCTCAATTTCAGCTTCGTCAAACTTCAAATCATCGGCCGCATCTTGTTCTGGGCTGACTGGTTTTTTAACGCCAGGAGCAACCTTATCCGCAATAATTTTGTTTGGATCATGGTTGTCCTTCGCCTTCTTGGCCTCAGATCCAGTCTCTTTCGATTCAGTTCCCAGCATCGAACCGCTCGCTTCAGACGGCTTCCCAACCCCACCTTTCCCCGTAATCTGATTAGCCGCTGCCTTCGCAACCGCCTTCGGGTCAGCCCCATCCGCCACTTTTTCATTAGCCCGTTCTGTTAAGCTATCAACTTGGCTCGTGCTAACTCCCGCCTTATCGGCCGCTTCCTCAGCTTCGACCGTCATCCCATCATCTGCAACAGGAGTCTGCGTGGTTTTCGCATCTTCCACTTGAGTAGCATCCCCGCTACCCACCGAACTGACATTTATCATCACACTATCAGCTACCTGTTCAGCTTCCTTCTCAAACTTGTCATCAGGCGCACTGACTTCAAGCTTTGGTTGAATACCCGAACGCGCCGCACCACCCTGCTGCACCACATGCGTCAGCTCATGTGCAATCAACTTTTGCCCACCCTGACTGCCAGGATCGTATTTGCCCTGCTGGAAATAGATATCAGATCCGGTTGTAAAAGCCTGTGCTCCCAAAGACCGATTGAGTTGATCAGACTCCCCATCTGTATGCACTTTGACCCCACTAAAATCAGCCCCAAAACTCCCTTCCATTTGGCCACGTAGCCCGTCTGGCAAAGACTGCCCTTGGCCCCGGCTGCGATTAATTCGTGTCTCAACTTCGCTCTCATCACCTGAAGGCGCTGAGCTTGCATCCCGACTAACCGGTGTGATTTGTTCCGCCACACCGCTAGATTCAGTCTCACCACCCCCATTCGAATCTCCGCCCCCCATCTGAACCACACGCTGCAAAAAAGAGTTGCCATATGTTTGCTGCAGGTCGGCCGAATCTGCCCCAGTCAGATCACCGGCCGAATCGATCGACCGATTTAAACCGCTAACTTGGGAAGCAGGAGTCTTGGCTTCTTTACCAATTTGGCCCCACACGGCTGAACTCGACTTATTCTTTTTTGCTGCTGATTGTTGTTCAGATTCTTTAGACATAATTTGATTGTCGATTTACGATTGTTGATTGACGATTTTTCCATTAAGCCAAACCATTGCTGGCATGGAAACCTAATCGGCAATCCAAAACCTGAAATCGAAAATTATTCCAGTTCAAGGTCTTGCTCATCGACCAGTCGTCCCATTTTCTGCAACTCACGCCGAGTGCTATGCATCAGATGTTCCATCGTCACCATCTGGCCATTATTTGCGGCTAGGTAAGCTGCACCGACCAAAATATTCCGGATGTTGCCACCCGAAAAGCGGAAACGTTCAGCCAACAGCGACAGTTCCAAATCGGCCGCCCGTGGGACCTCTGGCGGAAATAGCGTTTCCCAAATGCGGATGCGATCTTCAACTTCTGGTAGAGGAAAATCTAGTGCAAACTGGAGTCTACGCATAAACGCCTCATCCAAATTAGCACGCAAGTTGGTGGCTAAAATCGTCACACCGTCATAATTTTCCATCCGCTGTAACAAATAGCTGACTTCGATATTGGCATACCGATCATGGGCGTCTTTAACCTCAGACCGTTTTCCAAATATCGAGTCGGCCTCGTCAAAAAACAGGATGGCGTTACTCGTTTGGGCTTCATTAAAAATCCGCTCCAAGTTCTTTTCAGTCTCGCCGATATATTTACTCACGATACCGGATAGGTCGATTTTATAAAGATCAAGCTCCAACTCTCGGGCGATCACTTCGGCCGCCATCGTCTTCCCGGTGCCGGGTGGGCCAGCAAACAAAACAGTCACACCAGATGAGTAAAGCTTTTTACCCACCCCCCACTCTTCGATAACTTTCGGCCGCCCCAAAACGGTTGACACCATCTCACGCAGCAGCGTAATTTGATCATCAGGCAAGATCAGGTCATCCCACGAATAACGTGGCGTAATTTTGCGCGCCATCTCAGCCAAGCGTGGATTAGAATGTTCACGAGCCGCAATAAACAAATCATCGGCCGACATATTCCGGCCGTGTGTCGCCGCTAAATCCCGTGCGGTAATCACCACATCTAAAATCTGCCCCGTCTTCAATGTGAACTGACTCGCCAGCTTGATCAAGTCGGCTGCGTCAAAATCTAATCCCGCTAAGTAATGGCGCCACAACGCTTGCCGATGCACATAGTTGGGCAACGGGAAATCAAGCCGGATAAGGTGCCGGTGCCTGGCAACTTCACGCGTTTGCCAGCTTTGCTTCCCTTCGATGATCAACATACCAGGGAACGTCAATAGCTCGTCCAAAATATGCGGTGGGATCGACGCATCTTTAATGCTTACATCCCAGCCAGTTAGTTCAGGGATAGCATCAATCAGCAATGCATCACGCAATGCCAAACGAACCGCCCTTTGCAGTGAAAGCTTTTGCACCGTCACCAGTTTGTCAATGTCTATCCGCAATATTTTTTGTTGAGCCTGGTGGGCAAATACACGCGCGGCCGCATGTTTGGCCGCATCATCTGGCCCATGAAAAACTAAAATCGGCCGATTCACTTCAGCTTCTGCCACCTCTTGCAATCGACTGCCGGTTAAAAGCAGGTCTTCCTCTAAATTTTCAGCATGATGCACACTGACCCAGTCAGCCAACTGCTCATGCGGCTGATAGTTGCCCAAAAGCCAGCTGATCAAAGCAGGGTCCGGCCGTACAAAACGATTCAACATCGGCGGGTCGATCATGCCCGGTTCAGCTCCTAGCTCAACAAAGCCAAACTTCCGCAGCGGTGCATCTGGCTCAAACAAGGACAGGTACATCAACCGTTCCGGTCCGGGGCTTGCCAATAGATCTAGGATCAGGTTCACCGACGGCCGTTTACGCGTCGCATCATCTAGCAAATAGCCAAACAGACGCTCGTAACGCAGGTCCATCGATGGAGCCAAAGAGATCAGCAAGACGTCTAACTCCATGCGCGACAGGCCAAACGCTTGAGCCAAATAGAGCAAGCGGGGTGTTGGATCACCCTCTGGTAAATTTTCAAGCAGCTCGTTAATTTTTTGATCAGCTGAACTGACCGCTTTGGCATACGCATCAGTTCCATCTTCTTTGTCATTAATCAGATAGCGCCAGTGCATCCCAAACGGCTGTTTGAGCAGCGCATTAACCTCAGCATCAGAAATATATTGCCCACGCAAAAGGTCAGCCGCATTTTGATTCGCCAACTGCCAATGGCGTACTTCACGGTGAATCATCAGGTCGATGCGCATCAGCATCAACTGTAGATGTTTAAAACTGCTGTCGGGCTGATTATCTTGACTAAATCCCATTAGGATTTTCCTCCGGCCGTGTGCATCCTTTGCCGATAGCCGTGCAAAGCCTCGTTAAAACGGGTTTCGCCCCAACGTGGCAATAAATTATTTAGCAGCTCTTTAAGCGGCTCTCCAGCCGGTTTTCCCAGCTCCCGCTCCAACGTCGTTTTGCAACGCAGCAGCGTATCTAACACCTCAACATCTTCTTGCTTTCGCTCTTGTGCACTCGCCAGCATCAATGAGGCTGAAAAATAATCAAAGATTTGTTTTGGTCCATGGCTGCTCAAGGCGGCTAACCGGGCTTGGCGGCATTTGTGCACGACATCGTCGTACAAACCCTCCCCAAAATCATGAGCCGCTTGTTCTAACAACAGAGTCGTTTGCGTACTGCTCCGGCCACTACCGGCCGTTTGCGCAATCAAGTTTTGCCAAACCGTTTCAGGGACCCCAGCATTATCGCTGTGCAGATTAGGCAACAGGGCGATCTCAATATTTAGATCGTTAACAAGCGCCCCATCACCCAACTCTTCAGCCAACACGATGGCTTGCTCTAACTGTGTCTGAGCAGCCGGTTGATCCCCGTTTAACCCATGCACAAGGGCTTGCGTGCGTAAAAGCGCAATCCGTGTGGATGTCGTAGACGGTTGATCGGCCTTGTTCAGTTCTGAGTACAGATCGTCTGTCTCAAGCAGAATTTCTTTCAGAGCCTCATCCAAGCTATCTGTGAGATGCTGTTTCTGCCAACCAGATTTTGCCAGCGCATCAAGATGCTTCTGAACCTCACGAACCCCTTTTTGATCAGATAGGCTTTCGTAAAGCACCAAAGCTTGTTCCAGAGCACGCATCGCTTCCGGCCGTTTGTCTTCAGCATTGCCCCAGGCTAAGCCTTCTAAGCAAAACAGCTGGGCCGCGACTTTCTTCGCGTTTTCATCAGATTCACTATCTGCCAAAGCGGTGGCTGATGCAGCTTGAAAATGGCTGCCGGCCAAATGCCAATTCTCACGTTCAGCAAAATGCCACGCGAGTTTTGTTTGCCAAGCGCTCCGTTCAAACGGCGTCCCGGCCGACGCAATTTTTATTTGAATCTCTTTGATTTGTTGTTGTTCGTTCATGTTGTCAGCCCCTACCAGTCATCACCGAATTCATCATTTTCTTCAAACTCATCGGTAAAATACATCCCATCGCTTTCCATATCTTCATCTTTGTCATGGATGTCTGCCTCAGCTTCCGCATCCTCATCTTTTTCACCATCTTCTTTGTATCGTTTATCCAGATCAGACTCGACCTGTGTAAATATCTCAAGCCGTGCTTCACGCCATGCAGACATCCAATTCACGGCATCATTAATCGCTTCTGTTCGCTCTTCGATAAGTCGATCCTCTTCGCTTTCGATGAGGTCAACCGCTTCATCCATCTCATCAATTTCGTCAGTTAATGCTTCCTCACCTTCTTGTGCCTCTTCTTTGTATCCACCCAGCTCTGAATTTAGTTCACCCAATTCACCATCTGACTTCTTCGCTTCTGTTTTGGCCTGAAGTGTTTGGACTTTGCGTTCGTCAGCCTGCTCTTTCCCCTTTTGCGAGGCTTGAGCTGATGCTTGCGCTCCCCGATTGGTTTTATTTGCCCCACCCCCCATTTCTTGGCGGCTGTTACCAGGGGCGGTTGCACCGGTCCGCTGCATCGGCCCCATAAATAAACCGACAAATTTAATGATCAAGCCGGTCAAGAACATAAATTTATTGCCGCTTGTCATTGCACTCCCACTTGTCCCGCCCGCTTCGGTCGACTTCCCTTTCATTTGGGTCTGCTTGTCCATCCGGTGATCCATATCAGCCGTGTGTGGCTTAATCTGCTCTTGATTCTGAGTGACAGCCTGTTGCGATTGAGCAAACACCTGCTGCTCGTGCTGAGCCACTTCACGCATGTCGGCCGCCTCTTGCTTGGTCGTCTGAATGCCAAGCTTTTGGCGTTCGAGCTCCATAATCGCAATCCCATTTTGATCAACCTTAAATCGTACATCTTCTTGCGAATCCGCCCCATATTCCCGCAACGGAGGTGGCGGCAAACTCTCTCGTGTTTCCATCAACTGATCTGCCACCTGATCTGCGACGTCCGGCACCCCATATTGGGCCAAAAACTTATCTTTGTAATCTTGCCGAGTCCCAGCCTCAGCATCGGCCGAATGTTCGATCGTGAACGGGCTAATGCGAGGATCATCCAAATCTTCAGCCCCGATCATCCCCTGTTCCGCCTCACGTTCATCTTTATTTTTTTGCGAAACGCCCCGCTGCACGCCTGAGCTTGTCGCATTGCGCATGCCCGCCACGTGACGAGCCAGTTGAGCCTGGCGATCCATCAGCTTTTCAGGATCCGTCTCGTAATACATCATGTCGATGGCAAGAAACGCGGCCGCCAATGAGCGAAAGAATGAAGTCAGATAATCGATTTGCAGCACCATCATTCCCATCGGACTAAAAAATGGCAGAATCGCACTCGCAATCGGCCGAGCCCAACGGAAAGCTGACCCGATAAAGGGTACTTTTGATAAAGCCACAAACAGCTTGATAATCCAATAGAAGATATCGGTCACCATGCGAATAATTTGGATCACACGGCGCAAAATACTGAGCAAGCCGATCATCGCATTTAACAAGCCCGCCATCCGTGCCCAGCCGCTCCCTGTGCCAGACCCGAACAGATCTTTGAACCCTTCCCCAACATCTTTAGCATCATTCCCAAACTGCTCTTTAGCCCCGTTCCACCATTGACCCGGCCCATCTGTAAAAATCGTTTCGGCCGCCAGATTGTCTCCGGCGTAAGGCATGTTATCCCCAATACCTGCAATTTTTTCGCCAAAGTTGCTTGCTTGGGGCTGGTTAATGCCGTTTAATGCATCAGCCACCATCTGCTCACGAATCGCGGGATCATCAACCGTAATCCCGGCCGTGTCCCCCTCCAAACCGGAAAGATCCACCCCTAACGCGCTGTATTCACCTTTGTTAAAAGCATCATATTTTGTAAGTTCTTCATCCCAGTCAGGCAGCGTATCCGCTTTCACATCGGCCCATCCCATGCCGCCTGTATCCATGTCAGAATAGATCGGTTCGATCTCATCAGGATTAATCTGCGGCCGGGTTTCAGTTGGCTCGATTTTCTGGTCTTGAATCCGTTTGGTTTTTGGCTGTTGCGCTGGACGAAAATCGATCTCACCCGATCTTTTTTGCGCGCGCCCCTCAGCGCTATCGGCATCAGACCCCTTTTCACTCGCGACATTTTTGCCTCTTTCTGCCTTCTTTTCAGCCTTTTCTTTTTCACTACTGCTCCGCATCAAAAGTTGCTGAGTCACAGCACGTGAGACCAATGGTTGTGCGATTGATCGTGAGCCGGCAGGCAAACGCTGGATGATGTCCATCGCTTGGGCCGAAGACCGATATAAGGCTCGATTGCTATTTCTGTTGAGCTTCTGCTGCGGACGATTTGTTCTTCTTTTTCGGCCCAAGTTGGAGCGTCTAGATTTTGTTTGACGCTGCGGTTTTTTCTGGACACCGCCTCCCTGTTGCACCACGTGCGTTAGCTCATGTGCGATCAGTTTTTGCCCACTGTGTGACCCCGGTTCATACGCCCCGTTGCTAAAAAAGACATCTTTACCGGTCGTAAACGCCTTTGCATTCAAGCTGCGGTTCAGCTGGTCAGATTCATTATCTGTATGTACTTTGACATCGCTAAAATCGCTCCCTAAATGCCCTTCCATTTGATTTTGCACTGCGGGATCTAAAGCTTGGCCGCCGCCACGTTTGCGGTCAATCGCATTTTCAACCGGATCATGCACCGCTCGATCTTCACCCCCAAACCCTTCCCCGGCCGCGTCCCGGCTTAAGGCATCGGCGGAAAGTGCAATCTCATCGTCGCCTTCATCCGGATTGTCCGGATTCCCTACCGGCGGAACGGCCGCCCGATCCAATCCCCCCATCTCTTCGAGCTGTTCCGGCTCTTCAATCTCAGCCGCACGATCTAAAGAGCTTTTTATAGATGGATTAAACAAAGCCCCACTCAGCTGAGTTGGAACATGAGTGCGCACCACTTTCGGCTCAGCCGCAAGCCCGTCCCCAGCAGACTCCGCTGCCGATACACGTGAAACATCAAACCCGGGCCCATTATGACCATTTGAAGGGTTGTCTGGATTATCAGCCGGGCCGTCGCCAGAATCTCCCCCATCGTTTCCATCAACCGGCGGAACGATATCCACAATCGCATCGGCCGATGCCATCTCTTCACTCCGCTCAAGCTCTTCTTCTGGCTCAACCAATGCCGGTGCCAAACTTACCGATTCTACAGATGAAACCACCCCTGAATCGTTTGACTCAACCGCCCGATCTACCTGATTCGCTGGGTTTGAATCCCCATCTCCGGCCGAACCGCTGCCCGCCGCAGTTTGATGCAACGGTAACGCCTCCGCCACAGCCTCAGCCTCTTGCTCAAACGGGTCATTGATCTCATTGACCGCTAGTTTGGCTTGGATCGGGATATTAATCTTCGATTTGTGGCTGCGTGACATCTGCTGCACAAAGCGATTCCCCAATGCCCTTTGCACCCCTTGAATCTCATTGCGATTCGCATCTTCAGGATTGGCAACCGCCTGCTGCACCATTTGCATATTGGCGAAGGTGACTTCTTGCTGAGCCTGTTCCTGCTCAAGCGCATCCTCCCGTTGAACCGGTTTTTCTTTTTTGGTCTGTTGACGGCCGTTGCCATCGCTGGAGTTAGATTGAGTCATTGTTTAATCGTTAGTTATCAACTGCCAGTTGATGACTATTCGAAATCTAGCTGAGACCAAACTACATCAAGGTTTAATCTTGAATCAAAATCTAAAATATAGTTGGTATGGGCCGGTTTATTCGCCTCAATAATTTGCTCGACCATTTGTCGATTAACATCTCGCTCGCGGAACGGCAGGCGGACCGTAAACGTAAACGGCAGCTGCTCAGCTTCAACGATTTCTGGCGGGTGCCCTGTATAGATCTCAAGCAGTCGAGACAGGGCCACTCGCGTCCCTCGCCGGGCATAAAGCTGATGGCACTCGGTTAAAACCAGGCGTTTCTTTTTCTCGGTCCAAGAGTGATCAAAGCCAAATTGGAACCATTCTGCCAACCAGTCAACAAAGTCGGCCGGAGCTGTGCGAGGATCCAAAAACATGTCAAAGTTTTCGATATTCCAACCAACAGGAACCATGATCGACTCAAATAAAGCCATCAACCGGCTGGTCGTATCGTCGTGATAAATCGAGGGCAGATAGTTGAGGTATCGAATTGAATGTCGTTCCAGGCCCGGCGGAATTGTTTGGCTGTAATCTGGAGGGGGTGGCGGTGCAGAACGAAGGTAATCGGGCATAAAAGCGTTGGGGGGTCCATCCCCATTGCCATTCCCCCGGCCGCCGGTGGCACCACCCAAAGATGCAGGCACAGCGGCCGATTCACTTTCAGATTCTGTTGCTCCTCCACTTTCAGGTGCCTTAGAAGCCGCCTCTGCCTCAGATTCTGAAACAACCCATTCAATAAATATTTTAAACAGACCACATTCAACAACGTCCCCAATCTCAAGCCGGACAGGATCATCAGGCGTAATCGGATTCCCGTTGTGCAACGTGCCGCTGCGTCGGCCTAATGCTTGCCACACAAACGCACCATTCTGTTGCAAAATCGTCGCTTCTTTGCGCTCCACTCGTGGATGATTGAGTACGAGGTCGTTGTCAGCCTGACGGCCGACAGTGAGCCCAGCCTCTGGAAATGGGATGGGAAAAGCAATGGTGCGAGTCTCGTTTTCGGCCGTTTGAATTACAAATTGCCACGCCTTGCCCCCCTCTTTCTCAATTTCTGCCTGCCGCCCCGCCTGCTGTTCAGCTGGAATTGCCGCTTTTTCTATCAGTTCTAAACGATAGGCACCCATCGTAATCGAGTCGCCCAAAACAACTCTCGCTTCATCCTCAAGCGCCAGTGGATTCCCATTGACTTCGATCCCACTGCGGCGGCTAAGCCCCTGCACAGTTAGCCCGTTGATGTCTACCACTATTTTGGCATGCTGTCGTTGCGTTCGCGGGTGTGTCAGGACGATGTCGCAATCATCCCGTCGGCCAAGAATAATTTCCCCCAACTTCAAATCAAACGTTTGGCTCGCCTCATCTGGCGCAATAACAATTAGTTGAAAGGGGGATAATTCTAATTCGCTCATATTTTGATCCCTAGTGGCAGATGCAAGACCTGCCCAATTGGGCAACTAAAAGAGTTGCACCTACTTTGTTTCTCCGGCAAGCAACAAAAATCCGGTCACATCTTCTTGCACGTCTCGGTTACCACTGCCAGCTAAAAATGTCCCTTCGATATTAAGCAGCAAAAACGCTTCCCCCTGCTTCGCTTGGTCACTTTTTAAAAACTTTTCAGTATCAGGCAGTTCCATGTCTAGCAAGGTTTCACGACTAAAAAAGAGGTTGGCCTCTACTTCAGCCCCGTACGGACCAAGTGGAGAGTTTTGCAACATGTCAGACATGCCAGCTTGTTCCCCCAGCTGCTGCATTTGCTGAGCCATCGAACTTGAAATCGGCATCTCAAGCTTGCCGTCCGTCTGAATTTTGATCTCTTCAGCTTCTGATGAAGCCAGGCTGCCTAGGTTCATAAGTCCAATGCCGGCCCACTGTTTAAGCAATGCTGAAAACTCACGTCGATCCAGCCCCATTTTTTCAGACTGCAAAGCTTCGGTCAGGTCAATCTCAAGCGTTTGGGAACCGATCATGCGAATTTGGCTTTGGAATTTCAGAGGTTCTGGTTCAGGCAACCAAGCCTGTTCAGATTCATTTGATTCAGAATCAACCTGATCTGTTTTGGCCGAATCGATTTCACCTGACTGTTGGTCAGCCACATAACGCTGCACATAAGCATTGCCGTACTGCCGTTGCAAATGCTGTAGCTGCGCCGGAGCCAAGTTGCCGTCTGCATTTGCATTGGCCTTATTACCCGCCTGCTGTTCGGCCGAACTTTTGCTGCCCCGGATCAACATTTGGTCATCTTCAGTTGTTTGAGTCTGCTGCTTTTTTCGAGCCATCTTAAGCAATCAATTGCCAGCTATCGGCTGTCAGCTTTTCGCATCACACGAACCGCTAACGGCCGATGGCTGGCCGTGTTTAGCCATTGTTCAAAAATTCAATTTGGTGCATGCCAGAAACGATGACCCCATGCGTAACCACAGAAATCGTCTCAAGTGGGTCACCTACCGCTTCACCATTTGGTGTAGACAAAAACAGATCGACATTACGGATAAAGGCAACCCCCACCATGCTTTGTAGCGCTTGGTATACATCGGCCACAAACAAATCCCGGCCGAACGGCCAGCCTTGACCGTCAGCACCACCGGTTAATGGATTTAAGAATCGATACAGCCGCTCTAAAACGGTCTGTTCAACTCGCCCTTCGTCATAACCGGGCAAAGCGCCTAACGATACTTTGACCGACACCCACCGATAAGCGGGTGCTCGTACGTTTAAACGGGTTGTTAGCAGGCGACGTTCATCTAAAAATCGGGTGATCGTGTCGATTTCAGCTTGGTCCATCTGCAATTCGGCCGACTCGTGATACCCAGCCGGAAAGCGCGTATTAGGCACCACCAAGACATACACTTGGCCAGGGGCTACATGGGCCACATCGTTCGGCCGTGGCTGCAAACATTTAACCCGTGATACCCGAGCAGGCAGTGCTTCTTTCGCCAAATACTCAAAGTCGGCCGCGGTCATCGCCCGGTCCCTTGTCCGCAAAGCGAGCGGGGCTCGAATCAGCGTTTCATCCAAGCTTTCAGCATCAAGCCCACCTGAAGCCGGTTGCCGATTGGTCACCCGGTTAATAAACGGAATAGCCGTTTTCAAAATCGTTAAAGTATCCGCCTCAACATTCCCTTTTAAGCCACCCCCAGTCCGATAGCGTTGAAACATGATCGTCGCCCCTCGGTTTGGAATCACGCCGTACAGCTGCATCGATCCGTCCCGCTGCCGGATGGCCGGTCCAAAACGAACCTCCCCGCTGACAGTGTCTAACGTAAAGTGTCGATCTTGAGGCGTCGAAGAAGAAAAATCAGGCACTTGCTGCCAGACTTCTTTTTGACCGTTAAATTCGGTCATTAACGTCTCACCTGGCTGTGGGGTTAAAATCGGCGTCATACGCAATTTGAATCTTTGCCCCGGCGTCCCATCGCTTTTGCCCAAGAGTTCATTGTTTACCGTTTGAGCATGGTTGGCTAAACCAGTGCCACCCCAACTCAACGGCCGCACCTGCTTTAAACGGGGGGATGTTTCATATGGGAGCATGCCCAACTGTTGGTCCTCGGTCGAGATTCCGGTGACGCGCACCCGAACCCAATACAGACTAGACTCATTCATTGTGGTCCGCATCATTTTTGGTAGATGGAGCCACACGTCACCCGCTTGATTCAACCCTTGGGTTGTGTCTTGCTCGACATAGCAGGGCAACCACGGCCGATTAGGATTGCCGGTTGCAGCTTCCCAAACTAACGGCGGAATAGTAGGGTCAACCCCAGCTCCGCTCGCTTGATCCCAAGTCAGTTCTAATCCCATAATATGCTGGCTCAGGTCTTGGCTAAATCCAAAATACAGCGCATCGTCCGTTTGCGGCAGGACAGAAAACACCTGGATTTCGTTGAATCCGTTTTCAAGGTGGCGCAAATTATGGGTGATGAAACGTTTTTCAAACGCTTTCTGCGTCGCCACTTCTGAAGCGACAACCGCAAGCTCTGGCGGCCGAACAAGAAAGTCTTCGGTCGTTGTAAATACGACGGAATTCTCAGTAGCGGTTTGCACTGTAGAAACTTCGGTTCCGGCCGGAATGAGGACGGGGGCCTCCTGCGGTGCAGTCAGCGTAAACGTCACCGCCCCTTCTGAAGGAACCGGGCCGCGCATACTCATCCCTAACAAATTTAGAAACTTGATATAGTGCAGCCGTGGCACTTGATTAAGCCGATAAATTTGCATTTCAGTCATCCATGCAAACAGCTCAATTAAAGTAACACCCGGATCACTGACATTATGGTCGGTCCATTCGTCGGTGTATTGCGGGATTCGTTTTTTGGCTTCATCAACGATGCTTTGAAAAGAGCGATCATCTAAAACTGGTGATGCTAAAGGCATAATGGGTCCTATAAAACTTAGAGCTAAAAATTAATGGCTAATTGCATCCCGGCCGGGGTGCGTTCATCTTCTGGAATGACATAAAACGGATACACAAGGCTGCGCCGATCGTTGGTTGCTTTAACTTCATATTCGATTTCGATTAGCATGCAGGCGCCATCATTGGGATTAGGTTTTGCGGTAACCTGTGTCACCATAATCCGGGGTTCCCACATCGCCAAAGCATCTTCGACCATGTATGTGGCAATCGAGGCGGTTTGCTGATTATTTTGCATAAACAAAACTTCTTGCAGCCTGCAACCAAACTTCGGCCGCATCACCCGCTCGCCCGGGCTTGTACCCAAAATAATCATGATCGATTGTTCGAGTTCAGTCCGATCTCCCGTTAGGGAAAGCCCGCCAGTTTGATCAAAATGAAGTGGGAAAGAAAGTCCATTTCCGATAAGTGAGTTTGACATGGGTTGCCTTTAGCCTCCGACTAAAACAGTGGTATTGGTCGGGATAATCTGCCCGCTAAAATTGGGTGGTTCGCCACACGTTTGCACGGTGTCACCGACACGCGCAGCCGGTTTGCCGTTGATCATCACAGTGGCACTCCCTTTGATAATCACCCCTTTGTTCAGCGGCGGAACAGTAAATGACACACCAGGGGGCGTTGGGATATGAGATGGTTTATTGGTAGCCGTGCTACCCACAGTCGCGGCCGGAACATTATTAATGCGCACATTGGTGCTGAGATTTCCATCAATCATTCCAGCAAAAGGATGCGGCAACGGAGTCGGAACACTGCCGGCTGGAGGTGTGGGAACCAAAACGATATGAACATCTACTGCGGTGATTTGATCCCCTTTTTTAATTGCGGGTTGAGCCATATTACGTCCTAATTTAAATTGATAATGCTGCCTTTAATATCTAGTTTTCCATTGGCCTTGATGTTCATATTTGAACCTGATTCAAGCGACAGTTGGCCGGATGATTTCACTTTGACGCTTTTGCCTTCAATCGTTACTTCTCCGCTTTTAGCCAGCGTAATTTTCTGCCCACCGGCCGCATTAATCTCTAAATCGCCAGATTTGTCATCGAGCAAAATCTGATGACCCCCATTCGATTGAACTTCAACTTTTTCTTGCCCATGCTTGTCATGAAGCGTAATCACATGCCCCTTTTTGCTCCGCCATTGGCGAATTTCGGCCGGATCATCTTTGCTATCATGTGCGCTTTGGCTCGCTTTGTTTTTGCCGTTATATAGAGAGCCGATCACAAGCGGCCGATTAAAATCGCCGTGCTCAAAAATGACGATAACCTCGTCATTGACTGCCGGTATGATTTCAAAACCACTCGTCTCAGCCCCAGCTCCGGGGTAGCTCACACGGGCCCAATCGCTTTCAAGCTTTTCTTCAAGCCACGGGAAATTCAGGCGCACCCGCCCCCAGCCTTGCGGGTCTTTATTATTTGACACGATGGCGGTAACCGGGCTGTTATATTTTTGAACGGGAGCCAAATGGGCCATCTGCTCAGTCAGCAGCCCACTCCGCAAGCCGCGCACGGTGAAGCGGGTGTAAAGTCCGGCCGACGCGCTGTAGCTGTGAGTAGCACTTGTAACAAGATATTCACCGCTAAAGCGTTCCCCGATACCGTCTAATTCAATCGTTGTTCCCGCTTCAACATCCGGCCGTCTAAACACACTCCCTTCAACTTCTAGGAAGGCTCCACTCCGTTCATTCATCCGGGCATCGGCCAACAAATTGGCTTCATTTTGATTGGTCGGCACCAAGTCGGTTACCACCAAACTATAGTGGCTAGAATCATTATCCTGAATCTGTTTGCCAGATGAAATCTTCGGCATCAGATCCCCGTTTTTAGAACGACCAATCAACGGCTTTTGTGTTTTCGCATCCCAACCGCGAATCTGAACCTCGTCCACTTTTTCAGACACACTTATGCGGGGTCTAATCGACAGGCTGTTTTCACCCCATGTAAGTTTGGCACCCACAGACTGGTTCCCTTTTGGGGGCTGAAAATAGAGCGTGTCCCCTTTCACATACACCTCATAACCGATGCGCCAAGCACGCTCCTGCAAAAAGGCTAAATCAGTTTTGTTATTTTGATAGATATGTTCGTAAGTAATTGAGGTCGCCTGAACGCTTGACCGTAAGTGAGCCTCACCCGCAATCTTTTGAGCGATGTCGCTATCACGACTATTCCGATATGCGCGTGACTTCGGCTCACGATAAAGTTGGATCGATTTATCGTAACCACGTACCACCAGTTCAACCGAACCTTCGGCCGAAAACGATGGTTCAATCGCAGTAATGATGCCACTCATCAAGCGGGATGGTTTGTTATTGATCGTGGCTCCGATCTCGATCTCTTCATGCAGGTCAAAAATTCCTTCATCGATGAGCTGTAGCTCACGATCTTGGAAGCGCAGCATAAACATGTTGGGCATCTGGCAATGCTGGTCAACAACAAGTTCGGTTAAACGCACCATGATCGTGTTTTGCACCACGGATCCGGCACGTTTGACATAAATTTGACTGGTTAGTTCTGCTATTGGTTCAGACATGTTTTTTTGTTGTCAGTTCACTTTCCATCAAGATAATGACTGACCACTGTTTACTAATAACCACTTCCTACATCGCAGGTATTTTTAGCCACTGTCCCGGCCGGATAGTTAAAGGATCATTGATCTCGTTATGCTGGGCCAGCATGCGCCAGCGGGTCGCATCGTCATACACTTCGGCCGCAATCAGGTCGAGTCGTTCGCCCTGCTGCACCTGCCATAAACGCTCCAGCTTGTCACTACCAGAGGTAGGGTTTTGAGCCGGATAGACGCGTCGGTGCCGGAACTCTTTGAGCTTCAGCCCTACTTTGGCTCGTAATGGAATACCGTTGGCAGAGAAAAGGGTGTACTTCACTTTGACGCTTGTGATCACCCCTAGAAAGCGGAATCTGCCCCACATAAACGCGATTTTAGGGGGCGGTGCTTTGGCCGTATCAGCCTGTTGGAAATTCGCCTCGTACTTGGCGGCCGTTGTTTCCGCAAACTCGATCAGCTTTTCAACCTCTTTGCTTACATCCTCGTACGGTTGACCGATTTCAGGTTCACTGCTATCGAACCAAATCTCTTTTAGCGTCAGCTCACGCGGCTTGCTGGTCGTTTTTTCACCCTGCTTGGCGTAGTTTTTATCGTCGTCTAACCCTTTACCGATAAACGAGCTCGTCTTTTTGATCTTGTAGGATTTTGGATTAAACGAGCAGTACATGATGCCGTAGCGTGATCCGTTCACCGGCTCACCCTCATCGTCAACTTCATAAATTCGGGCCGGTTGCAGCCCACCACGGGTAACTGGCCCGGCCGCATTGACAGCTTGACGTGCCTGCTGAATATCTTGGGCATCTTGGCCGCCAATTTTTTCATAGCTAACGATGGCGTAAAAAGGGCCACCGCTGTTAAAAAACTCAACAATAACTTCATGGGGGCCGGCTGTTAGCTTGATCGTTTGTTCATACTTCTGGTTGGTATATCGGTTAATGCTATGGAACGAACGGCCGTCAACTTTTGCCGTCATTCCATCATCAGAAGTCAGGTTAAAACGAAAGGTTCCCGGCCCATTAATCGATTTGGTCCAGCGTGCCGAAAATTTAGAAGCAGCAATCCCTTTGACTTCCTGCGGCAAATCATCCGCTTTCGAAATGTCGATGCTCGCTTCCACTCGCTCAGCCAGAACCCGGCCGCCTAGCTTTGTGCCTGCGTAATATTGTGCCTTCCAACTCATTTAGATTTGCCACCTTGCCGGAATCTCAAGCGTTCGTCCTGGCTGTAGTGAAAAGGGGTCTAAGATATTGTTGTGCTGTGCAATAAGACGCCAGTCAGTTGGGTCCCCATAAATTTTCGTCGCAATCGTGTCCAGCCGATCTCCCATCGCCACTTTCCACAGGCGAACTTCGGGTCGGCCGCCACTCGTCGGGTTTTGCTTCGAGTACAAAGCACGATGCTTAAATTCTTTAAGCCCTAAAGAGGCTTTCGCTCGCACCGGAATCCCATCAGGCCGGAATCGTATAAACTCCACCATGACCGACTCCACCACCGATAAAAAGCGGAACGTCCCCCATTCAAATGCGGCGTAAGTCGGATTTGAGACTGCCAGACTTGTGCGTAGATCAGCCCCGGCCGTGTCTTGCTCTGCATACATCATCAGCTTGTCAGTCGTCAGGCTCACATCTTCACCACTGGCCGTGGTATCAAACCAAATCGAACTGAGAGTAAGCTTGCGCGGCTCAATTTCAGAATCAAATTCAATGTTGTAGTTTTTGTTTTGATTCAGGCCGCTGTCACTGTATTTGTTTTTTATTTTGAGTGAATACTCTTTGGGGTTGAAATGGAAAAAGACCGGTTGCACCAACGTGTGTAACGCCGAAGATTTAGGAACCCCTTCGTTGTTAACCGGATAAAGCGTAGCGGGTACCAGCTCACCATGAGTCAGATTGGCTTGTTTCTGCCGATTGATCACCGCGGTGCGTTGGGCACGGCGCACCTGCTCAGCCTCTAGCTCATCGTCTTCAGCCGCTTTTAACGCGCGAATTTTGGCTTCAAGTTCTTGAACTTTCGGCAGCAGGCGATCCCGAATAATCTCATCTTGCCGGATAGCGGTATGAACAAATATCCAGCCTTTTCTACGGTTCTCAGCAGAGAACGTCCGCGCATCGTCCAGATTTTTATTAGCAACGTCGAGTTCAACTTGGGTTTCACGGATTTGATCCCGCAGTTCAGAAAGGCGTGACATCGATGTTAACGTCCCCTCCAGCGTTCATTCTCAACTAACAATTGATGGCGCAAACGGCCGTAAACCAAGTGAGTTAACTCATTTAAATCTTGTTCAGCGCTGACCTCATCGGCCGCTTGAATTAGCTGTTCGAGTGCCTCTGCATCTGCAAAACCAAGCAGGACATCATCCCCATCGGCCGAACGAAAATGCACTTCGGCCGGGTTCTCAAGATCTTCGTCGGCCGCTTCTTGCTCTGCATAAATGAGAGCAGTTGGACCACGATCCACTTCGCTGGCATCGCTCAAAAAGGCGTCCAGTGTGGCACCATCCGCATAACCGATCATCAGCTCCTGCTCCCCCTGGCGTTGGAGCAAAAAGGGAACCGGTTCAAAATCTTCTTCGCCATCGCCACCCTCAGAGGCAAATAGCATCAGTCCCAGTTGCTGGTCAGATGTGGCGGCCGCATCGACAAAGTCGCTCAGCTGATTTCCATCTGCAAAGCCGATTAACAGCTCTTCCCCACCATCGATTTTAATTTTTAATTCAACCGCATCCCCTGCAATTGATTCGTCGTCAGGATAGAGTGTAAGCCCTGACTCTTTCTGACTGGAGTCACCTTCGGCCGTGAGTGTGCCGATCTGGTCTTCGTCAGCAAAAGCTTGAGCCGTGCCGCCATCATCCGCCTCAGATGTCACCGAAACTGAAACGGGTGACTCTGATCTTTCGTTCGCCACATCCTCATCAGAGTAAAGTGGAACGATTGGCGCGGCCGCTTTTGGTTCAGCCTGACTCATCAAAGGCTCGACCTCGTCACTATCTGCATAGGCAGTGACCGTTTGAGGCATCTCAGGCGTTGATAGTTCAACCGAGGTTGAACTGCCTCCATCAGCTTCAGCCGCAGCACTTTCACTAAACACCATTGCCCCCTGCGTCGATTGCCCAGCTTTAAACTCATTTTGGGGCGATTCTAAAAAGGCTGATCCATCTGATCCAATCGAAGATGGATCGCTTAATTCATCATTATTCGGCTCGCTGTCGTTTAGCAGATCATCAAACGAATCATCAGCCCGCATAACCGGCCGGAAGCTAGATGGGCCAAGTTCGGCCGGTGTCCAGGGTTTCGCTTCAGCGGCCGTCGATTGCTGCCGTGCGATCTCAGTTCGGCGGTTCACTGCCTCTGGCCGATAGTCGGCCGAATCCCAAGATGAGAAGTGAGCCTTTTGGGCAGGCTGATCGTTTCTTGCCAGAGGCTCAGCACCGGGTTGCCCAGTAGACACCGCGGCCGTATCTTCACTTCGCGTTAGGCTATTGCGCACAATTTCTTGAGAGGCTTGACCCTCTAAATTCGACACCCCATCTGAAACTGCATTTGAACTTGACCTATCTTCAAAAAAGTCACGAGATACCGATTCCATATGAGAAGTCGGTTCAATCTGTGCCGTGCTTGGTACACCAACTAGTGGCACCTGCTCAGAGCGGTTAAGCTCGATTTGAGCAGGTGAATCTGGCCCAGCGGCTTGTGCATTGCGGGATACCGACTCAACGATTGATGATTGAGGGCCGCTAATCGTTGGGTGCTGACCAGAACGATCGAGATTTGATTGTTCCGCTGATTGACTCACAAAGTCGGCCGACCTTGTAACCGGATCTACGCCAGCTTGGGGAGGAGGTTGATCGCCAACCAAGCCCCATAAATCGCTGGGCAATGCGCCGATTTCAGTCTGAACCGCATGTGGCTCACGCTGAACAGGTTCCGATGTTGGACTAGCACCAGTAGCTTTAGCTGCGTCAGAAGAAGCAGATGGTTCGCGGGAAATCACAAAGGGATCAACCGGCCGGGTTTTCGTTTTAACCTGCGGCCGAGGGCGTGAAGGAGGGACAAAATCGATAGAAGAGTCGGAGGGTTGGGCTGATTCAACTCGGTTCACAAACTGCTGAACATCGGCTGAAGCATCGGCTTGCCGATTAACCAGCGGCCGGGTTGGTGGATCTAGATGAGCCAGATCAGAATCAGATTGTTGCAACAATGCTGAAGGCTCATCCAAACGTTGAACCGGCCACACATCTTCGAGAGATGGGGTATGGGGCGATACGTCGGCCGAAGGAGCCTCAGGCGTCTGCGCCCCCATCTGTTCAGACCTAGAAATTGAACCCTCTCCCTCACTCCGGTTCACCACTGGATCAACCTGACCAGATGAGCCCTGCATGGATGACACTGCGGCTGAGTCAGTCGGGTTGCTTAAATCAGCGTGAATCCCTGTTGCTGGTGCTTCGGCTGACCTTTGAGCTGCAGCTAGAGGAGCAGATGGTGCGGTTCGATTCTTCTTTTTCGACGGCCGACCAACTTCTTCAATTGCGGTTTTACGCAGCAATTTCTTTGGCCGTTCAACCTTCTTTTCTACCGTTTTACGCTCCCATGGGGTGCGTGAGTCTTCGTCATTTTGGCGCGACGCATGAAAATCGTTGATACGTGATAGCCCATTCCAAAGTTGGGTTGGTGAAATGTTTTTAGGCACCTTCACCACGTCAGGATTATGAGTCGCAATTTGCCCCATCCGTTCCTGTTGCGCTCGATCAATTTGAGGAGCTTCAGGTGTAACAGATGGCTGAATAGGTTGAGCACTAGGCTGAACTGATTGAGTAGGTGAACGTTCTATCAGGTTCGGTCCGCCGTTATTTAGCTGGGGAGATTGACGCTGTGCCACAATAGGGCTTGCGGGTTGGATCGATTGACGGTTTAACTGATTTGATTGAGCTGTAGGTTGAATTGTTGGCAGTGCCGTGTTCTGCACGGCCGTAGGTGAAGCCGCTGGAGCTCGATGAATGCCAACACCATGAAGTGTGGGTGCTGGCAGTGCAGGTTGTAACTGATTTGCTGGATTAGCCGCTGGAGCAATCGTAGGCGCCCGATAAACATTTTGCGCAGCGGCCGAAGGTGATCCGGCCTGAGTCAGTACTGGAGTATTTGGTGTTGTTTTTGGTGTTGATGGAACACCCTGTTGAACACGTTGTACCCCTGCTTGAGAAACTGGACCGCTATTGACTGGCGTAGATTGCACTGGCTGAAAAGTTCTTGTAACAGTTGGTGATCTTTCAAGACTAGGCAGTTGCAGCCCGTTAACAGGAGCAAATGAAGCTGGTTCACCTTGAATCGATGGCGTTCTACTGAGGCTAGCTGCTGGGGGTGCATTTGTCGGAGTGAAAGAAACTTGGCTCGTTTGGCTTGAAGGCGATCTTTCAATAAACGTACTGGCTTGCCGCCCCACAAACTGTGGGTTATGAATGTTCTGTGCGGTCATATCGGCCTCAGGATGGCCATAAGATTCGTCAAAGCGTGCAACAGAACTTTCACCAGCAGAAGCAGGATCATGCCCGGCCGAAAGATTGCTCGAACGGCTCCCAAAAAGCACCGACATATTTGAATAGCGGTTGATGTGGCGGAAAAGTCGCCAACCTGCACCATTGAGTTTAGAAGCGTTCATGAGTTAAGTTTGCAAAGTTTTAGTGTGCAATGAGCCAGAACAGCACCAAATTAGTTGTCATCAAAAACGCGAATCAAGCCGCATGAAAGCGTTAAACTCTCAATCGCGATTGTTTTCGCTTTTGTTTGCAGTTTGGGTCCCTGCCATTTCAGGGGGAAAGCGTTCTGAATCGACCAAGTAATAAGCGGGCTACGATCATGATCGAGCACCATCACGTCAACCGTGCGTCTGTCTACAATTTGATTTAAAGTCGCGGAATACCAAGCGGTTAGATCTTTGGTGATCGCCACACCTCGTTTAAGCACCATCTTTGACTTTTTGCGCGGGCCGATTAACTCATGCGTATGCGTGTTCAAACCGCCTTCTTGAATTTCTTGGGTTTTCCAAGCCACGGTTGGCAATTTACAGTCGGTAAAGGCACCAATGGTTTGGCCATTGATTTGGACCAGAAATCGAAAGCCAACGGCCGGCTCATAAGCGTTAATCGATTGGCGGAAAATTCGAGTAGATGAAGTCATCAAAAAATTTTAATCTGATCTAAAAGGAGAGGTAAGTCTTCAAAGCCTTCTGCGTAAACGCTCTTGCTCAATGCGTAGTTCAAACTGAAGCCGCAAATAAATTCGGGCCGTGATCTCATCAACCAATTTGCTATTCACCCGATGCAATCCTGATTTCTTCGAATGGCTAGGAGCTAGTGAAGGTGTTGGAGACGTTCGTTTTTGCACAATGTTTTTAACTAGCCTTGCACCTGACCACTTTGGGCCGGGCTGTTAATTTGCAGATAGATGTCGCTCATAAAGGCGAGATCAACCGCGTACAGCTGCTGCAAAAAATGTGGGTCGATTGTTTCGCCGCCGTAGCTTCCCAATTGAGTCACAACCCGCTCAAGCAGGAACAGGGGGAGCCGTGACGGATGTTGCCCATCGAGTTGTTCGATGGCGTCCATCTCATCGGCTGCCGTCGCCAAACGCATCCGGCCATATTGTTGATGCTGGCCGGCTTGATCGACAAAACCAACTGGGAGATTAAATTCGTATTCTGTAACCATGATTTCGTGGTCAGCAGACAGTTGTCAGTCGGAAAAGCGGTGACTGACAACTGTTCACTGTTTACTGAAAACTAGCTTGCGGCCGAAACAGCTGTGTCACCCGCTGAAACACGTTCGATGTATTCATGCGTAATGGTCAACTCTTCAACCCCAATCTCGTTGCTGTCTGCTTTGGGAGACGGGCCGGTCACTTTTGCTGGCCATCCGTTGATGAAATTCCAGCGAGCCACTTCGTCACCCAACATGTTGTACATAATGATTGAACCGTTGATACGCGCGGTATCGACGTTGCCGTCAATCACCATCGCCCGCCAATCCCAGATCGTCATGTCGCTGGTGATTCCCCGTTTTAAAGTGATGTTCTCCCACTTCAAACGGCCGGGAATCTTCATCGTGATCTCACGACCCTGTTCATTGACAACCTTTTGTTCAATGACCTCGTTCTCTGAGCCTAAGCCAGAGCATTCCATAAAAAAGCCGATCGATTTACCCGACAAGTCCACGCCAAAATGAAACGAGACTAACGGATCCGCCATTGCATCGGCCGATGCACCACGTTCTGCTGGTAATACTGAAACTCTAGACATGTCTTAACCTCTACTCAGCCGCATCACTGCCCATACCAGCCCATTGGCTAAGACGGAAAATGACAAATTCGGCCGGTTTAACGGGGCTAATGCCCACCTCAATAATCAATTGCCCAGCATCTCGGACTTCGGCCGGATTCAGCTCACCATCACATTTAATGTAATAAGCTTCATTTGGCGTGTTTCCGAAAAGGGCGCCGCTGCCCCACACATTGCGCAAAAAGGCATCGACATCGCGTCGTACTTTTGCCCAAAGGGTTGAGTCATGGGGTTCAAACACAGCCCATTGCAGACCTTGATCCATCGATGCAGCCACATAAATAAACAGGCGACGCACATTGATGTAGCGCCAAGAACCATCGCTACTCAGGGTGCGAGCACCCCAAATACGCAGTCCACGTCCCGCAAACGGCCGAATACAGTTGATCCCTTTCGGATTCAAGAAATCTTGTTCCCGACGGCTTACATCAACTTCCATCGAAACAACACCGCGCAACACTTCGTTTGCAGGCGCTTTATGCACCCCGCGCTCCGAATCGACACGGTTATAAACACCAGCGATATGGGCACTTGGCGGAATCAATTTCGTGCCACCATTTAAGATGTCTTGCACTTCGACCCAGGGATAATACAAACCAGCATACGAGCTATCGATGTTCAAAAACTCGAGCCACTCCATGACTTCTTGAGGGTTCAAACCGGATGGGGTGTCTAAGATCGCAAAGCGATATTTCATCAGTTCGCAATGGTCGACGATTGATTTTTGAATGCCACGAATGCGTTCTTTCGCTTCTTGACTACCGTCATAGCCTGCCATAATGTCGGGACATACAACCAAGCGAATTTCATCGACCGATTCGAATCCATTGATACCGGTTCGTTGGGTCGCATTACCGATAAAGTCGGCCGCCGTCGGTAACGGGCTGCCACCTCCAGCGAGAAGCCAAGTCCCTTCGTTTGGGGTTGATCCGGCCGAGCCGATCTCTTCCACAGCAATAGCATCAAAAGATGCCTTGCCGATGTAGCCGGAATCAGACTTTTTCATGGACAGGTCTTTGACAACCTGGCTACCAACTGTCATCGAGAACGTGCCAGTCGCTTTGCCTTCGCCGTCAACATCATTGGCGATGGTGACGCTCAGGTTATTGCCGACATCCCCTGCGATTTTTGACACAACTGTAAAGCTGTTGCCCTTCGCCGCTGGAACCGCAACTGAAGCCGCTTTCGCCTCATCGCCTTGGTCGTCTAACGCTCGGATACTGGTGACAAAACAAGCGCCACCGCCATTCGCAAAGTACCCATATACCGCATCCGGTAGATAAGCACCATCGACAAACTCACCATAAATTTTGGTGTAGCTCATCCAACTGGTAACAAGGGTGGGTTTGTTGAGTCGTGACTCGATGACGATCGCTTCCCCGGTTTCAGGATCGCGGCGCTTGACGCTGGCTTCGGCCGTGATGCCGACAAAACCGGTGGTCGAGGTGCCTACCCCCTGAATCGGTTTCGTTCCCCGATCCACTTCTTCAACATAAACTCCGGGAGATTGATAAGTCGTTGCCATACATACTCCGTTAGGATTTCAAAAATTGAGCGGACTAAGTGCCACTCTTAGTAACATTGGTAAAACAGGCGCATTCGCCTGCGATTAAAAAAATTAAATGGGCGGGTCATCAGGTGCATTGACCTTGATATGAATATTGAAATTCTCTTGTTTGCCCGGAATCTCAACGTTGAATTCAGTCACATCATCCTGCCGTGGCGGGGTCAGCAATCCACTTTGCCACGCCTGCAGGCGGTATTGCCCATGGCTTAAACCCGAGAATCGGAACTGCCCTTCAGCATTGGTTTGGGTCATAAACCCCGTATCTTTTAGAGCCACTTTGGCATAAGGGACCGGATTGCCGTTGGTGTCACGTACCAATCCCCCAATGTTGGAAGATTCAACGTTAAATGC